>JAGZDD010000219.1 GCA_018369015.1 Clostridiales bacterium | reverse complement strand
GGCACCACCACGGATGAAAGCCAGATGGTTCCGTGCCTGCGGCACTCCACCATCTGCCGCCGGTATTCGTGCTTTACGTTTCGCCTACGGCGCAACTCGTACTCATACCGTCTTGTCGGCAAATGTCCGCGCATCCGGCCAAGCGAGCTTGCCCGTCTGTGCGTCCGCTTGCCGAGCTTTCATAGTAAATATTTTAAAATATGTATACTGGGAGCCATTTTTCGTGTATAATGGGTATAGTTTGTAAAGCGAGGTGAATTTACATGATTTGCAGTCATTGTGGGGCAGACAACACGGATGATGCGGTAGAATGTACCCAATGTGGAGAACCTTTAAAATCTGCGGCCGATAAGAATGTAAAAAAGAAGTCCAATGCAGCCTACCGAATACGGAAAATATCTGTGGAAAATGTGGATTCCCACAATAATCCGGGGCGCCGTAAGGCGACAGAGAATACATTAGAGGATATGACGGCGCAATTGCCTGAACTTACCCGTAATGAGAAAATAGCGACTGTTGAAGATACATTAGATCTTTCTGGTTTTCATTTAGAGGAAGTCGAATTAAAGGAAATGGATCTAGAAGATAGTGATCGTTTAGATCTTGAAAAAGTCGTACCAGTATCGGCCAAAGATAGCGGTAACAGAAATTATGGCGGCCTAAAGCCGCCGGGAAAAGGAAAAAAAGCCCTGTGGGTGATTATGGGAGCCATATTTATTGTAATTATTGCAGCCGTAGTGATTTTTACTTTTCTGTGGAAAAAACCTAAAAAGGATTATGCAGATATTATTCTTGAAGGGAACCGCTATTATCGCGAGGCCAATTACGGAAAAGCTGAAGATACGTATTTTAAAGCTCTGGAAATGAATCCTGAAGGGGCGGAAGGGTATTTTTGCCTGTCAGATGTCTATATTGCCATGAATGATACACAAAGGGCAGTGGAGATTTTAGAACAGGGATATGAGCGGACGGGAAGCGAGCAGCTCCTTGAAAAAGCCGGCGAATTGACAGGAGATAAAAATATATCAGAGTCAGGTGGGGAAACGACTTTGCCGGAAGATACAGTTCAGACAAAAAACTTGCCGACAGACAATGCGGTGGCGAAGCCTTCTGGAGAAAGTGCATTGCCAGCCAATGCCAGCAATGTCATTGTATGGTCCTTGGAACCCTCCATTGTGGCAGATAATATTATGCCAGTTTTGGGATGTACGCCTGAGGAGGACATTTATGCCACAGATGTGAGTATGATTGTGCAAAATGGACTGGCAGGGCTTGTAAACATCAGCGGACAGATTGTCCTTGAGCCTCAGTACCGTTATATTTTAAAATGCTCTGGCCAGCTCTATGCTGTTATGCCGGATGGAAGCAGCCGCCTTTTAAATGAGGACTATACGCTCAATGAAGACGGCAGCCACAACCATAGTCAGTTTTCATATAGTTATTTGTGGGATGATTCTCAAAAAACTGTTTTTCGTATGATTCATAATGCTGAGGGAACAACAGTAGAGGAAAATCCTTTCCAGATGGGTGAAAATATGCTTGTTCCTGTGATTGCCGGAACAAGAGAAAGCTTTAGCCTGGATCATCCTAAATATGCGCTGGCTTCAAGCCAGGGGCTTTGTACAGATTTTATTTATGAAAATACGGGAAAATCTTCCTGGGAGGGAATGATTGCCGTATTACGTGATGGAAAATGGGGCTTTTGTAATTCTAAAGGCGAAGAGGTGATTCCCTGCGAATATGATGGAGCGGAGTATGTGGATGTGGCGGCCCAAGAGGGTCTTAGTTATACTCAGGCTGAACCTTACGGGTACAGCGGTGGCTATGCTGCTGTAAAAAAGGACGGTTTGTGGGGTTTTCTTGATAAAAATGGAAATATTGCTGTTCCCTTTGTATTTGACGAGGCGCGTCCTGTGCAGGGTGAAAATGCCTGGGTCAAATATCAGGGAAAGTGGGGAAAAGTGTCTTTGGCAGGAAATGGCGGACAAACGACGGGGACGCAGGAGTCTCAAAGCGGTGAAGCTGCGCCTGCACAGGATGTCAATATACCGCAGACTGCTATGGATGTGCCCACAAAAGATACAGGAAATATACAGAATTAAAAAAAAGGATGCTTCAGCACATGAGTCTGGAGCATCCTTTTTGCATTTGATGAAAATTGCGCCTCTGGCTGTAGCCGTCAAAGGGCCGGGTTAATTGCCACATTCAATACTTATTTGATTAAATTCAGATAGCAGGCTGTCGACAGTGAGTGCCTGTTTATCCTTGCCGGACTTATCCAAAATATAATTGCCCTGGTGCATCATCAGCAGCCGGTTGCCATATTCCACGGCATAGCGGAGATTATGTGTCACCATCATTGTGGTGAGATGTTTTTCACGGACAATTTTATCTGTGAGGTTCATAATCAGGTCGGCTGTTTTTGGGTCAAGGGCTGCTGTATGTTCATCGAGAATAAGAAATTCAATGGGCGTCATTGTGGACATGAGCAACGCCATAGCCTGACGTTGTCCGCCGGAAAGGGCGCCGACCTTTGTATCCATTTTGTTTTCCAGACCAAGGCCGAGCTGGGATAGCATTTCCCGGTAGGCGTCAAGGCGCTTTTTATTTGTTCCCGGCTTGAGATTAAAGGAATGCCCCTTATTGTCGGCTAAAGACATGTTTTCCAGGATTGTCATTGTCGGACAGGTTCCCATGGCAGGATTTTGAAAAACACGGCCAATACGGGCATAGCGCCGGAAATCCCGGGCTTTTGTCAGATCCTTTCCGTGAATGGAAATAGAGCCATTTTCAATGGGAATACTTCCGCATATAATGTTTAAGAGCGATGTTTTTCCAGAGCCGTTGCTTCCGATGATCGAGATGAAATCCCCGTCGTTGACGGTGAGGTTAAAACCGGAAAAAAGACACATTTCATTCACTGTTCCCGGATTATAATATTTATGGATATTTTTTAACTCAAGCATTAATCTTCACCTTCTTTTTGCGGTCGTGGCTGAGAATTAAAATGACGAGCAGTAAAACCGCGGTAATTAATTTGACAAAATCCGGCTCAAGGACATTTAATGCCAGAGCGACACAGAGCTTGTATAAAATTGAACCAATGAGCACGGAGGACGTTACCCGCAGGAACGTAACATTTTTAAACAGATTTGTTCCGATAATAACGCTGGCGAGGCCGATAACGATTGTTCCGGTGCCGCTGGATATATCAAAATAACCCTCCTCGTGGGCGAAAACGGCGCCGCCAAGGGCGACAAGGCCATTTGAAATAGCAAGGCCCACGATTTTTACAAGCCCTTTATCTTTTGCAAGGCATGTGACTAGCGTATCATTGTCGCCGACCGCGCGGAGCAAATAGCCGGAGCGGGTTTTTAAATACAGATCCAGCAAATATTTGGCAATGAGGGTAATGATTAAAATAATCATCAGCGTTATATAAGGACGCAGGCTCTCTGGAACAAGGACGCTTAACATGTTGTTATCAAAAATTGTCTGGCTCGTAAATAGGGGAATGTTGGCCTGTCCGGCAATTTTTAAATTAATGGTGTAAAGGGCTGTCATCATAATAATACCGGAAAGAAGGTCGCGCACCTTAAGCTTGACATGAATCAGCCCGGTACATATGCCGGCAAGAACTCCTGCGGCGAAGGCTGCCAGCAGTGACAGATAAGGATTAATGCCGGCCTTTATAAGGACGGCCGCGACGGCGCCCCCCAAAGGGAAGCTTCCGTCTACCGTCAGATCGGGAAAATCAAGTATTTTGTATGTGATATAAACGCCAAGAGCCATGATTCCGTAAATAAGCCCCTGTTCGAGGATTCCTATAATATCCATGTGTTATCTCTCCTAAAACGTAACCGTTTGAGCATAGCTGCTTTTGAGCTGTATTTGTAGGATTTTTTGGTAAACATTCGTGCCGTGCTGTGCGTGGTTCTATCACAGATGAAAGCTGCAAAAGCGCTGTTGGCCATATTTATTCTGCTGTAATTTCCGTAAAAATTTCAGCATTTTCAAGAATACTGCTGTCGACACCGATGCCTAAGCTGTCGGCGACGGCCTGATTAAAATACGTACTGTAATTTTCAAAGGTTTCATAAGGCATTTCGCTGGCGCTGGCCTCTCCACGCAGTACTTTAGCCGCCATCTGGCCTGTCTTTTTGCCAAGCTCGATATAGTCAATGCCTGCAGCGGCAAGGCAGCCGATTTTTACCTGTTCAATTTCACTCCCGAAAACGGGGATCTTCTTTTCTCCTGCCTTGGCTAGTATTGTGGGAAGGCCCTGAACAACCGTATTGTCTGTCAGGTTATTGATACAGTCAACCTTGGAAAGAAGATTATCGGCAGCCAGAGGGATGTCTGCGCTTGTGGAAATCCCGGCATCTACAATTTCAAATCCGTAATCTGGGGCTTTTTCCTTATACTCTTTGATCGTGGCTGCTGAATTTAATTCGCTTGTTGTATACATAATACCAATTTTTTTCGCTTCTGGAAGAATACTCCGGATCAGCGAAAGCTGGGCGTCTACAGGAAGCTTATCGCTTGTTCCTGTGATATTGCCTATAGGCATTTGGTTACTGTCTACAAGCTCGGCAGTTTCAGGATCAGTGACTGCGGTATAGATAATGGGAATGTCTGTATCTTTAGCCGCATTGTAGCAGCTAAGGGCACTAGGGGTTGCAATGGCGCAGATTAGATCTGGGTTTTCGGAAACAAATTTCGAGGCAATCTGGCTGCTCATACCAGAATCTGCCTGGGAATTTTGAAAATCAATCGTCAGATTTTCGCCTTCAACAAAACCTTCTTCTTCAAGGCCGAGAAGAAAGCCTTCACGGCAATTATCCAGAGATCCATGTTCGGCATACTGAGTGATACAAATTTTATATTGGCCATCTGCCAGAGAGGAGCCGCTTTGACTGCCAGAATTGTCGGAAGTACTTTCGTCAGTTTGTCCGTCAGCGGCTGAATCTAAAGCAGAGCTATCGGAGTTGGCCTGGCTGGCCTCAGATCCGCCGCCGGCTTCTGATGCCGCAGGAGTTTTAGAATCACTGCCGGTCTGGCAGGCTGTAAGTGAGCAAACGCCCAGGGAGAGTGTTAATAAAGCTGCAATCATTTTTTTGTTCATTGTATTTTCCTCCTAAACTGTTATGCAAAACCTGGCTGAGGAAGACTGGGGCTGTGTAAACTTTTGGGCCGCGCTTTCCGTTCTGCCTTCCGCATAACTTGCGCTCATACCGTCTTGTCGTCAAATGTCAGCGCATCCGGACAAGCAAGCTTGTCCAGTCTGTACGTCCGCTTGCCGAGCTTCCAGAGCAAATAAAAAGTCTCAAGCATATATAATATGCTTGAGACGGTAAATTCATCCGCGGTGCCACTCAAATTGACTTTCGCCCACTCTTTTTATGTACTGGAATACATACATCTTATGTACTAACATACATACCTCATTGATAACGGGTTT
>JAGZDD010000218.1 GCA_018369015.1 Clostridiales bacterium | reverse complement strand
GCGGCCAAAATACCCATTTTCAGGTTATTTCCCAGAGCATCCGACACAAAACCGACAACCGCCGGGCCAGAAGAACACCCCAGATCCCCGGCCAGCGCCAAAAGGGCAAACATGGCGGTACCGCCGCAGCGGAGTGCTTTTGCCGCAATCGAAAAGGTTCCAGGCCACATAATCCCCACGGAAAGGCCGCACAGAGCACAGCCTGCAAGGCCCAGTACGGGCACCGGGGATAAAGCGGCCATAAAGTAGCTGAAAACACATAAGGCACAGCTTAAAAACATAAACTTTTCCAATTTAATACGATCGCTGAATTTCCCATAAAAAAGCCTCGATGTTCCCATAAATACAGCAAAAGCACATGGGCCTGCCAAATCGCCCACAGTCTTTGAAATACCAAGCCCCATTTCCGCAAAAGCGGAGGCCCACTGGCTCATCCCCTGCTCGCTGGCTCCGGCGCAGGCCATGAGTAAAAACAGCAGCCAGAACATCTTATTTTTTAAAAGCTTTTGTATGGACATTCCCTCGCCATCCTCCACTAAAACCTTCAGAGGTACAAGGAGGAAATAAAAGCAGTTCACCAGGGGAATCAAAGCCCAAAGCCGTGCAAGAACCCGCCAGTTTTCAATACCTGCCATTGTAAAAAACAGAGTGCTGGCAAGCACGACAAACACATGGCCCCAGCAGTAGAAGGAATGAAGCAGGCTCATAGCGCCTTCCTTTTTTTCTGTCGGACACGCTTCCACAATGGGACTTATAAGCACTTCAATCAGGCCTCCGCCTATGGCATACATAACGACGGACATCACAATACCGCCATAAGCGTCAGGGAATATATCGGGAAATACAGCCAGACTAAAAAGCCCTGCCGCACATAAAACATGGGCCAAAACGACACAAACGCGGTAGCCGATCCGGTCCACGAATTTGGCCGCCAAAAAGTCAACCAAAAGCTGCACGCCAAAATTCAGCGTAACAAGCAAAGCAATTTTATCCAGTGATATATCATAGATGTTTTGAAAGGTCAAAAACAGCAGCGGAATAAAATTATTAATAATTGCCTGGGTAATATAGCCAATATAAGAGGCATAAATCGTATGATTATAATTGTTCCTTATTCCTGTCATCGTAACTCCTTGTCATCTTTAATCCCAGCGCGCCGGGCGGGTCCCGGAATACCCGTTTCTTTTTTTAATACTCTTCAAGCACTTTCTCATAAGCCATACGGGGAGCCCCGTCCGGCAAATGAATCATTCCGCAATAAATATATCCCTGCTTTTCAAGAAATCTGCGCATAGATCTGTTATCCTCGTGAGTATCCACACGTACTGCGCTTATTCCTGCATTTATACACATTTTTTCAATATAATCCACAAAGGCTTTGGCTATTCCACAGCCCTTCCTCCGGTCATCCACAGCAATCCGGTGGATAACCCCGTACCTTGCCGAGGTTAACCAGCAGCCATTATAAATTTTTAAATAATTCGGTTCTTCCCTAAGAGACAGTGCCGCAGTACCGGCAATTTCCCCGTCCAGAATACAGACGTAGCTTTCACCGCGGGCAATGTCTGAAAGGAACTGTTCTCTCTGTGGATAGCCGTCACACCACTGTGCAATGCCGTGACTATGCATATATTCCACAGCCATGGCTATAATCTCCATAATCCGATCCACATCTTGCGAACCGGATTTTCTTATCTTTGGCTCATTTGAGGATTTATTTATCATCGGCTCATTTCTCCTTTCATTCCTTACAGCACCGCGCACAGCCCGCCATAAAAGCTTACTTTGCCTTCACCTTTGTCCAAAGCTGCGCAAACATTTGCTTAATATCCGTATCCTGATAGGCAAAAATTTCATTATTCTCATTGTCTATATCCGGCACATAAGCATTGACGCCGGCATAGGTCGTTTTCTGCATTTCCTCAAAGGCAGAGGCGACAACGGAGCTGTAACCCACATATTCCGTATTAGAAAGGGCCACATCATCCCTAAGCATATAATCAATAAACTTATGGGCAAGCTCAAGCTCCTGGCAATTGCTTGTAATAACCATGGCATCATACCAGATATTCGTGCCCTGGGCCGGAGTGTAATAGCCCATATTTTCATTTTCACTCATAATATAGGCGGCATCGCCGGAATAGACAATCGCCAGAGCCTTATTTCCGCTAATCATATTATCAATAACATCATCCCCGGCATAAACCGGCTCCATCGTATCTCTCTGCTTAATCAGCCAATTATAAGCCGCCTTTATTTCCTCCTCGTCATGGGTATTCATCGAATAGCCCAGGGCCTTTAAGGCTACCATGAAGGAATCTCTCTCGCTGTCATACATATACAAGTTTCCCTTATATTTAGGATTCATCAGAACATCCCAGCCAGCCTCAAGATCCTCCTCGCTGACAACATTTTTATCGTACAAAATACCGACGCTCCCCCAAAAATATGGCGCAGAGTAAGTATTTCCCGGATCATAGCTTTTATTTCTAACTTCTGTAAGAAGATTGTCCTTATTAGAAATCAGTTCCCACTGGATTGGCTGGACAAGCTCTTCTTTAATCAGCCGTTCAATCATATAATCCGAAGGAATAATTACATCATAGCTCTCGCCGCTGCCAAGCTTTGTATACATCATCTCGTTGGACTCAAAGGTTTCATACATCACCGTGCAGCCATACTCCTGCTCAAAACCGGAAACAAGGGCCGGGTTAATATACTCGCCCGCATTATACACATGGAGCGTCTTTTTGCCGTTCTTGCTGGCTGATGAAATACCGGCAACAAGACAGACAATGAGCGCGCAGGCAACGCCTGCGGCAATATATCCGCGCTTTTTATTTTTAGAATAAGAAGCTTCCTTTTTCTTGTGCTTTTTGCGTATCACCGGCAGGACATTCACACACACGACAACAGCGACAATAACAATAATCACAATCGTTGACAGCGCGTTAATCGTCGGGTTAATGCGCTTTGTCATATTATAAACAATGATAGAAATATTTTTAACGCCGTTTCCAGATACAAAGTAGGAAATAACAAAGTCATCAAAGGACATGGTAAACGCCAGCAAAGCTCCGGCAAAAATCCCCGGGCGGATCATTGGCAAAATAACTTTGACAAGCGCCTGAAAGGGCGTTGCTCCCAGATCCATAGCCGCATTGGCAAGGTTGGGGTCAAGGCTGCGCACCTTTGGATAAACGCTTGTAATAACAAAGGGTGTGCAAAAGCTAATATGGGCCAGCAGCATTGTCCAATAACCTTTAGGCATGCCAATCGATGAAAATAAAAGCATCAGCGAAATTGCGGAAACAATTTCGGGATTTAGTATCGGAATATTATTAATATTAAGAAGATATTCCTTTAAAAACTTTCTCGACTTTGAAAGGCCAAGGGCCGTCAGTGTTCCCAGCGATGTGGAGATCAGCGTAGAAAGCAGGGCGACCGTGACGGACACATAAACCGCCGACATAATTTCGCTGTTTCCAAGAAGCTCCTGATACCAGCGCATGGAAAATCCGGTAAAATTTGTCAAAGACTTCGATGAGTTGAAGGAAAAAATTACCGTCACAAGTATCGGCAGATAGAAAAATATAAAGCATAAAACCATGTAAAATCTTGAGAAAAAACGTTTTAAACCTTTCATCTGCGCCTCCTAGTTATCTTTTGCATCCATTTTTTTCATAATCTTCATAAAAATTAAAATAACCGCAGCTAAAAGCAGGGAAATAGCACTGCCAAAATTCCAGTCGCCTACGGAAATAAACTGATTTTCAATCAGATTACCGATAAGAACATATTGACCACCGCCAAGGAGCTTTGGAATAACAAACGCGGAAATGGACATTAAAAAGACCATGACACAGCCGTTAAACACCCCGGGCATGGACAGCTTCAAAATAATTTTCCGGAAAGTCTGAACCTTGTTCGCACCCAAATCATAGGATGCCTCAATCAGCGAGCGGTCCATTTTACTCAGCGCAGTATGGATGGGAATAATCATAAAGGGCAAAAAGTTGCAGACCATGCCAAGGATCACGGAAAAATCCGTATACATCATGGTCAGCGGCCCAAGCCCCAGCTTTTCCAGCAGATTATTAATAATCCCATTGTCGGCTAAAAGATTCATCCATGCATAGGTTCTCAGCAGCATATTGATCCATGTAGGAATTGTCACCGCCAAAATCAAAAGGCCCTGAACCTGTTCTTTGCACCTTGAAATAATAAAGGCCAGAGGATAGCCAATCAGCAGACAGATGACCGTTGTAATCGTTCCCATTTTAATGGACTTCCAAAATACATTGAGATATGTAGGCTCTATAATACGTGAAAAATTTTCTGTTGTAAAATTTAGGGTTTTTACCGTATTTCCGTCCGTCGTAAATGCATAAAGAGCGATCAATATAAGGGGTACGGCAATCATCAGCACCGACCAAAGCACATAAGGGTATGTCAGCTTTTTAAAATGCTTCATTAGTATCCTCCCATCTGGCACATGACATGAATGTCCTCAGGCCCAAACAGCAGTCCGACTTCCCGTCCGACCTCAGCGAAATCTGTCGTGTGTACCATATAAGTGCGAAGCGGCGTTTCTACTAAAATTTCATAGTGAACACCCTTAAACGTCACGGAACGCACAGTTCCTGTAATTTTAGCCCGCTCCTTATCCACAATGTCGAGATCCTCCGGGCGCAAAACAACCTCAATCGGTTCGTTGTCCTCAAAGCCCTTATCGACACATTCAAATTGAACTCCGTCAAATTCTACAAGATAATCTCTAAGCATTGTTCCCTCGATAATATTCGATTCTCCGATAAATTTGGCAACAAAGCGGTTTTCCGGCTCATTATAAATATCCGTCGGGGAACCGATCTGCTGGATCTCCCCATCATTCATAACAACAACCGTGTCCGACATGGACAGGGCCTCTTCCTGGTCATGGGTCACGTAAATAAATGTGATTCCCACCTCCTGCTGGATTTTTTTCAGCTCCCGCTGCATGTCCTTGCGCATTTTCGCATCCAAAGCCCCCAAAGGCTCGTCGAGCAGAAGGACCTTCGGCTCATTGACAAGTGCCCGCGCAATGGCCACACGCTGCTGCTGACCGCCGGACAACAAGGTAACATCCCTGCTCCCAAAGCCTTCCAGCCCCACAAGCTTAAGCATTCGCTCCACCTTCTGGCGGATGACATTTTTATCGATTTTCTTGATATTTAATCCAAAAGCAATATTTTCAAACACATTCATATGAGGAAATAAGGCGTATTTCTGAAAAACCGTATTAACCTCCCGTTTATAAGGCGGCACTTTGGAAATTTCGATACCGTTAAAAAGCACCTGTCCATCGCTTGGTTCTTCAAAGCCTGCAATAATTCTCAGCGTTGTCGTTTTTCCGCAGCCGCTAGGGCCTAAAAGTGTTAAAAATTCATTTTCATGGATATCCAGATTAATTCCCCGAAGGACTTGCTGGTCCTCAAAATTCTTCGTAAGATTTTTTAACTCAATTAACTTATTATTCATCTTCCGCTACTCCCTTATATTACTATGAAAGCTATCAAGTGGGCAGGCGCAGGGGCAAGTTTACTTGACCCTGTGTCTGCACATTTGATAACCCCAAGGTATGAGGACGGGCTGCCG
>JAGZDD010000217.1 GCA_018369015.1 Clostridiales bacterium | reverse complement strand
TACTTTTGCTTAATAATGACATTGTTTTTTTCCCCTAATTCTTATACAGTTAAATGAGTATAAGAATATTTATTATTCATTTTTAATAGTACAATATATTCATTTTCATCATAACGGAACTAAACAACCGCTAAATCCGCCTAAGGTATTTCGATGTTGGAATTCATAATCGAATACAAAAAAGCGGCCAGCTTCTGGCTCATCGGCACAAACAGTTCCGGTTCAAACTGATGAAGCTCATCCAAAATTTCTGACTCTTCAAAAAAGCTGCATTGCTTTAAATCATCGCTTTCTGTTATTTTTTCCAGATGCGCCCGAAAAAAATCATAAAGATCCGGACCGCAGGAAAGCTCTTTATCAGAAAGCACCGGCATACCTACGGAGGAATCCAAAATATGTACAATGACCTTTTTTATAATAATATCATCACGATTCATTCATATCTTCCTTTACTGTTTTTAGTCACTTTGTCACGATTTTCCCCCAAACAGCAAGTGTTTGCGGCTGGCTTTGAATAGCTATGATTTTATCATACCATTTTTTCCCGGGGTATACCATATAATTTGACAAAATAATTTCTTCTATATATACTCTTAAACAGTAAGCGGACATGCCGCCTGGCGGCGGCAGCACTATAAATGAAAGCCGATTGCTCCGCGCTTTGCGCTTCCGCAATCGTCGGTGGTATTCATGAATAAATCTAAAATAATGAAAATTGCATTGCAGTATTACAGTCACAGCAGCGGCAAACGCAAAAAAGACGGCTTTATGAACCTGCCTGTTTCTTGCCGCCGGGCCGCCGTCTGTATCACAGTGACTTTTATTTTATGTCTTGCCAGCCAGACGCTTTCTGGCTGCGCACAGATGCGCACAGCCAATGAAACGGAGCTGATTCTCGGAACAGTTATTAATGTAACCCTCTATGGGAATAGTTCTCAGGAAAGTCTAGATCATGCGGCCAGCGCCGCTATGGACAAAGCCCGGGAACTGGAGCAAATCTTCTCAGCGGCTTTAGAGGAAAGCGAATTAAATGATGTCAACCAGAATGCAGCCAAAGGCCCGGTCCATGTTTCCCATGATCTGTACACAGTCTTAGAACGCAGCCTTTATTTTGCAGATCTTACCAACGGCGCCTTTGACCCCACCCTGGGAAAGCTTATAAAACTGTGGGGTATCGGTACGGACCACGCCAGACTGCCGGGTAAGAGTGAAATTTCCCCGCTGGCCGGACAGAAAAATTACAAAAAGGTAATTCTTAATAAAACAGATCAGACTGTTCAATTCACAGGAGATGGCTTTGAACTGGATCTGGGCGCGATTGCCAAAGGCTATGCAGCCGATGAAATGAAAAAGCTGCTTGTGGATGATTATGGTATTACCAGCGGACTTTTAAACCTGGGCGGGAATATTATTACCATCGGAAGCCGTTATGACGGACAGCCATGGACATTAGGTATTGCAGACCCCCAAAACCCCCAGGATTTGGACCATCCGGCCGTTCTTCTTAAGATGACAGGAAAAACCTTTGTCACCTCCGGCGATTATCAGCGGTACTATACCGCACCGGACGGAAAAAAGTACCATCATATTCTTGACTCAGCAACCGGTTATCCCGCTGATACCGGCCTTTCCAGCGTAACAATCATCACAGACTGTTCAATGGACGCCGACGCCCTCTCGACCGCTTCCTTCGTCCTTGGAGAAGAAAGGGCAACAGACCTTCTTAGTACAATGGACGGCATTGACGCCGTTTTTATTGCAGCAGACGGAGAAATTACGGCTACACCGGGAATCCAAAGCCAGCTTTATTATTCACTGGAACCGTGAACAGTAAAATTCGCGGACTCATTTAAAGTTTTTCTGCAAAAGGGAGTCCGATCACAACTGTATCCGATTCTTACGCCGCAAACAGCAAGTGTTTACGGCTGACTGTGTATAGTAACAAACCATCTGTAATATGGAGACTCTTATGAATAAAAAAATAAAATTATGTATCACTATTGTCCTTATTCTTTTAATATTAAGCATCCTGTCCATTTTTTTCCTTCATAAAAGCGCAGATAAAGGTACTATTGCCGAAATTATTCAGGATGGCCAATGTATTCAAACCATTGATTTAAGCCAGGTGGATGAGCCATATGAGCTGACTGTCACCGGAGAAAATAATGCTTCCAATACGATCCGCGTTGAACCTGGCCGGATTGCCGTAACCAAAGCCTCCTGTCCGGACAAAATCTGTATTCAGACCGGTTATATATCCGACAGCTTAAAGCCTATCACATGCCTGCCGAATCATTTGATCATCCGTATACGGACGGCAAATGAAAACCCTATTGACGGCATTTCCAACTAGAAAGGAATTTACAGGTCTATGAAATCGGTCAAAAAACTGACAACACTGGCATTATTTACAACAATCGCCCTGACAATTTTTCTTCTGGAATCTATGATTCCCCCTCTGGCTCCTATTCCGGGAATCAAATTGGGGCTTGCCAATATCGTAACATTGATCCTCCTTGTCAACGGAACATGGAAGGATGCCCTGGTAGTTCTCATTATGCGTATTTTACTTGGAAGTATTTTTGCCGGGCAAATGATGTCCTTTTTTTACAGTCTTGCCGGCGGGCTGGCCTGCCTTCTCATTATGGCGCTGTTTCACCATTTCCTTGGTGCAAAGCTTCTATGGTTTACAAGTATTCTCGGAGCTATTGCCCACAATACCGGGCAGATTGCCGTAGCTGCAGCAGTACTTAGCTCCGGCTATGTTTTTTATTATTACCCTTATCTGATTTTAAGCGGTATTCTCACCGGGTTATTTACCGGGCTTGCCGCTTTTTACCTAACCCCAAGGCTCCCTAAAATATAGGAAACGATTCAGCCATGCGGCCAGGGAGAATCGGATAGGGGAAGATTTTCTTCCCCTATCCGCTGCGATACAACAGCCAGCTCACAGCAACGACCGCAGCGGAGCGTAGACCCGCTCGCGCAAGCACGGCGGCCGCTTGCAGGGCTTATCGCACAAAAAAACCGCGCCAGATCTATCCGGCACGGCCCTTTACTTTGTAACGATTCAGCCATACGTCTGAATCGTTACTTTGCTTTTATGGATTTTGTAAAATATATTCCTCAAGCTGTTTTTGCGTAGGGTAAGAAGCAATCGCTCCATTTCCAAAAACGCTGTATTCACAAAAACGATTTGAAAAAGTTATATAGCTCTCAAGCTTTTCTTTTGTCAGTCCGCTTAAATCCTTAGCCCCAATGCCATCACGGAAAAGCTGCCAGAGAAATGAACCAATGAATCCGTCCCCGGCCCCCGTTGTATCTACCGCCTTAACGCGCTTAGAAGGCACCTGCGCTGTGGCAGCCTTCGTCAGGCACATGGCGCCGCCGCTTCCCTTTGTAAAAATAATAAGCTCTACATTACCTGTAAAAAGCTTATCCAAAGCCGCAAAAATATCGCTTTGCCCAGTAATAAATTCCAGCTCCTCATCTGAAATTTTAAGAACATGGGCTTTAGGTATAAACTCAAGAATCGTTTCCTTAAGCGCCCCGTGGTCGCTCCAGAGCGGCAAACGCACATTAGGGTCAAAGCTAATGAGCGTTCCCGCAGCAAGGGCCATATCAATCGCCTGACAGTGGGCCTGGCGCATCGGCGATGGCACAAGCGCTACGGAACAAAAATGAAGGGCATAGGCTTCCTCAAACCATACTTGTTTCAGCGCCTGCGACGGGAACAGCATGTCCGCGCTGGGCTTTCTGTAAAACGAAAAATCCCGGCTTCCGTCCTCCTCCAAAGAAACAAAGGCAAGGGCGGTATTCGCTTCGTCTGTTCTTAAAATATGCTCTGTATCAATACCAAAGCCAGACAGCTCTTCCACAATACAATCGCCAAAAGCATCATTGCCAAGCTGGGTAATCATTGCCGACCGTCCGCCCAGCTTTGAAAATGCGCCGCAGACATTGGCCGGAGCGCCGCCTACAGCCTTTTTAAATTCTAATACGTCCTTTAATGGAACCCCGATCTGCTTTGGGGCAAAATCAATAAGCGCTTCCCCAATCGCTAAAAGCTTATCCTTATTCACACTTTCTCCTCCAGCCTCCAGGCTGTCATTAAAGCCTTCCCCGCCCGAAAGCTAAGGCAGTGTTTTCCCGGGCTATCCTCATCCATTTCCGGGTAGAAACGGCTTGAGAACGCTTCTGCCCCGCTGTTAATAAAAATCTCCACGGAAGAAGTATCCAGCAAAAGCCTAAGATTTTTAAGCCCATCTAAAATCACGCCTCTTTTTGTGCGGCCACAGCCAAGGGAGGAGTCCTGCAAAAACGACATCTGGAATATTTTATTTTCTTTATCATAATCGATACACAGTCCATCGTCAATACACAACGAAAAATCTGCCGGCTCATTTTCATCAAAGATAAGAACCAGGTCACTGCTTCCACAAACCTTTATCATTTCGGCCTGGCTAATTTCCATTTGTGTCTTCGCGCCCCGAAGCTTTTCAAGCTCGCGGACAGGATTTTGATAAAGCTGCCCGTTTTTATAGGTCAGCTCCCTGGGAATGGTCATGCAGTGCTGCCATCCTCTTAAAACCGTCGCATTTGTATAATCGCTGTCCGGCATTCCCATCCAGCCGATCAGTATGCGCCGCCCATCGGGCGCTTCAAAGGTCTGGGGCGCATAAAAATCAAAGCCCCTGTCATACTCCTTGAAACAGCCAAGACGGTATTTTCCAGTAAAATCACCGTAAACCACCATGTAGCCGGACTGGTAAATATTGGCATAATTAAGCCCCTTTTGTTCAAGCCCCTGGGGAGAAACGCTTAATATCCTCTCTCCGTCCAGGCAAAACATATCCGGGCACTCCCACATATAGCCAAAGGTCTCCTCAGTTTCCAAAATATTTTTCAGCGTCCATGTCAGACAGTCGCTGCTTTCGTATAAAAGAACGCACCCTTTATCCTGTTTTGTCCGCGCCCCCAGTACCATATAATAGCAGCCGTTTTCCTTCCACACCTTGGGGTCACGTACATGGCAGGAGACATGCTCCGGATAATCTGAATTTTTCATAAGCAGCCGCTTACCCGAAACCGCGCCATTTTCATCCATAACCGCAAGAACCGTATTTCCCTCGCGTCCGCTGTAAATATAATCATAATCTCCTGAAAGCTTTACATTGCCTGTATAATAAAGGAACACTTCATTTTCCTCTACAAGAGCGCTGCCGGAATAAACGCCGTTGCAATCATAGGGCATATCCGGATAAAGGGCAATACCCTTGTACTCCCAGGAAAGGAGATCCGGGCTTACATAATGCCCCCAATATTTAAGAGAACCATTGGCATCCGACGGGGAATACTGGAAAAACAAATGATATTCTCCATGAAAATAACACAGGCCATTGGGGTCATTGAGCCACCCCACCGGGGGCATTATATGATAGCGCAGGCGCCAGCCATCCTTTGGCAGCTCCTTTGCAGCGGCCTCCAAAGAGGCCGTAAACATTTCAAGCTCTTTTGTCAATGATGACTTCATAAATCTCCTCCTATTTTGGTTACCATTCAGCCATGCGGCTGAGAATGACAAAAACTTGGCGCAAGACGTCCGGTGGACGTCTGCCCTGCGCCGACCGAAGCACAGCGTAGACCGCAAGCTTGCTTGCAGAGAGGT
>JAGZDD010000216.1 GCA_018369015.1 Clostridiales bacterium | reverse complement strand
TAAAAGGATGGCCAACAGGAGGAAATGAGTATGGGTTTTAATATTGCAATTGATGGGCCGGCAGGAGCTGGAAAAAGTACGATAGCAAAAGCGGCGGCAAAGGCGCTTGGCTTTATTTATGTCGATACAGGTGCGATGTACCGGGCGCTGGCGCTGTTTTTCTTATCTCATGGAATCGATGCCGGGGATTATGAAGCGATTGACCGGGCGCTTCCTGGAATTGATGTGACGATTGCCTATGATAGAGGAGCGCAGCAGGTGCTTCTCAATGGGGAAAACGTTACAGGTCAGATACGTCAGGAAAGCGTTGGAAATATGGCGTCAAAGATCAGTGCTTATGGACCGGTGCGCGAAAAGCTGTTAGGGCTTCAAAGGGCTTTAGCGGCCGGCAGTGATGTCTTAATGGATGGCCGGGATATTGGCACCCATGTTTTGCCGCAGGCGCCCCTTAAGATTTACCTGACCGCTTCAGTGGAGGCGCGTGCGCTCAGACGGTACAAGGAATTGCTGGAAAAGGGAAATGCAGCAGAGCTTGAGGCGGTTAAGGCGGATATTGCAAAGAGGGATGCCAGTGACATGAACCGGGAAATTTCACCGTTAAAGCAGGCGGACGATGCCGTTTATTTAGACACATCACATATGGATATTCCCCAGGTGGTTGAAAAAATTATAGCCATGTACCAGGAGCGCAGCCAGAGCAGAGAGGAGTAATGAATATGAATGTGACCTTGGCTAAAACGGCAGGCTTTTGCTTTGGTGTTAAGCGGGCTGTAAATATGGTTTATGATGAGATTGGCAGCGGTGCTGTCTATACATACGGCCCAATTATTCATAATGAAGAAGTTGTGAATGATTTAAGGATGAGGGGCGTGGATGTCATAGAGGATCTTTTGGATGAACGGCTTGTTCCGGGAACATCCCTGGTCATCCGCTCCCATGGGATTTCCAGGGATGAGTATGAGGCACTTGCGGGCAAGGGTGTGCGCATTGTCGACGCTACATGTCCGTTTGTTAAGAAAATTCACCGTATTGTAGAAGCACAGGGCTTAGAAGGCAGAAGGGTGATTATTATAGGAAATGACCGCCATCCCGAAGTTGAAGCGATCAAAGGCTGGTGCAGGGGGCCTGTGACTGTCATTGAAAGTATTGACGAAGCGGATAGATTTTGCGCTTTGGAGTCTGAAAAGTTGTGCATTGTATCACAAACGACATTTAATTACAATAAATTTAAAGAATTAGTTGAAATTATTTCAAAAAAAGGTTATGATATAAGATGTTTAAATACTATCTGCAATGCGACAGAGGAACGCCAGACTGAAGCAAAGCAGATTGCGGCCGGCGCGGATGCCATGATTGTCATTGGCGGCCGGCACAGCTCAAATACTCAAAAGCTTTTTGAGATTTGTAAAAATGAATGTAAAAATACTTACTATATACAGACACTTAATGACTTAGATCTAACGCAAGTAAAATCTATGGGTAATGTAGGTATTACAGCAGGGGCATCCACCCCAAATAATATTATCGAGGAGGTTCATAAAGCATGTCTGAAATGAGTTTTGAACAATTATTGGAGGCATCATTAAAAACAATAAGAACAGGAGAAGTCGTTGAAGGTACCGTAATCGACGTCAAAGAAGACGAGATTATCTTAAATATAGGTTACAAAGCAGACGGAATCATCACAAGAAATGAATATTCCAACACACCGAACATCGATCTTACTCAGGTTGTCCATGTTGGCGATACACTCCAGGCTAAAGTGTTAAAGGTGAATGACGGCGAGGGCCAGGTATTACTGACCTACAAGCGTCTTGCCGCTGAAAAAGGCAACAAGCGTCTTGAAGAAGCTTATGAGAATCACGAAGTGCTTACCGCAAAAGTATCCCAGGTACTTGACGGCGGCTTAAGCGTTACTGTTGAGGAAACACGGGTATTTATCCCGGCAAGCCTTGTATCAGATATTTATGAGAAAAACCTTTCCAAATATGACGGGCAGGAAATTTCTTTTGTTATCAGCGAGTTTAATCCGAGAAAACGCCGTATTATCGGTGATAGAAAGCAGCTTTTAGTTGCTGAAAAGGCTAAGAAGCAGAAGGAATTGCTTGAGAGAATTTCCGCAGGCATGACTGTGGAAGGCAAGGTTAAAAATGTTACCGATTTTGGTGCATTTATTGATTTAGGCGGTGCTGACGGCCTGCTCCACATTTCCGAAATGTCCTGGGGCCGTGTGGACAACCCTAAAAAGTTCTTAAAGGTTGGCGAGGAGATTAAAGTTCTTATCAAAGATATCCAGGGCGATAAGATTGCATTAAGCCTTAAGTTTCCTGAAACAAATCCATGGCTGGCCGCTTCTGAAAAATATGCTGTCGGCAATGTTGTTGAGGGCAAGGTTGCAAGAATGACTGATTTTGGTGCATTTGTTGAGCTTGAACCAGGTGTTGACGCTCTTCTCCATGTATCTCAGATTTCCAAAGATCATGTAGAAAAGCCTGCCGATGTTTTAACTGTTGGCCAGATGATTACAGCCAAGGTTGTAGATTTCAACGAAGCTGACCGCAAGATCAGCCTGAGCATTAAGGCTCTGGAAAACGCAGATAAGGCTTCTGAAGAAAACGTTGAAGAATAAGTAATCGTTCATCCTAAGGTCTGCGCACTTGCTGCTTTGTACGCTTTTTCACCAGGCTGGAAAAATATCCCGCCAAGTGTTCAATGTGTGCGCTGACCGTCAGAAAATGATACAAAGGACAAAAGCAGGAATATACATATATTCCTGCTTTTTAGCAACATAGGGCAATTCGTAGCATTTCAGTATGGCTGGACTGTTACGGCAATTCTTCGGCTATGCCCGCAGGGGCAGACATTTGATGAACGTTTTTTAGAGGTGGATTATGGAGAAATACAGTCTAGTCAAATTAAGAAGCTATGTGGTTCATCTGGTGCTCGGTGCAGCCGTGCTGATTTTTGGGGGAAGCGTGCTTTACTCAATTCTTTCTGAAATGATCCAGATTTATGACTCTGCCAGCAAATATGCCTATATTTGCGGGATTGTTGCCTGTGCCCTTATTCTGCTGATTGGCCTGTTTTTTATAGTAAAGGCTTTTGGGTTTGAAAATCAGGTGTTTAAGCGCATAACACTTGAAGAACGGGCGGAGTTTTTTCAGGAGCTTGGGGATGAAAAGACTTTATTTTTTGACCGCTATATGTTTATTACCCGCCATTTTATTATGCTTTATGTAAAATCCTGGAATCCTTATGTAAAGCTTTTGCGGGTGGAGGATTTAATCGCCTGTTTCGGAAAGCCTTACTATGCCGGAAGCGATGAATTAGTTCAGTATGATGTGATTCTGTGCGATACCCATTTTCATATTTACCGCTGTGTTGTTAAGGGGAAAAAAGCGGGAATGATGGAGGAAGCGTGGAAGGCTGTGTGCAGCCTGGCTCCCTGGGTATTCCGGGAGGATTATGAGGATTTTATGGCCGGGCTTACAAAGCAGTCGAAAAAGCGCTCTTATATGAAGATTGTAGAGCATCGCAGGGCCGCAGGGGAGGTTTCTGAGGATACGATTCAGGATGCCGTTATCAGCGCCGCAGATGTGATTCGGTCATTTAATGAGAAAAGAAGTGAGAGCCGGGGGAAAAAGGAAGATAAAGCTCCGGAAAATGAGACGGACGGCGAAAAAACCGAGCCGATCATAAAGCTTCCCGGGGCCGCCAAGGAGCTTTTAGAACATCCTGAGATCGCAAAACGGACTCAGAAGCTTCCAAAGTTTAAAAAGCGCAAAAAACATTGAATATAAGATACTTTATTTGTTTCGGAAAATTCGGCATTTTCCGCTTCAAACCATGATAGCTTATCGTTATATTCATATTTAAAGGCAGGTGTAAAAATTTGTTCCGGCTGGGGCAAAAAATAGCCTGCCTTTTTTGTATAACAATTTTTAGCTGTAGCTTTTTTTCGATAGCTTTTATCCACAAAGGCAGCGACGCTTTTATGTACCGCACAGTCTTCCTCAGGAAGATAGTAGTAATCTCTATAATTGTCATAGAAATATTTCAGCTCGCCGGAAATAAAGGGCAGTGTCAGAGTCATAGTTTTTGCGGTGATATGAAGGGAGAAAGGGGCAAATTGGGGCAGGATTGCGGCCGGCTGGTTCTGTGGTAAAGCGTTAGAGGAAAAAATACTTCCTTTAGTATCTATAAAAAAGTTTTTTTCTCCTAAAGTCTTAGGCAGAGGGTGGTCGAAGGCGATGGTAAAGGAAAGCTCCGGTTTCCTGGCGCCGGACTTTTTGTCGGTGTTAAGCCTTGGATCAGAAATCTTCCATGGGCCGCAAAAAAGCTGGCGGTAAGAAAGGATTGGAAGAATAAAGAGCATATCCTTTATATCCTCGTAATTGTGGAGCAAAAGAAGCTCCTCAAGGGCATGACTGTGATTGCCGGTATAGCTTTTATAAATAGGAATGAGATCACCGCCGGAATACTGATCCTCACGGTAAATGCCAAGAAAACGTTCTACTGTTTTTAATTTGAGGTTTTTAAGCCCGAGAAACGAACCAACCTTACGTATTTCTTTATAAAGATCCCAGTGTTCCCAGGATGAAAAATCAGCGCTAAGATGAAGCGCCGCACATTTTTTTGCAATAAAGGGAAGATCAAAGGTCTGGCCATTATAAGAAATAATTGTTGGAACCTTAGCTATAGCATCTAAAAAGTGTTCGAGTATCAGCCGCTGTTCCTCGGGGCTCTCGTCTTGTGCCATCCACTGGGTCAGCCGCCATTGCCCTTGTTCATAGCAGCAGACGCCGATAAGGTAAAGGGCGTTTCTCTCGGCAAAAAAGCCTGTTGTTTCTATGTCAAAAAACATGCCGCACTCTAAGCGGCGGTCAAGCTGTGTTATATTTAAGGCATTGATACCGTTTTTGGTGAAATTATCATCAGTGATTGTATATGTCCGTGTAATCATAAAAACCTCCCGGTTAATTGTTTTGGGTTAAAAGAAATTCTAAATAAAGAAAATAAATTGTAACAGTTCAGCCAGATCTGCGCACCTGCTGCGCTGACCGCCAGAAAGTGAGACAGGAGTGCAAAAATCCAATCACCGAAGGCGATTTTTAATGGATAACAGTTCAACATAGCTGAACTGTTACAATAAATTTTATATATTGTATTTTACAACAAATTTTTGCGAAATAAAACGAAAAATTTTAAATAATGTAACGTAACTATTCAGCCATGCGGCGAAGCAAAAACTCCAAATAAGTCCGCGAAAGTTACTGTTCACAGCCTGGCTGATCACTCGCTGATCAGCCAGGCCTGACAGTGATTCAGGAGTGAGCAGCAAAACTCTAAATGAGCCTGTGAAGTTACTATTCTCGGCGAAGTCGTGAATAGTAACACGCTTTGCGAATGGCACGGGCTGAACTGTTAGAAAAAGGTTGATTTCAATAACAAAATCAAATATAATAGAACTAATGTTTGCAAAATGATAATACAGTGTTATTATTCTCGGCGGAGCTATAAATAGTAACAATAAATTGGCTTTAGAGTTTAAGAATTATCGAAATGGCTAAAGGAGAATCCTATGATTGCATATATAAAGGGCCAGCTTGAATTGATTGGACAGGACTATGTTATTGTCGACCATGACGGGATTGGCTACCAGATTTTTGTTCCGGCCTCTGTGCTTGGAC
>JAGZDD010000215.1 GCA_018369015.1 Clostridiales bacterium | reverse complement strand
ATGCCCCGGCTCCATGAGTTTTGAAAAAAGACGGATCATTTCCTCCTCCTGCTCAAAAGGCTTTTTATTCATAATCGCTGTCACCATTTTGTCATAATATCCATAAAGCTGACGGCATAATGCCTGATATTCCTCTTTTGTTCTGACATCCTTTAACGCCTCATGCTTAAAATACCCGGCCGGTTTGGAATAATCCACATCCCTCCAGCGTTCCTGATAAGGATAAATCGTAAAATCCACGATCCGGTCAGGGTTTTTGACCGGTACTGTAGCTGAACAATACAGCGGGTAAATCGCTGTTTTTTCTTTTCCCGGTGTTCTTGAAAAGTATGGAATCGTCACCGCCAGCGTCCTGCCGATCTGCCGGATGCAGGGCCAGCCGGATACAAGGCCCATAGGTATGGATGTCTTACGAAATTCACTGTGGTTAAACAAAGTCACAAGTTCAAACATTGATATATCTTTCATATTTTTTCCTCCGCACAATCATAATATCTCTGTCATATTCCGGACCGGAGCAGACATTCGCAATCCGTTTCGTTGACTGCTCACAGGCCCAATAAGGTTAAACTCATGCATAAGCTTCAACCATAAAGCACCCGCTGTCTTCCCATGCATCGACAAATGCATCGACAGGAACCATAGCCCCGCCGCCGTTGGCTGCGCCTGGGTCATTAAGAATGACCATAGGCTGATCCGGGTTACTCATGTCAATCCCCGTGACCTGTACTGCGTGGTCAGCATCCATACCCGGACCAAACATTTCGTCATTTGTTCCATTCCAAAGCTCACTGCTGTCCACGCCTACGATAACCTGGCCGCCGCTTTCAAGGCAATGGGCAATATCCTCCATGGTATTGTCAACGCTTTGCTCCACATGAAGCCCCATGTACTCAAGAATGTTTCCCACATCATCCATCGGCGTTCCGCCCTGAATGTCATACCAGCCGTTTTCCTCGGCCAGCTCCCGAAGCGCACCTTCGTCAAACTCCTGTCCGGTAAGCTGTTCAAGGACAAATTCCTGGGAAGCTACCGCACAGCTTGTTCCGGTTTCCTGCCAGTGCCAGTTTTCCATATTACCTGCCGGATCGCCAATAATACTGGAGGGGTCTGTTTGTGAAGGATCAAAGGTTTCATAAGCCGGCGCATTTCCGCTGTTATCCGGATAAATGGGTGAAAACTGGTCAATCGGCTCCATGACGCCGTCACCGTTGGTATCCATATATTCCCCGGAGGCTTCAAACACGCCGTCGCCGTTAACGTCTTCCATTGTAATCATATAGTCCGCTTCGCCGTCGCCGTCAAAGTCGGACACTGTCGTTGCGGAATAATAATCCGTAATTCCGTCTAAATTGGAATCGGAATATACTTCTGTGGAAACCGTATCAACAATCCCGTCGCCGTCCAAATCTACCTGGCTTTCTACAATGAAGGTTTCCGCAATTCCGTCGCCGTCCAAATCCTGCTGTGTCTGGAAGGCCAGCCCGTCCGCCAGCCCGTCGCCGTCCATATCTACCGGCGTTCCCGCGCTTTGGGGCTGATACATTTCCATAGGCTCCGCCGTATTCTGAGGCTGGTACATCTCAATATCATTGGGCTGCGTGTTCTGCGGCTGATACATCCCGTTATTGTCCATATCCTGGAAGCCGTCGTCGCCATCATCTCCGCCAAATCCGAATAAATCTAAAAAATCTTCAAACATATTACTTTCCCCTTTCTTTTGAATTTCTACCGTTTCTGCGGCTCCTGCCGCTGCCTGCGGTACGGTAAGTTTTGTTGATATGTCTTTTGTTTTTTGATGGTTTTATTGTATCATGCCAATGTATTTCTGTCTTAAAATCGGCAAATTCGGGCGGTTGTTTGGCAAAAACGGCTACTGCCTGAGGAACTGCCCGAAAACAGCAGCTAAAAAGTGGAAGGAAGGGGCTAAAAAGCTTCCAGGGGAGGACTTTGGGGGAGTCAGGAACATAAACTAGTTCTGTTTCATTTGCTTTCCAAATATGGCTTTTTACAATCCGTTCGATAGATTTATAAGAGTTTCTGATCACTGTGCCGTCTTTCCTGACACCGGCAATCACTCCATATTCGCTAAATATGCGGACGATGCCCTCCCATGCCCTGACCGCGCAATAACCATAATTCTTGAAATCCTCATCCTCGCCTGCTGCAACAACACGGCCACTTTTTAACAGACCGAAGACATAACCGTCCTTAAAAATAACGTCCTTAACATCCTGCCAGCCGGAAACTTCCTGCGCCACAGCTTCATCAACTCCGGCCACAGCCACGCGGCCGTCCTTTAAAAAGGCTGCGATATATGGCTTTCTCTTATCTCCTGCCAGCCGAACTACATTGTTCAGGCCTTCTATGTTTTGCCGCCCTGGCATCTTATTACAAGCGATCACAGCACGGCCATCCTTACAAAGCCCCGCAGTATATCTCCAGCCTGCTATAACAGAAACGACATCCCGCCAGTGTTCCACATCACACCGACCATAGATATTATCACCCGTGGCTACAACCCTGCCGTCATCCAGCAGGCCCACCGTATGCCAGCCGCCGCACAAAATTGCTTTCACATTCCGCCAATGCCCCACATCACACTGGCCTCTGTCATTATTGCCCACAGCCACAACCCGTCCGTCCTTTGACAGGCCAACCGTATGGCCGCTGCCAAGCTTAATATCCGCCACGTTCTGCCAGCCCGCCACATTGCACTGGCCGTTTTCATTATCGCCCACGGCCGCAACCCGTCCGTCCTTTGACAGGCCGAAGACATTCGTCACATCACAATAAACCGCCGAAACATTCTCCCAACAGTTTGCTGGAACAACACAGCGGCGGTTCGGTCCGGCGACAACGACGCGGCCGTCTTTTTTTAAACCGACGATCAGCTTAATATGAGCATTATCAATACCGCACCGGAGCGACACCACATCCTCCCAACCTTTTACCCTGTCTGCTGTTTCGTTATCCCTGATATGATCGACAACAACACGACCGTCGGCCGTCAGCCCTGCGGCTTCATCATTACACACAAAAAGCTGTAGCCGATTGTGAGCTTCTTCCTGCTGCAATTCTGTACGGTTTTGTACATTTACATGTTCCTGTCCTTCGATATTGGGAGACGCCGCCTGTATGACAGCCTTTTCCATTTCCAAAGCCCCCTTTGCCACCGCCAGCTCCAAATCCACGGCGCTTAATACGGGAACTTTTCCATTTTGCGTCAGCGGTTCTATCATATTCCGCACAAGAGGAACCCGGCTTGTTCCTCCCACAAGCAAAAGGGCTGATAAATCTTCAGGTTTCACCTGTGCATTTTCCATGGCTCTGCGGCATACCAAAATCGTCTGTGAAATGAGCGGGGCCGCCAGGCTGTCAAACCGTTCTCTTGTCAGGCCGTAGGGTACAAGGTCGAAGCCAATCTGCATATCCTCCGCAAAGCTTTCGGCTGAGCTTAAATGGTGCTTTGCCTTCACCGCAAGCTCCGCAATCTGCTCCTCTAAACGCAGCCGGTTCATCGGATTTGCGCTGGCCTGGGCTAAAAGCTCCGGGTCAATATGGTGAAACATATCTTCATAAATCAGCCGGTCTAAGTCAATTCCGCCGCAGTGCTCAATCCCGTCCGCTTCCCCAAGAATGGTAAATTGATGATTCTCATACTTAAGAATGGACACATCAAAAGTACCGCCGCCAAAGTCATAAATGAGAACGGTCTGGCCTTCCTTTATATAGCCCTCCCCACGGTAACACATTGCTGCCGCGACAGGCTCCTCCATAAGAACGACGTCAAACAACCCTGCCGCTCTGGCTGCCGCAATGATCTGTTCTTTTTTAGTTTTACTAAAAGATGCCGGATATGTAATGAACGCCTTATCTATTTTTTCACCGTAATTTTTTACGACACACTCAGCCATATGACGGAATACCTCCGTGTACAGCTCTCTTGGTAAAAAATGCCGGTTCCCAAGAATCACCGGGATTTCCTGCCCGAAATTTCGTTTAAATTCCATACAAAAATTTTGCGGCGCCCGCTTCCGGCTGTTCATAGCCGCCTGCCCTACCAAAATTCTTCCGTTTTCCTCCACAAATACCGCTGATGGAAGCGAATATTTACTTCCGTACATACCTGTTCCTGTACTTATATCCACAGGCACCGCCTTTTTATCCGTTCCCAATATACACAGACTTGAATAACTTGTTCCTATATCAATTCCCGCAATCATACTTTTCCCCTTTCCTTTTCCTGCATAGAGTATCGTATTCCGGCGCTTATCGAGTATCGTGTTCTGGTGCCTATCAAGTATCGTATTCCGGTGCCTATCTTTTCCGGTATGCGCCTAAAGCAGGCTTAAGACTTTATATCGCCAAACCTCTCATACAGCTCCTTTGCCTTAGCATACATTCTGCGGCTAATAAGTACCTCTTCATTGGAATACAGTACAAACACATGATTTTTCGTATCTAAAGACCGGATCATATGCATATTGACAATATAGCTTTGGTGGCACCGCAAAAAGAAGTCCGGAAGAACTGCCCCAATATCATCCAGTTTTGCTGTAAAGTAGTAGCTTTTATTGCTCCTGCCCTGATAAAGCGTAACTTTCTTGGCACTGCTTTCAAAATGGCTGATCTCCTCATAGGGAATCCGCATAAGCTCTCCTTCATACTTAAATGAAAAATAAAGCTTCTTTTCCATTTTCTGGTGCTGCTGCACAAGAATATGGAGCACGCCCCAGACATTGTCCTGGTCCTGCGGTTTTTGTATATAGCCGGACGGGCGGGCAAACAGTACCTTAAAAACGCCCGTCGGCTCACCGCCCATATAAATCCATGACGCCCGCAAATTATGCTCACGAATATACGCTGCCATCTTAAGGGCGCTGTCGTGCATTGAAAAATCAAGCATAAAAATATCCTCGTCCTCACAGGATTTCATTAAGTATTCCGCCGCGTCCTTATATTTTGAGCAAGCCATAACGCGGAAGGCATATTGATGGCTGCGAAAATATCCGATGACAATTCGCTGTATCTCCTTTAATAAATCTCTATCACTATGATAAATGAATACCCGTATCACAAAGCTCCCCCTATTCTCAAAACCGTTTATATTTATGCTTATCAGGCTCGTCTGAACCGTTATGATTATTGTACCACTTTTATAGTTCAGACAGTTCCTAATAAATTTAGGAATTATTTTGACAATTTGGTGTTGACAAAATAAACTACTTGTGAACAGGCTTTGAGAATCAGCCTTGTGCAGGAAAATCTCTATTTACAGCCGGGCAATTTCCCGCTCAATTTCACTCATACGCTGCTGCGCGTCTTTAATCCTGGCTTCCCGCCAGCCAAT
Organism: Clostridiales bacterium; assembly: GCA_018369015.1. Lineage (GTDB taxonomy): Bacteria > Bacillota > Clostridia > Lachnospirales > Lachnospiraceae > Catenibacillus. The sequence continues at coordinate 391 of JAGZDD010000215.1, read as the reverse complement.
GGCCGGTTCCAGGCCAATCCATCCCTTTTCCTGGTCGCTGATCAGATCCTCAAGCTCTTTGCTGGCTTTTTCCAGATCGTGCTGCGCATCCGCGTACTCCTTTTGGAGTTCCTCCATTTTCTCCTCCCGTTCCCTGGCCTCCTTTTGGGCCTCCTCCTGCTCTCGCTCAGCGTCTTCGGTCGAGCTGCTTCCAAAGGAAAGCTCGCCGTCTGCGTGCTGTACATCCACTTCGCCATTGCCGGCTAAAAGTTCATCGCCTTCGCCATTTCCAAACACAAGCTCATCCCATCGCTGCTCCCTGGCAATCTCGTTCTTCAGAAAATCTTTATCTATCAGCCCCACATCATAAAGACGCTGTAATAGTTCTTCGTCATTTATCATACCCTCGTCA
>JAGZDD010000214.1 GCA_018369015.1 Clostridiales bacterium | reverse complement strand
TAAACCCCCCCAATACATTATATATAGTTTTTTGTTACACCCCATATGAAACAAAAAATACCTTCTCCAAAGAAAAGGCAGCCGTTCGGAATTGGCTGCCTTTTCGCATGTCTATTTTTCTAACTATTCAGCCATGCGGCTAAGGAGTTCAAAAACTTAGCGCAAGCTGGCTTGCAAAGAGGTTTTGTTATCCTTCAGTCCAGGGAGCTTAGCACGAATCGAGGATGCGCCTTGTTGGCGGCGGTTAGCTGCGTAAATCCGAGATGCATGGCTGAATAGTTACTTATTTTTCACATTCCCCTATGGACGCAATAATTCCCGGAAGCTCTCCTAAGCTATCGGCTTTTGCATATAATAGCTTTTTCGTGTCCTCGTCCGGCTGGGTAAGATCAGGAACCATAATTGTGCGCAAGCCTGCGCTTGCCGCTGAACGTACGCCATTCGGTGAATCTTCCACAGCAACGCAATGTCCAGGCTTTTCCCCAAGCATCTCACAGGCATATAAGTAAATATCCGGTGACGGCTTTCCATTTTCAACCATTTCCGCACATATGATTTTATCAAATTTATCAAAAATTCCAATCTGCTTTAAATATCTCCCGGCCCTTTCCATATCCGTTGCTGTAGCAACTGCCGTTTTTATCCCCATTTTCCTAAGCTCATCCAGCGCTTTATCCACAAAGGGCTTCTTTTCAATGCCTGTTTTTGCAAGCTGCTCTGCAACTAATTCCTTACGTCTTTGACGCACCGCCGGATAATCAAAGCTGCTTCCAAAAATTTCTTTCAGCAGCGGCCCGGCATATTTTCCAGCCAGGCTGCGGATCATAAGTCCATGCTCCCATTTCATATCGAATCCAAATTCACGGCCTGCCAAAACCCAGTATTTTACAAGATACTTTTCCGTATCAATGAGGACGCCGTCCATATCAAAGATAACTGCATGAATCATTTTAAACACCTATATATCCTTTGATAAGCTCTAATGTATTGATCAGCCCCTGCTCATGGGTACGTTCCATTCCGTGAGAGGCATGGACCCCCTGTCCAATCAGCGCCCCACGGATATTATTGCCGCCCCTTAAGGCCGCAGAAACATCTGAACCATAATGCGGAAAAAGATCCACCGCATACCCAAGGTTTCTTTCATCGGCAATTTTAATAAGCCGGTTTGTCATTTCATAATCATATGGCCCGGAAGAGTCCATCGCGCAGATCGAGACCTTTGTTTCATCTCCTGTCAAATCATCGCCGACCGCCCCCATATCTACAGCTAAAAATTCTTCAATATCTGCCGGAATGAAGCTTGCGCCATGGCCAATCTCTTCATAATTTGTAAACATAATCTTAAGAGTCTGATCCGGCTGCTGTTTTGTTTCATGGAGATATTTTAAAAGTGTCATCAATACCGCAACGCTTGCCTTATCGTCAAGATGGCGGGATTTTATAAAGCCGCTGGGCGTATGCTCAAATCTCGGAGCAAAGCTGACAAAATCCCCTGCGCCAATTCCAAGGGCAAAAACGTCCTGGTCATTTTCCACAATCTCATCAATACGGATTTCCATATTTGCAGCAGTACGTTCCTGTGTCCGGCAATCATCATACACATGGACAGACGGCATAGAGGTTAAAACTGTACCTGTGTAAGTTTTTCCGTTTCTGCGGCAATGGATTTTACAATATTCTCCTTCAATTGTAGACATCATATAGCCGCCGACAGGCGTAATTTTCAGATATCCCTTACTTGTCACAGAACGCACCATAGCTCCCAGCGTATCGCCATGGGCGCCAATACCTAAAATATTTTCCGTTTTTCCAGGAACTAAAATAATAATTCCGCCTTTATTATTGCGCTCTGCCTGATACCCCAAAGCCCAGGCTTCCTTTGTCAGGTAATCCATTACTTCCCTCGTATAGCCGGACGGACTGGGTATATTTACAATCGTTTCAAGCATTTTAATCATATATTCTTTCTGTTCTTCTCGCGTCACAATGCTTCTCCTTTCCTCTGATCGCCGTGTTTTCAACGGCATCAAGTTATCCCCTTGCGGGGTTTCCTATGATCGCCGTGTTTTCAACGGCATCCGGTTATCCCCTTGCGGGGTTTCATCTGATTGCCGTGTTATTAGCGGCACCAGGTTATCCCCTTGTGAGAGGTTATATCGCTATTATTTTACCGCAAATCAAATCATTCGGCAATCTTTCTGTTTACGGGAATCCGGAACAATCACACAGCAATAGGGTTAAATTGATGGACACACAATGATGCCCACAATTTTTCAGTATTTTTTGTCTATTTTTTCTGAAACCAAAAAGAAACTTCCCATTTTCAAGTCTTGCATATTGTATAGAAAGTACTGTAAAAAAAATTGTTCTTTGTTGACACTTATTTTCACTTCCATGGTATTATAATAACCGTAACCCCCCCCCAATACATTATATAGTTTTTTGTTACACCCCATAAGAAACAAAAAATACCTTCTCCAAAAGAAAAAAGCAGCCGTTCGGAATTGGCTGCTTTTTTCGTGTTTTTAAACGAACATGCCGCCGGACGGCAGCATCACTATAAATGAAAGCCGGTTGCTCCGCGCTTTACGGTCCACGCCGCTGCTCCGGTCGGTGCTAAACGCGTGGTCTACGCTCCGGTCGGCGCTTAGAAACGCAGGCACGCAGCGCAGCGCTTTACATTCAAATAGCCGGACTGTGACATTTGTTACTATTCACGGCTTCGCCGAGAATAGTAACTTCACAGGCTCATTTAGAGTTTTTGCTTCGCGCAAAAAGAGCCTGCTCACACCTGGATCATGTTCTTACGCTGCAAACAGCAAGTATTTGCGGCTGACTGTGAATAGTGACAAAGTTTTACTTCTCCCACAATTCCCAAAGGCTCCATCACTGCCGGAGGATTGCTGAATGGATTCTGTCCATCCTCCATGCTGGCCACCTTGCGGTAAAGTGTCGTTGCCACTTCAATTCTGAGAGAATTTTTTCCTTCTTTTAAGGTGCCTGAAATATCAAATCTGTATGGCGGACAAATAGCCATCCCAACATTCACATCGTTTACCCAAACCTCGACGCCTTCATAAGCATTTTCAATGATCAGAAATGTTCCTTTATCCTCAAATTCTGTTTCATAACGAATAAATCCAGAGAAATCCCGGGCCAGGCGTCCAATATCATGGAGCCTGTCAAGCTGGGCCAGAAACTTAAAGTCAGGATATTGCTTAGCTTCACATGTCGAAATCTTCCAGGAGCCTGTCACCGTTATGCCATTTTCTAATAAATTGTCCGCCGCTGACATGTTCTGTATTTTGCCAGACTGCATGGTATCCTCCGGCGCACCACTTTCATCAAAAACAACGACCGCGCTTTCATAAGCGCCCAGCCTCAAATGAAGGCAGGTGCCATTTTCTGTCGTTTCTCCGTCAATGGAGTACAGGCGATTGTCCATGGCGTCATAGCCATACATATTTCCCCGTGCTGCAACGAAAACATCTCCCACAAAGGCTTTTGAAGGGTCTTCATTGGAAATCATATAAATATGTGCATTGTCCTGCACATAATGGTAATACCTTAGCCGGCGGAAGGCTGGAACAATACGAACCTCGGGAATATCTGTTTCCTGAAGGTAACTGCCAAGCTCGTAAAGCGGTATGACTGTACAGGACTTAAGGGCATCCAAAAGCTCCTGGCTTTCTCCGTCATTTTCCATATCGCAAAATCCTTGGGGAAGCGAATCTACAAAAAACACTTTAAATCCGCGCAAAACGGCGCTGGCACAAAATTGTGCCACTGCTTTTGTAATGTACTGAGCATAAGGTACAATAAAAGCCTTATAAGTCTGTCCGTTGATTTTAAGCACATTTCCAAAAGCACCGCCAGCAGGAACCTCATTTTCAGCGGCACCGCCAAAGGAGGCGTCAAATTCGTCCATATGGGCAAAGACATCGGAAGGAACAATGTCAAAATCAATTTGATGTTCTAAAAGCTGCCTTGCAGGTTTCTGATCAAGCATATAGCCACCGCTCCACTCGGCTTCCCCGTGATACAGCAGTGCCACAGGAATTACCGGCTTCCCATGATTAAAAATATGGCACATGCGGTTCATATAATGCATAAGCTTTCCAAAATGGCGGTACTGGGGATTCTCGCCGTGAGCGTAAAAATGAGGCGGGCAATCCGGGTCAGGGAAGGCTTTTGGTGAAAAGGCATGGGGTACAAAGGTATTAATGCCGCGTACAAGAAAATGATCTGTAAGATATTTCATTGTGCGCACGCCTGTATTCCATCCGTAAGCGCCGAAAATCTCACACATTGCCCGCCCCTGCTTTTTCGGATCAATATGGGCAAAGGAAGAGCCCAGCTTTCCAAGTTCAAAGTGGAAAAATTCCCCCTGACCGCCTTTAGCAAAGCCGTCCAGCCGCCGGTTATCCTCGCCGCCGACAAGCACCTGATTGCCAATATCGTCAATACCGGACATATGCTGCCCTTTCATTGCCCTGAAAAAATGACCCATGCTGCTGCCAAAACGGCTGTGCTGGTTTAAATCCTCCACAATATGTCCGATATATTCCACACCATGGGCCCTGCACCATGCCCCAATCTGACCGCTGAAGCTTTCAGAAATTAAGGCCGTAGCCGAATCCATATAGCTGTAACGGACCCTCCCAGCTACAGCAGTATCGTCCATATCTGTCCATAAAGCCGGAAGAAATTTGGCATAGTCCCCGCCAAGGCGTTCCTTAAGCATACCGTCCATATCTTTATTCCATGGAAGGTGCATTTTTTTTCGGCCGATGGATTCATCAAAGTCAAAGCCGATGGTATTTCCTACTGCCGGCTCGTCTGAGAAAAATCCAGCAATCGTTTTTCCAAAGTCCTCTTTGTAATGCTCATAATGAGGTTCATAAACCGCTTCAATCTGAACATGGCAGGAATCCGGATCAAGCATATTAATATAGCTCGTTTTCCCTCCGCCATTACGCGTCTTATAAACAACAAAAATACGCCAAACACCTTCAGGAACATCCCAAGAAAGCCAGCCATCCCTAACTTTATCGGTAAGCACAACAGTTTCTTTTGAAACAGTATCACCTTCTAAAACCTTTGCCGCAACAACAGCAAACAATTCATCATCATTAAACTTCCTTGGATTTTTCTCTGCAAAAATAGGATTCGCAAATTCCCGGATAGTTGGGCGGTAATGAGCAAGCCCTTCAACATTCAATGTTGCTTCTGGTACAGGCCCGTACACATCGGCACAGTTATAGGCAAGATACTGCTTACACAGGCTGTCGTCCTTTTCCAGCATTTTCCCATTGGCATATCCCGTAGGGAAATGGGCGTCATCAAGAATCCATACTTTCATGTTTCTTTTGCGGGCCTCGTCAAGAATAATGTCCATATCATGCCACCAGCCCGGGCCTGCAAAATCCGGGTGGGGCCGCGCCTCAACACACACAGCGCCAATACCGCACCCGTGAATCACTCCCATATATTCCCGCAGCACATCTTCTGTTTCCCCATGCTGCCAGAAAAACGGCAATATGTAATTGCTGCCGTTTCCATTTAACAAATCGCTGATAAATGTTTTCACCTTTATTACCTCCTGCTGCAAATTTACTCAGTAAACATTCATGCCGCGCTGCGCGCGGCTCCACCACGGATGAAAGCCAGATGTTTCCGTGCCTGCGGCAGTCTACGCTGCCGCTCCGGTCGGTGCTTAACAAGCGCCGCTGGCGCTTAGCACCCCGCAATCCTGCCCCAAGGTATTCGGACTT
>JAGZDD010000213.1 GCA_018369015.1 Clostridiales bacterium | reverse complement strand
CCCAGTCCATGCGCTGTTTTTCTTCTTTTAAAGCAAGGTGGAGGGCAATACCTAAAAACATTTCCTGGGGAGACTCTAAAGGCGTATGGTCGTGGCCGGTAATAACATAGCGCTTTAATAAAAGCTCCAATCCGGCAAATGTAAATAAATCATTGCGTTCAGGCCGCAAAAAGCTATGGGCTTGATTAAGCTCGGTTTTTGAATAGCCATCAAGAATATATGGCCCATAAAGCCCATGATGAGTTAAATAACATATTTTTTCGTAAAAATCTTTAATGTTCCTCGACTTTTCTTCGCGGGCAAGGCGTCTGTGGAAATCAAAGGAAAGAAGGCGCGCGGCAATGTTCTCCCACTGCGGAGCCTCCTGACTTGTCAGCTCAACTGCTGCTTTTGTCAGCGCAGAAAGCTTTTCATCGATGGACATCCCTGGTATTTTAAAGCTGTCAAATTTCTTCTGTAATCGCTCAAGAGAATAAGATCCGTCGGGAAAATGCTTTGAAATATTTTCCAGAAGGATGAAAATTTTGCGGCAGACTTCGTGTTGCTGCTGATCATCAAACGCCTGGCTTATATATTTGGCCGCTGTGTTTATATGTTCATTCATTTGATTTTCCTCCAAAAATAATGTCAGACTTTTAGTATATACTATAATTAGTTGTTTATCAATACAAAACTACAAGATATAGAGGTTCTTCGTTTAAAATATCATCATCATTTTTTGAATCTACATTTTAATGTATGTATTGTATATAGATAGATTGTAGATATAAAATGTAATTAAATATAAATATTGCAATCAATAAAAAATATAGCTTGTAATATTTTATAAAAACTGAAATAAACAAAAGCCCCATTCCCCTCAGAGCTGTGTACACTCACTGATATTTCGCCAGTTATGTACTTACCCTTGGGAATGAGGCTTTGTTTGTTTTATGCCAGATGAGTCAAATGTTTTCCGGAAAGCTCATAAAAATCATCAGTTACCTCTGTGGCTCCAGACAAATCCTGAAAGCCGGAGCTGGGATTTTTATATCCGATAACTTTCATATGGGCCCGCCGGGCGGCAAGTACCCCATTACCGGAATCTTCAATAACAACACACTGCTCCGGGCGGCTTTCAAGCGCCTTGGCAGCTGCAAGAAAAATATCCGGAGCCGGTTTTCCGTTTTCCATATCCTCTCCGCTTATTATCTTGTCAAAATAATGACGGATGTTTAATTTATCAAGAACTGCAAAAATCAGATCATAGGACGATGACGAGGCGACGGCAGTCTTTAAACCCAGCGATTTAATACTTTCCAAAAGCTCTAAAATACCGCTGATAGCCGACAAGTCTGCACAGTAAACCAGATCCATAATGCATTTTTCACGGTAAGCGACCATTTCCTCCACTGTATTCGCTAAATGGTATACTATTTTAAAACGGGTGTAGCGGTCCATGTTGGTTGTGCCTGCATATTTTTCTACATCAGCAGTTGATGCCGTGACGCCAAAATATTTAAGTGTGCGTACATCCGCTTCATAATGTAAAGGCTGGCTGTCAATGAGGACACCGTCCATATCAAATAATACACTTGTAATCATAGTTTAAAATTTCTAAGCATCTCACAGATATAATTAAAAGTGCGCTTTGTGGAGGAAATACTAAGGCGCTCATTCGGTGTATGAATATCTTTAAGATCCGGGCCAATGGAGATCATATCCACATCCGGCATTTTTTCAGAAAAAAGGCCACATTCTAAGCCGGCATGGATGGTACTGACAACAGGCTTCTTCCCGAACATTTTTTCGTAGGTATTTACAGCAAGCGTGCGCAGAGGAGATTCCGGCCGATAGGCCCATTCTGGATAATCCCCGCGCCATGTGTAGTCGCCTCCAAGCATTTCTGTCATATATAAAAGCTGGTCATTAATCAGCCATTTCCGGGACTTTACACTGCTGCGCACAGCCCAGGTCAATGTAATTTCATCATTCTTTGTACGCACAACGCCAAGATTTAGGGAGCTTTCCACAAGCCCGGGAAGATCTGCACTCATGCTTTGGACACCATAAGGGCTGTTAAACAAAAGATAAATAATCTTTTCTGCTGTTGCAAAGCTTTGGACACGGCCTTTATAGCTGCTTTTTTTATTCAGGGCAATGCAAATATCCTTATCAACAACGCGGTATTCGTTTTGAATATCTTTCCGGCAGCGGTCAATGATCTGGCTGGCTAAATCACACTGTTCTTCTGGAATGACAATTCTTGCCGCTCCTTCCCTGGCAATAGCATTATCCTTAGCTCCGCCGTTGATTTCAATCAGGCCAAAGTCCACTTCCTTGCGCAGGGAGAAAAGCAAACGTCCCAGTAATTTATTGGCGTTCGCTCTCCCGATGTGGATTTCAGCGCCGGAATGTCCGCCGGCAAGCCCTGATACAGCAAGCTCATACTCGATTCCTTCAAAGTCCATATCATCTGCCTTAAAGACAGCATGGCTCTTTAAGCCGCCAGCGCAGCCTACGGTAATGACGCCTTCCTCCTCAGAATCAATGTTAATCATATATTTTGATGAAAGCTTAGAGCAGTCTAGGTGGCTGGCGCCGTCCATCCCTGTCTCCTCTTCTGTTGTAAAAAGGACCTCAAGAGCAGGATGGGGCAGCGTATCATCGTCAAGTATTGCCAGGGCCATGGCCACAGCAATGCCGTCGTCTCCGCCCAAAGTGGTTCCCTGGGCGTGAACCTCATCGCCGTCAACAGCAAGACGCAGGCCATCCTTTTCAAAATCAAAGTCCACATCAGCATTTTTTTCACAAACCATATCCAGGTGGCCCTGCAAAATAACTGATGGCTGCGCCTCCATGCCTGCGCTTGCAGGCTTTTTAATAATGACATTATACATTTCGTCCTGCAAGGCAAAAAGCTTACGTTCCTTTGCAAAGCTTATACAATAGTTGCTGATTTCACGGACATTGCCAGAACCATGGGGGATCTGGCAGATTTCCTCAAAAAATTTAAACACCCGGTAAGGTTCGAGATCTTTTAGAACCGTGGACATAAGACACCTCCGAATTTAAAATTTATTCCCGTGAGCAAGGAGGAACACCCCCCCGCTTGCATTGTGGGATGTAATTAATTTTTAAAGCTGTGGATCGGCGCAGGAATACGCCCGCTGCGGTTAATAAAAGCGTCACAGGAGAAGGAATTGACCGGCATAATCGGAGCATAGCCTAAAAGTCCTCCAAACTGCGCAACCTCTCCGACACCCTTTCCCTGAACCGGGATCAGGCGGACCGCAGTTGTTTTCTGGTTAATCATGCCGATAGCCATTTCATCGGCAATGATCCCGGAAATTGTTGTAGCCTTAGTATTCCCAGGAATTGCGATCATATCCAGGCCCACGGAGCATACGCAGGTCATTGCCTCCAGCTTTTCAAGCGTCAGGGCGCCGGCATTAACGGCATCGATCATTCCCTGGTCTTCAGAAACAGGAATAAATGCCCCTGAAAGCCCTCCTACATAAGAGGAGGCCATAACGCCGCCTTTTTTGACCTGGTCGTTAAGCAGTGCCAGCGCTGCGGTTGTTCCTGGAGCGCCAACCCTCTCAAGGCCGATTTCTTCAAGAATTTCTGCAACACTGTCCCCGATGGCTGGTGTGGGCGCAAGTGAAAGATCCACAATACCGAAAGGAACATTTAAACGGCGGGCCGCAGTTGTCGCCACAAGCTGTCCGACACGGGTCACTTTAAAAGCAGTTTTCTTTATTGTTTCACATAAGGTTTCAAAATCTTTTCCACGGACCTCCTCCAGGGCGCGTTTGACAACGCCAGGGCCGCTGACGCCCACGTTAATAATTTTATCGCCCTCAGTAACACCATGGAAAGCGCCTGCCATAAAAGGGTTATCATCTGGCGCATTGCAAAAAACAACCAGCTTTGCACATCCGCCGGAGTCGCTATCTGCCGTAAGCTTTGCGGTTTCTAATATTTTTTCGCCCAGAAGCTTTACTGCATCCATATCAATCCCAGTCTTTGTGGAGCCTACATTGACAGAACTGCATACGCGTTCAGTTGTTGCCAAAGTTTCAGGAATCGCTTCTATGAGCAGGCGGTCACTCTTGGTCATTCCTTTAGATACAAGGGCAGAAAAGCCGCCTAAAAAGTTTACGCCGACCGCCTTAGCCGCGCGGTCCAAGGTCTGGCCGATTTTTACATAATCCTTGGCGTTCTTGCAGCAGGAACCGCCCACTAAAGCTATTGGGGTGACAGAAATCCGTTTGTTGACAATAGGAATACCGTATTCTAACGAAATTTCCTCGCCGGTTTTTACAAGATCTTTGGCCGCATCTGTGATCTTGTTGTAAATATTTTCACACAGCCGGTTCACATCGCTGTCGCAGCAATCCAAAAGACTGATTCCGAGAGTGATCGTCCGTACATCCAGATTGGATTCTTCGATCATTTTATTTGTTTCCTGTACTTCAAATAAATTTATCATAACCTTTTCTCCTATCAGATTCGATGCATGCTGTTAAAAATATCCTCGTGCTGTACTTTGACAGATACACCGATCTGCTCACCTATATGGGTCAGCTCATCGGATAAAACCTCAAAAGGCTTGGATGCGTTGTTGGCGTCAACAATCATCATCATATTAAAAAAACCCTGGACAATTGTTTGAGAAATATCAAGAACATTGACTTGGTTTTGGGCGAGATAAGTACATACTTTTGCAATAATCCCTACAGTATCTTTGCCAATAACAGTAATAATTGTTTTTTTCATCATTATCCCCTTTCCTCTTTTCTGCCGTGCTTCTCACGGCATCAAGTTATCCCCTTGCGGGAGTTTTTAAAGTGAAACGAGCGCTGACGCGCAATCTCTTGGAGCCACAAAAACATCCGGCCGTTCCTGCCCTATCCCCGCCCCGAAGGCTTCAAGGAGCACTGTTTCAAGAGCCAGGTCGGGATAGTTGTTCTCCTTACTTAAATGCCCAAGAATTACATGCTTTAAACGTTCGTTATGTAAAAGCGCAACAAGTTTTCCAGTCATTTCGTTGCATAGATGCCCCCGGTTGCCAAGGATTCTCTGCTTTAACGGATAGGGATATGGCCCGGCCTGCAGCATCCTTATATCGTGGTTTGCCTCCACGTAAAGCAGATCTGAGTTTTCAAGACAGTGGATGATTTCATCATCATAACACCCCAGATCTGTGACTGTGCCAATTTTAAAGCCTTGGCTCTCAAAGGTATAGCTTACCGGGTCCACGGCGTCGTGGGGGATTGAAAAAGCCTCCACCTTTATATCACCGATACTAAACGCCCGGCCGGGGTCGATGGCAAAAAAATGACTTTTTGATAAATCACCGAGAGATTTGACATTTTGTATTTCATAGAGTGTCTTACAGGTTGAATATACGGGAATATGAAATTTTCTTGATAAGACACCAATGCCACAAATATGGTCACTATGTTCATGGGTTACAAGAATTGCCTGTATATCCCTGCCATCAACGCCAAAGGATTCCAGCCCTGCAAGGATTTTTTTGCAACTGACCCCTGCATCAATAAGCAGATGTGTGGTATCTGTACCTACATAAAGGCAATTTCCGCTGCTCCCGCTGGCGATAGTTCCAAAATACATGAAACAACCACCCTTTCTTTAGTATACTGATATGCCGCGCTGGACGCGGCTCCACCACAGATGAAAGCCAGGATTGCTCCGTGCCTGCGGCACTCCCGCCCCAGGGTATTCGGGCTTTCCGCTGCCTGCGGCAGGTCTACGCTTCGCTCCGGTCGGCGCTAGACGCGTGGTCTACGCTCCGCTTCGGTCGTTGCAGGACAAGCGCCACCGGCACGCAGCAACACTGGCGCTTAGCAACGCAGGCACGCAGCGCCGTGCTTTACGTTTCGCCTACGGCGCAACTCGCACTCATACCGTCTTGTCGGCAA
>JAGZDD010000212.1 GCA_018369015.1 Clostridiales bacterium | reverse complement strand
CTGCAAGCGGCAAAGACATGGATTTTTTTCAAAAATATGACGCCCTTGGCCTGCATTATTTCTACTTTCGCACACTGCCCCGAATCGAACGCCTCTCGCCCAGGGATTATGATCGTCTTACCCAATGCCTGCTTCACAGGGATGAAAGTTCTCTAAGGGCTGCCATGGAAATGGCTGAGACTACAAGCGCCAGCGTCATGGCCATTGCTCCAGGCGCCCCGGATCAGTGGTTTGAACTTTTTCCCTCTGTTTTTGGCGAAGGAAGGGTTCAGGGAAAGTATATTGTCCTTGTACAAAAAAGTGTACCTGCCTATGATTTGGACGGAATGATCGCCAGCGCAAAGGAGGACAGGGAACGTATAGGCACAATGTATCGTGTACGGGAGCAGCTTATGCCGGTTCTAAAAAAACATATAGATAATATTTATGTACTTATAGAATGTGAGTAAAATATTCCGCAAGTCAAATACCCCCATGCAGGCATACGGCACATAAAGCTGGCAGCGATACAGGCATCGGGGTATTTGATCTGCGTTCCACTTCGGTCGGCGCTTAACAATTGGTCTGCACGCCGCCTCGGCCGCTGCGGCGTGCGCGTATTGTCCGGAAGGCTTATTCTTCTTCTAATTCCGGAAGCTTAATTGCTTGTTTATAGGCCATATATTTTTTCCGTTTTTCTGCAATAGTATCTTTTCCTTCAAAAGCTTTTTTATGGCCTTTACGGATATTATTGTCATGGATCTCCTGTCCTGCCGGACTCCACCGGTTTTTGGCCCGTTCTTCCTGCGTAAAGGCTACGTTTAATTCACCATTTTCCATGGACAGCACCGCTTTCGTCTGACACTGAGGACAGTACCAGCCGTCAGCCTTTTTCTCCAGCATTGTTCCATGACAGTCCGGACAAATTCCAGGGTCGCCCTGATAAGCATAGGCTTTCCCGGCTGCCTTCGCTAAGAGCGCCTCTCCCACATGTTCGCCAAGCTTATGCATCCTTTCCATAAGCACATCATCTAAAAGCACCGAGCCGCTTGAGGGATGAAAATCAAAATGAGCAGCGTCCACAATAGCCTCATAAGAACCGCACAGCTCCATGGCCAGCATTTTACATCCGCTTAATGTAAAGTTCGTCCAGTCCGTTCCACCAAGGGAAAAAGCTGCGCCAATCTTATTATGGTGATGGACAACATCTCTGTAATTTCCACTGGCGTGAAGCTTATTTAAGAAACGGATTAAAATTCCTGTAGGCAAAAGATTGTACGCCGGGCTTGATACAATAATTGCGTCTGCCTCCCGCATTAACTGTTCAATAAAGTAAAAATGGTCAGACCCCGTCTTATGAATACATCTGAAATCCCAATTTCCCTTAAGATGATTTGTCATGCATGTTTCACAGCCAACGCAGCTTCTTATGTATGCATCCTGAAGGTTCACAAAATCACAGGAAGCGCCGCAGGTTTCCTCAATTCCCATAAAGGCTTCCTTCATCATAATTTCCGTGTTGCCGTTTTTTCTCCCACATGTAATCCCTAATACTTTCATACCTCTTTCGCAAAGACAGCGCTCTGCTCTCCTTTCTTTTTTAATTAAAAAACTCTTTAGTTTTCACATAATACCAGCAACTGAAATAGTTCTTCCTCCGTTGCCATAAATCCCCGGGTCAGCCGGCCAAGCCCCTTATAAAAATCGGTTTCGCTGTATTTAATAACCTCCCCGCAAAAAACAGGTACCCAATTTTTCAGATGAGTATTAAAAAAGACTTCCTGCTCCCCCATATCTCCTTCGCGGCACAACAGGGCCATATATTCAAGCTCAAGCCCCACATGATCCGAGGGAACTTTAAACATATTTGTATCCGGTTCAAGCCCCTTCTTTGCATAAAGGGCCGACATTTGCCCGGCAGCCTCCTGCATAACAAGGTGCTTTGTTCCGGCATAGACAGACTCATAAGGAAAGGCAGCCTGCCCCGCCGCAATCCCTGCCGCCAAAAAGACTTTCGCATAATCTACGGCCAAAATATCCATATCTTTTTTACTTGCAGTATGGCCGCTAATAAAAGCGGCCATATGTTCATAGCCCGCCGTCATATCTTCATTTTTGCAGTCTTTTGGAAAAACAAACTTTCCAAGCTGTAAAAAAAACGTCTCGTCCACCTCAAACAAATACAGACGGCTTAAGAAATGGTACATTTCTTCTCTGGCCCTAAGAAGCCTGCTCATTTTTTCATCCATAATTATTCTCCCCCTTCCCACCGGAACTTTGGGTATGGCCCTCTTGCTTTTTTGCCGCCGCGGTTCCTTTAATATCCGGTTCGTGCCAGCAGGCATTTCTTAAAATAAAGCGGCCGGATGGCTGCCCGCCAAAGTCACTGAGGGAAAAAACATGCCCTTTTCCGGCTTCTTTGATGGCTCTGGATGCCGCGCTGTTTTCATCGTTCATATCCCCAAACAAAATAGCCTTGCCCGAGCAGTTCATCACGCATACCGGCTCAAGCCCTTCGGCTCTGCGCTCACTGCAAATATCACATTTATCCGCCACACGAAGCTCCTTATTAAAAATAATGGCGTCGTATGGACAGGCATTTTTACAGCGCTGGCAGCCAATACAGCGCTGGCGGTCAATATGTATAACGCCGTCATTTTCATCTTTATAGCAGGCCCCGGCAGGACATACATCCACACAAACGGGATGGGCGCACTGCTGGCACATCACGGCAACAAAATACATTTCAAGCTTTGGGAAAATACCATTCGGCCCGACAGTGTACAGCCTGCTCCGAGACGGCCCAAGAGGAATATCATGTTCATTTTTACAGGCCACCTGGCATCCGCCCAGACAGCCGATACACCGGTCCACATCAATAACAATCGCATACTGTTTCAACGCTTACTTCCTCCTGTCCTTTGGCAGCTTCTCATAAGACGCTTCTAAATTCCGCGTCGGCGCGCTTGTAACGGGCAGCCATGATCTAAAGTCCTCCGGCTTTGTCCATACGCCCTCCGGCGCGCTGTCTGCTTTATAAATTCTCACCTGAAACGCCCTCAATGTGTAGGTGCCTACCACATCATTAAACGGTGCGGTAGACTTTGTGAGTATATTGACATTCATTTCCTGCCACCCATGGGTCTTTTTATCCAGGTTCTCAGGATTCCAGAAACGCTCCATACACACAACGCCGGGATGGATGCCCTGAGTTACATTGGCTCTGGCCCGTATTTTTCCTCTGGGGGATTCCACCCATGTCCAATCACCATCGCTCACGCCATATTTTTCCCCATCCTCAGGATGAATCCAGATTTCAGGAACCGGATAAATTTCCCGCATTGCAGGAACATTTCTCAATGTGGAATGATGATAAAAAGGTACGCGCCCATTGGTCATCACAAGAGGAAATTGTTTAGAAATAATATCATCTTTTACCGGACTTTCTACTGGCTCCAGGTAATAAGGCAGCGGTTCGTAATCTTTTGACGCTGGGGGCAGCACCGATGCGGCAAATGGCTTTCCGGTCCGGCCAAGGGTAATCATGCTTTCCAGGTAAATTTCAAGTTTTTTTGACGGCGTGTTAAAGCCCCGGGGCTTTCCGGTCTTTTCGTCCGGCTTTTTATAAACATAATATTCCCGCCACTCCTCCTTTGGCAAATACTCAAAAGGCGCTTTAGCGGCAAATTCTTTCCAGTCCATTCCTACGACTTTTGTAAAATGGCTAAAAAACTCGTCCATAGAATCCCAATATGCCAGATCCTCGCCCATAAAGTCAGGATCAAAGGCTTTCTGGCAATTTTCATGGCCAAGCTCGGCACATTTTTTAGCAAGCCTTGACCAAAACAGCGTTTCATCCATAGTTTCCCACAAATGGGTCGCTGCCTGTCTTGCAAAAAGCTTGTTGCATGTTTCCACAATCATATTTGTTTCCAGCCATTCCTGGGCGGGAAGCAATATATCCGCATAGACGGAAAAAGACGTCGGGTACATATAAACGTGCACAATAAAGTCAAGCTTTTCAATGGCTTTTGCCCATTTTTTGCTCTCGGCCACAACTCCCAGCTTATTTCCTGAACGGTCAATCCATACTCGCGGCTGATAGGGCTTTCCTGTAAGAACCGCGTCTCTGATACTGGACGGATGCCCGGCGTACCATATATGTAAGCCCTTATGCTCATTTCCCCCAAGCCGCTTCTCAAGCTGGCCTTTGGGCAGCATTTTCGTTGCCACAGGCACAGGATAATTCGGCATTTTTAAAACGCCGCTTGTACGGAAACGCTGGAGAAGACTTCCCGGCCGCTCCACATTTCCCATAATCAGATCAATCGTTGCCGCCGCCATAGCCGCCTGTACGGAGTTTGGCGTCTGGTCGGTAGCCACGCCAAGGGCAAGCCCTCCCGGCGTATGGTCCGTAAACATACGAATCGCTTCTTCGATTTTGTCTTTGTCCAGCCAGCAAATCTGCGCGGCCTTTTCTAAGGTAAATTCTTTGACCTGCTCCCACAGCAGAGTAAAACCTGTCTTGTACTCCTTTCCATCAACGGCATAGGTTCCAAACAGCGCCGGAGAAAGCCTGTCATCCCACGGATAAGCCATAGGCTTTGCCATCCCTGTATTTTCATCCCATACCATAAATGTATCCGGGGTGTCTTTTGACGGGCCGGCCTCGCTTCTTAAGAGCAGCTTTGTTTCTGTATCTACAAGATAGGGAAGGTTCGTCCATTTCAAAACAAAATCCCTGTCATACAGCTCGTGTAAAATAATATAGCGCAGCCAGGCAAACATAAGCGCCACATCGGTTCCTGGCCGGACGGGCAGCCATACGTCGGCTTTGGCTGCGTCCGGCGTGAGCCTTGGATCAATGACAACGGTTTTAACACCTCTGGCCCGAAGCTCTACGACCGCAGCGCCGCCGCTGGCCGGGCAGGAATAGGATGGGTCGGTTCCCCAAAGGACAAGGCACTGAATCGGAGTGTCGTCAGGGAAATAAATTTCAAGGGCATTAGAATCTGCAATGCTCGGGTCAACGCCGCCGTACATCATCGTATAGGCTAAAACTCTCGGAAGATAACACTGGGCGCAGCCCGGCTCGAACCAGTTAGGCGTGCCAAAAATATTGCAAAACCTGGCAATACTCCAAATCTCAGGATTTCCTCCGCCGCCAGTGGAACAAAAAACCGCCTCAGCTCCATATTTTTCCCGGGTTTCCATAAGCTTTTGGGCAATCTCTGTTAAAGCCTCATCCCAAGTGATCCGCTTCCAACGGTTGCTCCCCCGCTCGCCGACCCGCCTTAAAGGATATTTGTTCCGGTTCGGATGGTACAACGCCTGTATGCCTGCAAGCCCCTTGCCGCACATCCGCCCTTTGCTCATAGGATCTTCCGGGTTCCCCTCAAGCTTCACAACACGCCCGTCCTTCACATGGGCAAGGACGCCGCAGTTGGCAATACAAGCCCGGCAGCATGTTTTTACGATCTTTTCTTCGGATTTTTTCTCCGCCGCCCGGGGCTTGACTGCATTAAACACGCTGTAGCCTGCCGTAGCTTCAAAAAGCCCGGAAACCGTCACAGCGGCTAAAAAATCATCCATAACAAATTGTTGTTTTTCCATGAATTGTTACCCTCATTTTTATCACGTATTCTTTTGGTATACCAAAAGAATACTATCTTAACAAGCGCTTGTCAATGGCTTTCTTTGCCGCTTTATGCAGCAAAACAAAAGGCAAAAATACCGCAGACTTAACGCGCTATTTTCGCCCTGATTATGGAACAGCTCAGCCATGCTGGGCTGTTCCCCTGATCTACCTATATTCTCCGGTCGTCATAGCCATATTTCAGTTCAACCTCGATACCATTAATGCTGACCGTTTCCCTGTCCAGCCAATATGCCTTTACCCGGGGAAGACCGCCTTCCGGCGACACCACTGTTTCAAGCTGGTCGGCATCGTTTTTCTGCCAAAATATCACCCGGCTTTTTCCATAGCTGTATACCTGCC
>JAGZDD010000211.1 GCA_018369015.1 Clostridiales bacterium | reverse complement strand
ACCGGCATTTTGCTGCCGGAGCCTATGGTGTGGCCGTCTATTCTTCACAGAAAATGAGTATTGTCAGGGAGGACAGATCGGTAACGGTGGAAAAGCTTATTCCTTTTTTTCCGGAAGCGGATCTGATATTGTGTGAAGGCCAAAAGTATTCTGCCCTGCCTAAGCTTGAGCTTGTACGCGGGGAGATTGCCTGTGCGCCGGTATGCCGGGGCCCGGAGGTGCTTGCTTATATTTCCGATATGGGGCTGGAGAGGTTTTCAGAAAATCCAGGAACCGTTGTCTATTCTTTGACAGAAATTGATAAAATAGTGCAGTTGATTGTTCGATATTGTCGAACTTGTATTTGATATTACCGGATGCAACTTCGTTGACATCCTAAATATGAACCGTTATACTTACACGAGAATGATGAAAGGATGTATTTCATGGGAAAAGTGATGGCCGTATGTACGAGCGAAAAAAAAGGAACTCAAAAAATAAACGTCCACGCGGCGGAGTTTGTGAAGGACTGGGGGATTTTTGGGGATGCCCATGCAGGAAAGTGGCACCGTCAGGTCAGCCTCTTGTCTTATGAAAAAATCGAGGCATTTAAGGCTCTTGGCGCTGAGATTGATTTTGGCGCCTTTGGAGAAAATCTTGTCGTTTCCGGGTATGATTTTAAAACAATGCCTGTGGGTACTGTGTTTAAATGTAATGGGGTTGTCCTTAGAATGACGCAAATTGGCAAGGAATGTCATAACGGCTGCGAGATTTATAAGAAAATGGGCGACTGCATTATGCCAAGGGAAGGCGTATTTTGCGAGGTGCTTCATGGCGGCATGATCCGGGAAGGAGATACATTCTGGAAGGAGGATGTATAACGATGAAAAAATTTGCAGCATTATTTTTGAGCGGTGTGGTGGTAGCATCTTTGGCGGCCTGCGGCGCCACAAATACAGACGGAACTGAAGGCGCCGGCAGAGAAGCCCAGGTGCCCACAGATACACAGTCTGCCGGAAGCGGTACGGGCGCAGCGGACATAGTTTCATCTGAAGGCGCTGCCGGTGACGAAACGGAGCCTTTGCAGAGCGGCGAAAGCGTTTCCGGTGAGAGCGCGGTCGGCGCCGTTTCCGGGGAAGAGGTTGAGCTGACGGTGTTTGCCGCAGCATCCATGACGGAAACGATGAACGAAATCGCCAATCTTTACAAAGAGGTTGCGCCGAACGTGTCGATTGTGTATACTTTTGATTCTTCAGGTACACTGGTGACTCAGATTACCGAAGGGGCTGACTGTGACCTGTTTATTTCCGCAGCGCAAAAGCAAATGAACCAGATAGATGTCAACGGCGGCGAGGAAAACACCGATGGCCTGGATCTTGTGCTTGAGGACACCCGTGTAGATCTTTTGGAAAATAAGGTTGTTCTTGTGACTGCGGACAACAGCGATTCTGGTATTACATCCTTTGAGGATATTGCAAGCGACAAGCTGAATATGCTGTGTATTGGCAATGAGGATGTACCTGTCGGCGCTTATTCTTTGAAAATACTGGATTATCTTGGCACAAGCGCACAGGCGTTAGAGGACGAAGGAAAGCTGACCTATGGCTCTAATGTCAAGGAAGTGACGACCCAGGTTTTGGAGGGCGTTGTAGACTGCGGAATTATTTACGCCACAGACGCGTTTTCCGCCGGGCTGACTCCGGTAGATGAAGCTACTGCTGATATGTGCGGCCGGGTTATTTATCCTGCGGCTGTCCTTAAAAATTCCAAACATTCAGAAGAAGCCAAGGCATTCCTTGAATACCTTAAGTCCGACGAGGCTTCTGCCGTCTTTGAGAGTGTCGGCTTTACGCCTATTTCCTGATTTAAGGAGTGATAGCCTGTGGATTGGTACCCTCTGTGGAACTCCTTAAGAATTGCGGCGATTTCCAGCGTTGTCGTATTTTTTTCTGGGGTTTTTGCCGCCTACTATGTGGCCAGGCTTGGACGGGTAATTAAAGGTGTCCTTGATGTTGTCCTGACCCTTCCCCTTGTCCTGCCCCCCACAGTTGTCGGCTATTTTATCCTTTTGCTGTTAGGCCCAAAGCACCCCATTGGCGAGTTATTTATGGAGTTTTTTGACGCAAAGCTTGTGATGACCTGGTATTCAGGCATTTTTGCCGCGGTGATCGTGGCTTTCCCGCTGATGTATCGGACTGCCCGGGGAGCCTTTGAAAGCTTTGATAAGACGTTAGCTTATTCTGGACAGACTCTGGGGCTTTCCAATACATATATTTTCTGGCGGATACGTATGCCTGCGTGCCGGCAGGGGATATTGGCCGGAATTGTCCTCGCATTTGCCCGCTCTCTCGGAGAATATGGGGCAACGAGTATGGTAGCCGGGTATACGCCGGGCCGGACCGCGACGATTTCGACAACTGTTTATCAGCTCTGGCGCACTAATGACGATGCCCTGGCCTTTCGCTGGGTCATGGTCAATCTGGCCATTTCTGCGGTTGTGTTGTTAGCGGTCAATCTCCTTGAAAGGAAGGAACGATAATGTCTTTGCAGGCAGATATTCAAAAGGATTTTGGAAAGTTTCGGCTGGATGTAAAGCTTACGGCTGAAAATGAAGTGATGGGACTTTTAGGTGCCTCCGGCTGCGGAAAAAGCATGACTTTAAAATGTATTGCCGGAATTGTTACCCCCGACCGGGGAAAAATAGTGGTCGACGGGGAAGTGCTTTTTGATTCTGAAAGGAAGATTAATCTTTCGCCTCAAAAGCGTCATACCGGGCTTTTGTTCCAAAATTATGCCCTTTTTCCAAATATGAACGTTTTCCAAAATATAAGGACAGGGATACTCCGGGAAAAAATGGATAAAGCGGCTAAGGAGAAGTCTGTTTTTGAGATCATGGAAAAGCTTCACCTTACGGAGCTTAGAAAACGCAAGCCTGCCCAGCTTTCAGGGGGCCAGCAGCAGCGGGTGGCCCTGGCAAGAATCCTTGTGTCAAAGCCTAAAATATTGATGTTAGACGAGCCTTTTTCTGCTTTGGATTCTTATTTGCGGTGGGAAGTCGAATCGGAGCTTTCAGGGCTTTTAGAGGAATATGGCCGGACTGTACTTCTTGTATCCCATGACCGGGATGAGATTTACCGTCTTTGCGGCCGGGCCTGCGCCATTGCTGATGGAAGCGCTTCAAGACCTGCGGCCGTGGAGGAAATGTTTGCCCGGCCGAAAAGTATTTCCGCGGCCCTGCTGTCCGGGTGTAAAAATATCTCGGCCGCAAAAAAGCTGTCAGAACACACTCTGTGGGCCGATGACTGGGGGCTTACGCTTTGGTCGGACAGGCCGGTTCCCGACACGCTTAAAGGAGTGGGCATCCAGGCGGAGGATATTAAGCTGGCTGATGGAAAAAATACAGGTAAAAATGAATTTTCCTGCGATGTTGAGCGGCGTATTGACGATATTGTGTCCTATATTTATATTTTAGCGTTAAAGAATAGCAGCGTCGGAAAGCGGTTTCGCATGGATGTAGATAAGAAGTATCCCCCTGGCCTTGACAGCCGCCAGGAGGTCCGTATTGTCCTGGACGACAAAAAGCTCATGCTGTTTTGTGAATTATAGACAAATGCCAGCGGCCTGTACCGAATTGTGCGGGCCGCTGGCATTTTTGGTGCGCCTTGCGGCGCACGTCGCTAATGGGTGAAAGTTCCTGATCCGCCCTAGTAGTGGGAAGGATACAGCCAATGACAAGGGTGTCCATCGTGAGGTGGAACCTTAAGGAAGTCGGATGGCAAATCTCTGGTCTGACGAACAGAAACCACATGAGGCTATAGTTAAGGATAAGGCTGCCAAACAAGCCAAAGTCCAATAGCTGCTCGGAATTAATTATAGTAGATGTGGTTATTGGAGAATGGCAGAAGTACTTAATACGATAATCACGAAAGAAATAATAGCCAAGCTAGGATATACTTCCATGCTTGACTATTATCTGGTAGTTTGTGAAAACTAAGGAACTGCCTGGTACTGAACGGTATGCTGGGTGGTGTGAGAGGTCGGCTGATCAATTAATGACTAGCCTCCTACTCGATCACTCCTGTTTCACTTTCTGACGGTCAGCGCAGCAGGTGCGCAGACCTGGATGAGCTGTTACAAATGGTACGATATAATGATTGTTTTTTGCTTTACTAAAAACATATAATCTGCTATAATTGTTAATTAATTGTGACAAAGATTAATAATTGTATTTAGGTAAATGTATTTAGGGAGCGATATTTTGCAGACAATTATAGTAGAATTTGATAGCATGGACCAGATGACCCAGGTGTTTGGCCCTTTTGATATGAATATTAAGCTGATTGAAAAGACTCTGCCAGTAACGATTACCGGCCAGGGGGACAGCGTAAAAGTGACCGGAGATGAGCTGGCCGCTCAGAAAGCGGCAAAGACGCTGGAAACATTGAAAAAAATGAGGGATAATGGCCAGACGATTAATGATAATCTGGTCAGCCAGGCCATTGAGCTTGTAGACGACGGCGCGGCTGAGGATGCCGTTATGGTTATGCGCGATGTGATTACGATTACGAACAAAGGGAAGCCGGTGAAGTGCAAAACTATTGGCCAGAAAAATTATATTAATGCCATCAAAAATCATTCCGTTACAATATGTATAGGGCCTGCGGGTACGGGCAAGACCTATTTAGCGATTGCCATGGCTGTGGACGCTCTGAAAAAAGAGGAAATTTCCAGAATTATCCTGACCCGGCCGGCTGTGGAAGCAGGGGAACATTTAGGCTTTTTGCCCGGAGATCTTCAAAGCAAGGTAGACCCTTACCTGCGGCCTCTTTATGACGGCCTGTTTGAAATGCTTGGAGAGGAAAACTTTAACCGAAATCTTGAGCGGGGCATTATTGAGGTGGCTCCTTTGGCTTATATGCGGGGCCGCACGTTAAATAACAGCTTTGTTATTCTTGATGAAGCGCAAAATGCCAGCTTAGAGCAGATGTTTATGGTGCTGACGCGGCTTGGCGAGGGCTCTAAGATTATTGTCACTGGGGATGTGACCCAGGTTGACTTGCAGGATAAGGCCTCCGGCCTTGAGCGTACCGCTCAGATTTTAAAGGATGTGGATGGTATTGCCATCTCCAGGCTTAATAACCGGGATGTGGTGCGCCACAAGCTTGTGAAGGATATTATCAAAGCCTTTGAAAAATACAAAGAAAAAGAAGAATCAAAGCAGGAATTAAAGCAAAGGAGGAAGGCGGATGACGCTGAACATCGAAAAAGAGGTGGACATTCCAGAAGATCTGGATTATAACAGAATTATCCGGGAGGTTGTGGACGCAGCCCTGGAATTTGAGGAATGTCCGTATGAGGTCGAGCTGAATGTCATTCTTACATCTAATGAAGAAATTGCTATGATTAACCGGGATTACCGGGATCTTTTTGTGCCCACGGATGTTTTGTCATTTCCCATGGTTGACTATGTTGCCCCCGGGGATTTTTCTTCCCTGGACAGCTATAACGAGGAAGACTATTTTAATCCTGAAACCGGGGAACTGATGCTTGGTGATATTATTATTTCCATGGACAAGGTGAACGAGCAGTCTGAAAAATACGGACACAGCCGGGAGCGTGAGCTGGGTTTTTTAGTAGCTCACAGTATGCTTCATCTATTTGGCTATGACCATATGGAGCCTGAGGAAACTGAGGTTATGGAAGTCAAGCAGAGGAACATTTTAAAATTAGTCCACCTGAACCGATGAAGCAATCCTGCCCCAAAGTATGTCTGCGTTCCACTTCGGTCGGCGCTAAACGCGTGTCGCAGGCACGCAGCGCCGCACTTTCCGTTGCCTGACGGCAACTCGTGCTCATACTTTGGGGTTATCAAATGTGCAGACACAGGGTCAAATAAATTTGCCCCTGCGCCTGCCCACTTGATAACTTTCATAGTAAACTTTCATGCCGCGCTGCGCGCGGCACCACCACGCATGAAAGCCAGATGGTTCCGTGCCTGCGGCACTCCAC
>JAGZDD010000210.1 GCA_018369015.1 Clostridiales bacterium | reverse complement strand
GCAGAAAAAGCGGTTGTTTAGCAGAAAGGATATTTTTTAATCATGTTTTATTTTTGCAGGCAACGAGCCATTTGACTTCATATCAAACGGACATTCCGGGCGGCGCACGGCATGGCCATGAACAACAAAGAATTCTGCTTTGCCGGATTCTTTGCCTGCGGCGGGCCTTGGAAGCGACGTCTTCCATTCCGCCGCAGCGAGATCCAAAGCGGAGCTTTTTCATTTAATAGGAAAAGAAGTTTCCTATTAAATGAAAAAGCCTTGCAGCTTTAAAACTGCAAGGCTTTTTAAACGGTTTTAAATCAGTCCTGGGAAATAGCACCTGTTGGACATGCAGCAGCGCAGCTTCCGCAGTCTAAACATTCATCTGCGTTAATTTCAAATTTGCCATCACCTTCGCTGATAGCACCTACTGGACATTCGCCAGCACAGCTTCCACAAGAAATGCAATCATCAGAAATTACATATGCCATTGATATTACCTCCTTATAGATCTTTCTATGTATATTCTTTAAGTACAAAGCTATTGTAATACAAAATCCCTTTGAATACAAGTCCCATTTTCGCAGCAGGTAACAGTTCACAGGTACCTTGTAAAATGTTACCTTTGCGGACTTATTTGGAGTTTTTGTTTCGCCCACGCTGACACTTTCTTTAATTTAGATTTGCAAAAATGACATGTTTGTATTATAATCAACGTAGCTGTGTATACTCTATTTGCAAAGAGTTTTATAGCTTTATGTAGATAATCAGTAACAGCTTGGCATAGCTGGGCTGTTACGATAACCACGTATTATTTGTGTGTTACAGATGGCCGGCCTGAGTGCTTTGTGTATGGGAAGGCACGCTGTAACAGCTGTGTAAAGGAGGAGAAAAAATGGCACAGGTTACAAAGGACACAATGATTGGCGACCTTCTTAGAATTGATGCCGGTGTTGCACCGATCCTTATGGGTATTGGTATGCACTGCCTTGGCTGTCCGTCTTCTCAGATGGAAACAATCGAAGAGGCTGCTATGGTTCACGGCATTAATGCGGATGAATTAGTTGCAGAAATTAATAATTTTCTTGCACAGAATAAATAGGTAATGGTTCGTTGCTATTCACAGTCAGCCGCAAACACTTGCTGTTTGCGGGAACCGTGAACAGTAACACCAGTTCAGTGATCTGAACTGGTGCATAAATAGGAAAAACCCCCGCTGTTTACAGCGGGGGTTTTTGCACCGTTCAAAGACAACTATGTCAACTCTGCTATTAAAGCTTTGCCAGTACATCGACCGCATTTTTGCGGATCAGCGTTTCATAATGTTCGTCATAATAAGCAAGTGTGGCATAGGTAGCCTTTTCTCTTTTGCCAAATTCAGAGATTGTGTTGAGAATTTTGACAAAATGGTCGGATTCACTTGTAAGCACGAGGTAATATTTCCGGGCAGTGCTGTTTTTGTAGAGCGTGCTTTGGCCATCAAAGGAACTTTGAATGACCTGAGATAGCAGCGCCACCTCATCCAGGCTGTTAAAGGAAAAAATCTTTGCGCCGGAAGGTTTTTGCTGCCGGGCTTTTGCCCGCTTCATAGCTTGTTTGGCCCTTTCTGAAATCGGAACAATATGCTCCTGCAAGTTTTCACCGTCTTTTGCAATATTATCGCTGATTTTTTTGATAAGGTTGAGAATATCCTCTGCGTTCCTGTATTCTTCCTCGCTATCGGAAACGCCCTCCAAGGTAAGGTCGTCATCGTCGTTTTCCATATCCTGGTCATCCTCGATTGCCGGAGAGAACTTGGCAAAACGTGTATCCAGCTCCTCGGGATCCTCTACCTTTGTGACAATGAGAACAATACAGTCACCGGACACAGGAATTGCCTCGATGACAAGGGGGATATCATCCGCCTCAAAACCAAACTCGTCAAAAGCCTGGTTCATCATATCCCGGAACAGCCCTTTGGCCTTTTCTGAGCCATAAGCCAGTTCACTAATTTTTAGTTCTCTATCAATTAAATCATGCTTATTTAATGTGCAGCGGATCTGATTGTCATTGAGTTTTTCAATTTTCATGAAATCACTCCTTTTCTAGTGTCTGACAGTGTCAAATAATTATAAATATAGTATATACATTATCAGTTCAACTGTAAAGATGGAAACTTCTTTTTGACCTGAAAAATCGTAACTATTCGTTACTATTCATAGCCAGCCGCAAACACTTGCTGTTTGCGGCGTAAGAACATGATACAGGTGTGAGCAGGCTCTTTTTGCGCGAAGCAAAAACTCTAAATGAGCCTGCGAAGTTACTATTCTCGGCGAAGCCGTGAATAGTAACGACTATTCAGCCTTCCTCAGCCGCATGGCTGAATAGTTACGAAAAATCTGGCCATAACAGTTATTATAGTATATGTTCTATTAAAGCTTTTTATTATTTGCGCATTTTGCCAGAGTGTAGTATAATGTTCACGATAACAATGAATAGTTACATGGATTTTAACATATGGGAGCAGGCCCATGAGATGGAAAATACTGGGAGTAATAGTCGTCGCCGGTATTATTGCAGCTATGCTTTTTGTCTGCAATCCGTTGATGATTTCGCGGATTGACGGCTCAAACGGCAGTGAGGTTTCTCTGGAAGAAATTTACTCCAGGGTCCGGCCTTACGTCAGGATGGAGCATATAACGCTGACAGATTCGGGATACTATACAGTAACAAAAGATAATAACATTCAATCCCGGTTTTATATGACGGATCTGGGAGAACAGAGGTGCTTTGTGGAATTGTCAACGGATTTCCTGGAAGAATATCCAAAGACAGAAACTCTTGAGGATGTTTCTTTGACAGTAAAGCTGGTACCTTCTGAAAGTATTGCCGGTATGTGTGCCGCCTCTGAGAACATGGAGCCGCTGCAATACCGCCATACTTATAATATATCATCTGTGACGGCCAGTGAATACAGGAATAATATAGCAGGGGTTTATATATACTATGCGCTGGCCACCTTGCTTGCAATAGGTCTTTTCCTGCAAAAGTTAAATACCTCGAGGCAAGCATACGGGGCATCAAGTTAACAGCGAGCAAAGTGCAGGCAAGCTTACGCTGGATTTTTGCCATCCTCAGCCGCACGGCTAAATAGTTATCAAAATACAAAAGAAAGATAGGTGGATTATGAGAAGCAGAGTTATACCGGTATTAATTATTTTGGTATTGATCATTGCCGTTGGTTCAGTAACGGCTATAAGCCTTATAAATAATTATCGGAAAGGCTCCACAGAAGTTATTGATTTCAAGGAGGATTATGGTCTTGAAGACAATGAATATCTGGTGGTTTTAAATAATGAAATTCAGACATTTAAAGGGATTGAAGACAGCGGAACCGTCTATATTGACGCGGAAAATGTGGCAAAACACATTAATGACCGTTTTTATTGGGACAGCAATGAAAAAATATTTATTTACACAAAGGCTACCCAGGTCATCAAAGCTTTTCCTGACCAGCAGTCCTATTCTGTGGGAGGCGAGAATACTCCTTTAGACTACGCGCCGATCAAGACGATTGGTGATACTGTTTATGTGTCTGTGGAATATATTAAGCTTTTTACCCAATGTGAAATCGAAGCTTATCAGGACCCTAACCGTCTTATGGTGACGACAAAATGGGGAGAACTTCAGACGGTTTCCGTACAGGAAGATACGGTGATGCGCTATACAGACCCTTATGATGAAGCAGATACAATCGACCTTCATCATCCGATCGTAAAGAATGTTGCCGCAGGGGAAAGTTTAAATGTAGTCCAGCGGGAAGACGGATGGAACTGGACAAAGGTTGCGACAAATGACGGCTATGTGGGCTGGATAGAGAATCGGTATTTAGGTGAAATACAGACGGCCTCCACAACAGCCCCGGCCTTTGAGGAGGAACAGTTTACTTATCTTAAAGAAGAGGGAAAAATCTGTCTTGCATGGCATCAGGTGACAACACAGGAGGCGTCTTCTGTGAATAACTTGATTCAGGCATTGAACAATACATCAGATATAACGGTCGTGGCGCCTACATGGTTTTGCTTTGATGGAACAGAGGGGCATATTAACAGCATTGCAAGCTATGATTATGTGTCTTATGCTCACCAGGTAGGGAAAAAGGTATGGGCTGTTTTTCAAAACTCGGCTTATTCCGGCGGAGAAATGGATGGAATTAATACAGATAATATTTTAAGTTATACATCCAAGCGTGAAACACTTGTCAATGAGCTTATTGCTGCGGTGCTTGAATATGGTATCGATGGCATTAACCTGGATTTTGAAATGATTACCGAGGACGGCGCGGATAATTATATCCAGTTTGTCCGGGAGCTTTCTGTGGCCTGCCGGAACAATGGCATTACGTTTTCAATAGATAATTATGTTCCTTTATATACAAAGCATTATGACCGGACGGAGCAGGCCCGCTTTGCGGATTACCTTGTCATTATGGGCTATGATGAATACGGTCAGTTTTCTATGGAAGCAGGCCCGGTGGCTTCTGTTCCTTTTGTAAAGCAGGGAATCGAAGATACATTAGAGCTTATCGGCGGCGACAGCTCTAAAGTGATCAATGGTATTCCTTTTTATACTGTGGTTTGGAATGAAACTGTTCCCTATGAAGATACGATTTCAATGCCAACGGCAAAAGAATATTTGCAGAAATATCCAGATAGTACAGTGTTGTCCTGGAACTCTGAGCTGGGTTATAATTACGGATATTATACCTCGGCGTTAAACGGCGTGACTTACAGTATGTGGCTCGAGGATAAAGAGTCTATTGCA
This sequence comes from Clostridiales bacterium, assembly GCA_018369015.1. Taxonomy (GTDB): domain Bacteria; phylum Bacillota; class Clostridia; order Lachnospirales; family Lachnospiraceae; genus Catenibacillus. Next base: position 1,224 of record JAGZDD010000210.1, on the reverse strand, counting down.
GCAAAGCTCGAGCTGATGAATCAGTATGATTTAGCCGGAGTAGCTTTGTGGAAGCTGCAGCAGGAAACCGGTGATGTGTGGCCGGCGATTTCAGCTTATATAAATGGCGAGCAGATCCCGACCCACGAGGTTCTTCAGGAGCAGCAGAACCAGCAGTAAAGCAATGAAAATAGTAACTAGGGCCTGTTTTTTCTTAAAGTGTAACTATTCAGATATGTATCCCGGATTCACGCAGCTAACGCTGCTCACTGCCGCTATCGCGGCTGAATAGTTACCTTAAAGTTCAGGCAGTCAGCGGCGGCTATTGTTAAATATGGCAATAGCCGCCGCTGTTACCTTATTATGGAAGGGGAACTCATTCATAATGAATAAAGTAAACTATCAAAAAGAGCTGGATAAGGTAGTTGAGAACTGTGTTCGGGAAAACAGGGTGCCAACGCTGTTGCTCCATAGCTGCTGTGCGCCGTGCAGCAGCTATACACTGGAATATTTATCGGAATATTTTAAAATCACAGTTTTTTATTATAATCCCAATATTTATCCTGCCGAAGAATATGAAAAGCGGGCGCAGGAGCAGAAGCGCTTTATCGGCGAGCTTCCTGTGAGACATCCGGTGTCCTTTATTGAGGGCGCCTATGATACGGAGCGGTTTTATGCCATGGCCCGGGGGCTTGAGTCCGCGCCGGAGGGCGGGGAGCGCTGCTTTAAATGCTATGAACTGCGTCTAAGAGAAGCTGCGGCTCTTGCCAAAGAAATGGGCTTTGATTATTTTACAACAACGCTGACCATAAGCCCGATGAAAAATGCCGGGAAGCTCAACGAGATCGGGGAGGCGCTGGCAAAAGAATACGGCATCGCCCATTTGCCTTCCGACTTTAAGAAAAAAAACGGCTATAAACGTTCTATAGAGCTGTCCGCCCAGTACGGGCTGTACCGGCAAAACTATTGCGGATGTGTGTTTAGCCAGCGCAATTAAAATAGGCAGTGCTTGTAATTATTTACGGTCAGCTTATACAACGGAAGGGCTGCCCGGATATCGGTGTTCTGAATTTTTTCCCTGCTGCATATATTACATCAACTGTACATAAAATATGCGGGGATAGTTATGAAAATTCGGACATCGATATTTTGTTTTTTACTGATTTTTGCATGTGCCGGTATTCTTTTGAGCCGATTGGACAGCCAAAGCGTTTACGATACCAGCGGGGTCCGGGGAAGTTTTGA
>JAGZDD010000209.1 GCA_018369015.1 Clostridiales bacterium | reverse complement strand
GTGGAGTGCCGCAGGCACGGAACCATCTGGCTTTCATGCGTGGTGGTGCCGCGCGCAGCGCGGCATGAAAGTTTACTATGAAAGTTATCAAGTGGGCAGACACAGGGGCAAATTTATAACTTCACTTTACACCCCATAGATTTATAAGTTATAATAAAAACCAAATATTCATATATATCCGGCTATTTACCCAAGTATTCACAAGGGATAAATATTAGTAAGAATTTATGCGCTTATGAATAGTATTTAATGTATGGGAGGAGGTATAATCTATGGCAAAACTATATGGCCAGACAAGAAAAATCATGGAGGAACGCTTTGGGAAAGATAATATCATTGCATTAGCGACAACCCAGGAGGGAATCCCCCATGTACGTTATGTCAATGCACTATATTTTAATGAGACATTTTACATAATTACCTATGCGCTTTCCCGAAAAATGAAGCAAATTGAAGCAAATCCGGCAGTCGCTATCGCAGGAGAATGGTTCACTGCTCATGGCAATGCTGTAAATCTTGGATATTTTGAGAAGCCCGAAAACGCAGAAATCGCAAAAAAATTAAGAGCTGCATTTGCAGAATGGATTGATAACGGTCATAATGATTTTAATGATATAAATACCTGTATTCTCAGCGTCCAGCTCACTACAGGGGTTTTATTTTCTCACGGCACACGATATGATATTGATTTTAATATGCAATAGCGCATTATCCAGGCCAGCCTTAAACACTCTGCTCTCGCGTAAGAACTTGATGTAGGAGTTCGCGGACACTTTTTTCGCGAGACAACGAGCCAAACCGGGAAGCTTACCCATCAGCTTGGCGACTGACGCGAACCGTTGAAGCGAAGCGTCAACGGTTGCAAAGCAAAAGCTCCAAAGAAATAGCCGCCACTACTATCAATAGTGACGGCTGGCCTCGCTTGAGACAATGTCAATAAACATCGGAGGGTAGGCCCGTATGTCTCTGGCTTTCCCTTTTCTATATATTACTATATCACATGTTTATAGCACATTCAAACTCTATAAATTTCCGGTAAATTTGCAACTATTCTACAACGGCACAAAGTCTGTCTTTAATCATTCTTCTTTTTTACCAGTATTTTGTGACTGTGCTGCCAGTCGTTTTGTTTCTGCCGGGCAGCCGAATTTTTTTGCCATAAAGCTTGTTACAATCGGGCAAAGAATTGCGGTAACAATTACAGCAGTAGCTACAGCCGCCGTGGCCGCCTCCACCTGGTCTGCCAGATTGGGGGCAACCTCGCCTAAAATCGCCGGCGTCGCTACGGCATTGCCGGCCGTTGTGCATAATGCCGCCCCCGCGTAACCAGGTCTTTTCAAGATAAACTTATCTGCCGATATTGTAAACAAGCCTGTCAGAACAACAACTAAAATTCCAAGAAAAATCCCCGTAAAGCCTCCTGTCACAATATTTTTCAGATTCAGCCCGGTTCCAAGGCAAAAGGCGAGAAACGGCAATGTAAATAAAACGCCCGGCTGTAAAAAATCCCGTATATCATGGTCGATATTTCCCAATACAATTCCGACAATTAAAGTACCTACAGAGCCTAAAAGAGCCATCCAGTCAAAGCTTGCAAGCCCTGCCAGCCCCATTCCCAGCAAAGTTAAAAACGGCCCGTCATTAATTCCAAGGAGCGACTGGGCGCCAAGGTCATTTTCATCGCCAAAATTAGTCATTAAGCCTAAATACATACCGCCGTTGCTGTTCGTCACTGCGGCCAAAAGCATTAACGGGGTGATCCCTAAAACACCGCCGGGGCCAAAAATCTGAGAAACAATGAGTGTTGGCAGAAAACCGGCCAGAAATTTAGCAAGCAGCAGCACAGCGCCGCGTTTTAGCGGCTCGCCAACCTTCGTTATATTAATTTGAGAGCCTACACACATAAGACTGGCTCCGATAAATGCTGAAGAGCCCGTTTTAAAGGTGGCTGTCGTCATCCCTCCAATATCCAAAATCTGAGGACATACAAGATTGATCACAGCCCCCAGAAAAAGCGGCACCACCATCAGTCCTCCCGGAATTTTCTGTACAGTTTTTAATATTTTCATAAAGCGTCTCCTCCTCCAATATCACGCCATACGTCAGCAATAGCTGTGAAGCTGGTTAATAGCCATATCTGAAATTTCATTTTCTTCTGCCTTTACCAGCTTGCCATTGCATACATCGATAATTGTTTCCAAAAGTTCTTTTCCAAGAGTTTCAATAGGCACGCCCTCGCGGTAGCTGGCGCTTGTATCAACGTCAATGATGTCATTAAGCCACTCAAACGTCTCATGGTTCCCTGTAATTTTAAGCACCGGAGCCACAGCATTGCCCACAGGAGTTCCCCTGCCGGTCGTAAATGCTATAATTTGCGCGCCGCCCGCTATTTTTGCCACTGTAGAGGCCACATCATAGGCTGTGCTGTCCATAAATAACAAACCTCTTTTTGTAATTTTTTCTCCATAGCCAATAACATCTGTAAAAGGCTTTGTTCCGCTTTTATGAATACATCCCAAAGATTTCTCCTCCAGAGTTGTAATCCCTCCAGCCTTATTCCCGGGAGACGGATTTGTGCTTCGTATATCTTCTCCCGCATCAAGATAAAGCTGCTCACATGCCTTAACTGTATCGTAAAGTTTTTGCCCGACCTCGGGTGTGATTCCGCGGCGCATTAAAATATTTTCAGCGCCTATAGCCTCGGGTGTTTCGCTCAAAACCGTTGTTCCCCCCATATCTACAATGCGGTCGGATGTATTTCCCAACACAGTATTTGCAGAAAAGCCGGACGTCGGGTCAGAACCTCCACATTCCATCCCTAAAATAAGCTGAGAAATATCACATTCCTCCCGCTGACAAAGATCCGCCTCCCGGCGCAGCTTATTTGCGAGAGTTATACCCTTTTCAACAGTTCTGCCGATACCGCCTTCTTCCTGAATACTGATGTAATAAACCGGCTTATCCGTCTTTTTGCGAATCGCCTCCATGTAGCGCTCTTTTTGGATAATTTCACAGCCCAGCCCGACGATCAAGGCGCCGTAAACATTCCCATTTGCAACCATGCCGGACAGTATTTCCAATGTCAGCGCAGTATCACATGAATTTTGCGCACAGCCATTGGGATTGTAAAGATATATCGCACCCTCCGCCTTTTGTGCGATTTTCCGTGCCGCCCCTGCGGAACAGATACAGCCGGGTAAAATAAGAACATGATTGCGGATCCCCACGCTTCCGTCAGAACGTTTGTAGCCATAAAATTTCATAAATTACCGCCTCCTCTCATTGGTTATCCACGTTGTGGGTATGTACATGCTGGCCCTGTGAAATATTTTTTGTTGCATAGCCAATCCGCTCCCCATATTTCATCACATCGCTGCCTTTTTCAATATCCGTAACCGAAATTTTGTGGAACTGCGGTATATGCTCCACCGCCGTAATCTTACACGTTTTGCCTCCGCGGATATAACAAACCGCTTCCCCCGTGGAAATATCCCCGGTCACTGTAACAACATTGTCCAAATCATTGAGTAAAATTCCGTTAATCATTATCTTCCTCCTCCCCTGCCCAATCAAAGGAAACTCTTTGCGCCACATAATCATGGGTACTTTCAATAAATTTCAAATGCAGCGGATGCTGTAAATACTGGCTAAGCGTCTCCCTGCTTTTTAAATGCACCGTAATCATCACATCCATATTACACTCCCGTAAAATACAATTTCTCCGAAAGGATGTTCCAATGACCCCCGGCAGAGTTTCCTTAAGCCGGGCATACGTACACTCATAGAGACTTTCCATAACGTCAGCCGTCAGCTCCGGTTTCAGTTGAAATAATACATAATGAAACAAACCATCGCCTCCTCCTTTTGCCTTTATATAAAGCAAATCCAATGCCAATCTTAAGCCTTGATTTTTGCGCTATATTTCAGTACTTTTTTAAACCTATCTTGTTTTTTATTACAAAATTGAAAATTTCATTTCAAAATTGAAACAATTATAGTAAACTGTTATCAGGGAGGTGTCTTATGGAACAAAAACTTTATAATAATTTTCTTGCGATCGTGCCGGAAGAAGAACATATCATCCAAAATTGCCCTGAAATAAGTCAGTATATCTACCGTTTTATCGTATCAAGACCATGCGCCAGGCTCCTAAAAGAAATTGAGGAAATAACTTCCCGGCATACAATCTATGGGATATTAACCCGTGGAAGCCTGGCTCAATATTTATTCGGAAACGGGATAAAAATTCCAATCTTTCAGCTAGAATATGACTTATCCGACATTTTAGAGCAGCTTAAATTCTGCCAGGCCCAGGGCTACCGAAGAATCGCGCTTGTAGAAATCGGTTCTATCGCAGAAAATAAAAACTACAAAAACCAGAAAACCGAATTAGATCTCGGAAGTATTTACTATATTTATTATAAAATATACCATACGCAAAGTCTCAGGGAAATTATGGCAGATCTGACCGGGAAAAATATTGATTTCATCATTGGCGATGTAGAGCCATGCGCCATTGCCGAGGAATACCATATCCCCCACAAAGTGTTTAAAATTGACAATGACTGCTATCAAAATACGATTACCAGGGCGCTTTTTGCCACATCCGCATCAATTATGGAGCAGTCTAAAAATGCTTTTATTGAGGATATTACTAATCTTGTTTTTGAAGCCATTATTATTGCCAACGAAAACGGAAAAATCCTAAAATATAATCAAACGGCCCAGCGGTTATTTTTCCATGAAAAAAAGTACGACGACCTGACCCTGCTTTTTGATATGGAAATGGAGCAGATCGTCCAGCTTCCTTCCAATCAAATGCTGATGATCCAGGGGAAAAATTATATCGTCAATCTGATTCCGGTAATTATTGATGACGTGTTGCAGTACACCGCTATGATTAATAATATTAACGATATTGAAAATATGGAAATGTCTATACGTGTTCAAAATAAAGAACGGGGGCTTACTGCCAAAACCCGCTTTGAAGACATGATTTACGAAGACGAAAAAATGGCAGTGATCATTGAACGCGCAAAAAAATATGCAAAATCCTCTGCTACGATTATGATCTGCGGGGCTACAGGAACAGGAAAAGAGGTTTTAGCTTCGAGTATTCATAATGCCAGCCTCAGGGCGAACGGCCCTTTTGTTGCTATCAACTGCGCGACATTTACAGAATCGCTTATAGAAAGTGAACTTTTCGGATATGAAAAAGGGGCTTTTACAGGAGCGCTTTCCTCAGGGAAAAAAGGGCTTTTTGAACTTGCGCATAAAGGTACGATCTTTCTGGACGAGGTTGCTGAGCTGCCCTTAAGCCTTCAGGCAAAGCTGCTAAGAGTTCTCCAGGAAAAAGAAATCCGCCGTATCGGCGGTGAAAAAATGATTCCCGTAGACGTCCGCGTTATTGTTGCCACAAATAAAACATTATGCTCTCTTGTAGAAACCGGAGGCTTTAGAGAGGACCTGTATTACCGGCTGTCTGTGCTGGATCTTGTTATTCCACCGCTTAAAGAACGGCCCAAAGATATTATCCCGCTATTTAAAAGCTTCCTCCAAGAAGTCGCTTTAAAAGAAAAAAGAGCGATTTACTGGAAGGGCGATCATATCTTTAAGGAGCTTAGCGCCTACGATTGGCCGGGAAATGTCCGGGAGCTGCATAATTTTGCCGAAAGAATTGTCCTTTTGGCAGAAAATTATCGTTTATCCGAGGAGTTTATTCACTCTATGATGCTTCTAAAATATGAAACCGGGCCAAAAAGGAGCACTGCTGCCACTCCCGGCCATGAAAGCTTAAAGCAATTAGAATCCGACTATCTTCGCGGACTTTTAGCCGATTTTGGAAATGACAAAGATAAACTTTGTTCCTATCTTGGTATCAGCCGGACGACACTGTGGCGCAAGCTTGGAAAAGGAACCGGAAAAAAATAGCCGGATAGTACAATCCCAATGTAAGTCAAATACCCCGATGTAAAATCGGGGTATTTAGCTGTTCACTGTTACTGTTCATTCCCTCCGGCCGGACCACTGCTCATAATATCCCTATAACTTACCAAAAACACA
>JAGZDD010000208.1 GCA_018369015.1 Clostridiales bacterium | reverse complement strand
CGGTCGGCGCTAAACGCGTGTCACAGGCACGCAGCGCCGGACTTTCCGCTGCCTACGGCAGGTCTACGCTTCGCTCCGGTCGTTGCTAGACGCGTGGTCTACACTCCGTTCCGGTCGTTGCTGGACAAGCGCCACCGGCGCTTAGCAACACAGGCACGCAGCAACCGTCCTCATACCTTGGGGTTATCAAATGTGCAGATACAGGGTCAAGTAAACTTGCCCCTGCGCCTGCCCACTTGATAGCTTTCATAGTAAAAAATACCGCACGCTGCGTTCATTTATGAAAACTGCGTACGGTATCTTCTCATAATTATATATTATCTAAAATCGTAACTATTCAGCCATGCCTCCCGGCTTCACGCATTTAACGCTGCTCATCGCCGATCAATCCTCGATTCGGGCTAAACACCCTATGTCTGAGAATGAATAGTTAGCCTTTATAAAGAAATAACGATCTTGTCTTTGAATTCGTCTGGAATATTTTCCGCATCAATGGAAATACTGATAACAAAATCAACATTGAAAGAATTTGAAATCTTATCAAGCTGTGTGAGCACGTAGCCTACATAGTCCTCAGTCACCAGTGAAATACTTAAAAAGCTATCCAGATACATCGCCTCAAGATCGTGATCCTGTGAAATCAAACCGCAGACAAAACCCAAAAAGCTGTCGTAATTGTCAATTGGGAAATCCTTAACATTAACTAAACGGATCTTGTTACTGAGTTCGTACATATGTTTATTATTTTTATCAAGGTAAACAATATTTCCTTTCGACCCCTTCACCGCATCGTTTACCTTCTGAATAAGATATTTTGTCTTGCCTTTTCCTTTTACACCTGAAATAATTTGTATCATCGTACTCTCCTCCTAGTGGTTACATTTTTTATATATTAGAAATATATAACATACATCAATTATAGTACAAAATACACGAAAATACAATCACTTTTTCTGAATTATTGATAATAAATTACTCATTTGTTGATACAATTCCGGTTTGTCGCTTCCTCCTAAAACAAGAGCCGTATAGGGCGCTCCGTCTGCGTCTTTGACAGACAGCATAAGACATGCCCCGGCATTGCCCGTCGTTCCGGTTTTTCCGCCAAGAACCGTAACTTCCTCTGGAGGATCATACAGGCCAGCAAAATAGAGATTTGTAGTATCAAAGGTTTTGCTCACAGCCTCGCCGGCGCTATTCATATAATTCACCGTATAAGACGCTTTGCTTAAAGCGTCGGAAAACTCCTCATGCTTCATACACTCCGTAAACATTAAATACAAGTCATAGGCACAGGTAAGATGGCCGTCCACATCAAGGCCGCAGGCGTTAACAAAATTTGTGTGAAGCGCACCTAGCTCTCTTGCCCGGGCGTTCATCTGCTCCGCAAATTTTTCCACAGAGCCGGAAATATAAACAGCCAGGGCATTGGATGTGTCATTGCCTGAATACACAAGCATACAATAAAGCATATCCCTCACACTAATTTTATCTCCCGGAACAAAACCGGCCATTTGAGCCTCCGGATTATTAATATCTACCATTTCCTGGGTAATTGTAATCTCTTCATCAAGACTGCCATGCTCCATAACAAGCAAAGCGGTCATAAGCTTTGTCAGGCTCGCCGGAGCCAGCGGTTCATAAATATTTTTATAATAAAGTGCCTCATTGGTGTCCGTTCGGATCAACAGCGCAGCCGGCGTCACAATCGTTTTGTCATCCACAGATGCCTCATTATCTGCTACAGAAACAACTGCCAGATCACTGGCAAAACCATCCGCCTTTTGTGGATCTACCAAACTTAAAACATCCGAACTTCCAAGCAAATCCAGCTCAGAATACCGGTTAAGCAATGCCGTAGACGGCTGACAGCCGGAAAATACCATAGCCGCAGCGCATGCAGCAATCAAAATCCTTTGTTTCATTTATAAAACTCCCGCCATTCCAGATCGCCCCGGTCTAACGCCTTAATTAAAAGTTCTGCAGTTGCAAGATTTGTTGCAATAGGGATATTGTGCATATCACAAAGCTTAACAATCTCATGGACATTTGGCTCATGGGATTGTGCATTCATAGGATCTCTCAAAAAAATCAAAAGGTCAATATTATTGTGCTCGATCTGTGCTCCCAACTGCTGTTCTCCGCCAAGAGGGCCTGGTAAAAACTTGTGTATGCTAAGATTTGTGACCTCTTCAATGGTTCTTCCTGTCGTTCCTGTGGCATATAATTCATGTTTGCTTAAAATTCCTCTGTAAGCAATGCAGAAATTCTGCATCAGCTTCTTTTTTGCATCATGTGCAACTAATCCGATATTCATTAATATCTACCTCCTGTTTCTTTGTAATCCCACATTTAAAACCAAACCAATACCAATAAAATTCGACAGCAATGAACTAAGTCCATAGCTGACAAAAGGGAGCGGCAGCCCTGTATTTGGCAATATTGCCGTCGCCACGCCAATATTGACAAATGCCTGAAAGGAAATAATCGCGGCAACACCGCAAGCGATCAGGCGTCCTGTCATATCCGCCGCATCTTTTGCGATCAGCAGACATTCAATGACAATAAACAATAAAAGGCCAATCACCACACAGCTCCCTACAAATCCCAGTTCCTCTCCCAAAACGGCAAATATAAAGTCTGTCTGGGGTTCAGATATAAAATCTCCGCCTTTTACGGATGTCAGTGTATTGTTATTAAGGCCCTTGCCTGTAAGCATACCGGAGCCTATCGCCATTACAGAGTTGTACTGCTGGGCATAGGTTGTTAGCAAATACTCCGACGGGTTTAAAAATGTCATAATACGTGTCTGCTGGTATTCGTCTAAAAGCACCTGGAAGGGCTGTGTAACATACCACAAAAACAAGCCTCCCAAGGGAATAACCGCTGCCAGTATTCCTCCCACAATCTTAAAGCTAAGTCCGCCCACAAACATCAGCACACAGAAAAGAAAAACAAAGACAAGAGTTGTGGACAAATCCGGCTCCTCTAAGATAAGAAAAAGAGGTACGGCATAAAGTATTCCTGTAATCATAATTGTCGAAAAACGGTTAATTCTGTCTTTATTGTCATTAATGAATTTGGCAAATATAATAAGCATAAATATCTTTGCAAATTCTGACGGCTGCAATGTACCTAAAGGCCCAAGGGAAAACCAGCGTGTTGCCCCATTGACATTGATTCCTAAAAACAGAACGGCCACAAGTATGACTATATTAATAGCATACAAAATCCACTGAAAATTTGCAATAAAATTATAATCAATTAACGAAAAAAATATCATGGCGGCAATCCCGGCGCACACACCCATGACCTGCTTAGGGGCAAATCCGTCAGCCGCGCTGTTAATCGTCAGTATTCCGATGACGCACAGGGCTAGTACCACCAGAACAAGCTTTATATCATATTTTCTAAAATCATACCGCAAAAGGCCATGCAGAAAGTACTTAAATCGCTTTATCATATTTCTCCTGTAAGTGCATTGGCTTCGCTTCCCGCAAAGGCACGCGGGCCACCAGCGACGGCGCCACCTCGGGGTTATCGGGAGCCTGTATAATTTCTATATCAATCTTACCAGTATCGACTTCCACATATTTCGCCAGGACATTCAAAAGATCCTCACGGATATTTTCAATAACCGCTGGAGAGCAGTTGGCCCTGTCCGATACAAGGACAACCTTCAGCCGGTCCTTAGCAATATTGCCGGAAGCTCGCCTGTGGAAAAAACGCCAGAATTTCATTTACAAAACCTCCTTACTACACTCTGCCAAAAAGGTTTTGCAATCGGTAACGGACACCTCTTTTACATTTATATGTAATCACAGGAACATCCTTTCCAAGAATACGTTCACATATATCCCGGTAAGCCTGTCCGGCCATTGTATTTGTTCCCACAAGAGGCTCTCCCTGGTTGGTGGAAATCACAACATTCTCATCATCAGGGATCGTACCAATCAATTCCAGATTCAATATATCAACGACATCATCCACAGACATCATATCTCCCCTGCGTATCATATCATAGCGCAGGCGGTTGACAATAAGTGACACCCGCTCCATACGGTATTCCTTCAAAAGGCCGATAATACGGTCCGCATCCCGGATTGCCGATACTTCCGGGGTCGTAACTACCAGCGCCCTGTCAGCTCCGGCAACGGCATTTTTAAAGCCCTGCTCAATGCCTGCCGGACAATCAAGGATCACATAGTCAAAATCTAAGCGGAGCTGTTCAATGAGCTTTTTCATCTGCTCCGGTGATACTGCACTCTTATCCTTTGTCTGGGCCGAGGGCAGTAAATAAAGATTTGGATACCGCAAATCGCGTATGAGGGCCTGCTTGATCCGGCAGTTCCCTTCAATAATATCGACCAAATTATAGACAATGCGGTTTTCCAGCCCCATAACAACATCCAGATTGCGCAGGCCAATATCGGTATCAATTAATACAACTTTCTTATTCATCATTGCAAGTCCGGTTCCAATATTTGCAGATGTGGTCGTTTTTCCCACACCGCCCTTCCCTGACGTAATAACAAATACTTCACTCATAGCGATTCCCTCCAAAATGATAAATCCTATGAATAAATTAAGAAAGCATATCATTGTTATGAAGCATACTAAATATAATACACTTTATACAAATTGTCAAACAACTGCACCTAATTTATTCATATAGAAAATGCTTTATGCTACTATTCACGGCTTCTCGCTGAGAATAGTAGCATCGCAGGCTTACTTAGAGTTTTGCTCCGCAAAAGGAGCCTGCTCACTCCTGAATCACTGTCAGGCCTGGCTAATCAGCGAGTGATTAGCCAGGCTGTAAACAGTAATCTTCGCGGACTCCTTTGGAGTTTTGCTTCGCCAAAAGAGTCCGCTATAGGTATGCCGCCTGATAGCGGCATACCTGTCTGCTGGCTTTCCATTATTTTTCTTAGGTGCTTTTGTCTGATTAATCAGCGCCATCGTCCATCGCAGCGCCGCCGCTTGTATAGTTAATCGGCATACGCGCATGGCGTTCATTACTTGTATTCTGAGTATCCTTTACCGAATTATAAAGCGGCAGGTTAAAGTAAGCGGCAATAGAATCCCTGAACGTATCTACAACATTTGTAGAGCCATAACCGTTGGAAATCAAAACCGTCACCGCTACCTGCGGGTCGCTGTACGGAGCAAACCCGGTAAACCACGCATGATCCGGCTTTAACTCGGATTCCTGGGCGGTTCCTGATTTTCCGGCAACCTCCACATCAAGACTTGTAAAAACATCCCGGTAGCTCGTCGTATCATTGACAACCTGCCACATTCCCTGGTGTACTGCGTTCCATGTAGAGTCATGGACAGTTCCGGTCAGGTCATTCAGTGTCTCAGAAGGGAACTCCTCAATCACGTTTCCCTCACTGTCCGCAATTTTATCGACAAGCGACAGATTATAAACACTGCCCTCGTTGGCCACAGCCGCCGTATAACGGTTGACCTGGGTTGGCGTATAGTTATTTGTTCCCTGTCCAATAAAGGAACGGACACTGGATTCATCGGAAATATTTGGCTGTGCCTCCCCAATCTCGATGCCAGTCGTTTGTCCGAAACCAAACAGCTTCGCATATTTTGCCAGCGTTTCAAGCCCTTTTTGGTCATTTTCCTTTCCATCCTCTGTCAGGGAGGCATTATATCCTAAATCGTAGAAGAAATAGTTGCAGGAAACACCGATTGCCCGGCTAACATTTACGCTGCCGTGTCCCGCTTTATTCCAGCAGGAAGGGCTTGGCGATACTTTATCAAAAGTTATTTTATCATAAACGGTTGTGTCTACATCGATAAGACCTTCTTCAAGCCCAGTAATCGCAGAGAGCATTTTGTAAGTGGATCCGGGCGCGCTTGTCTGCTGGGTTGCCCGGTTAAATAAGGGGCGCGACTCATTATTCAGCAGTGATGAATAGTATTCCGGATCTGAAATTCGGTTAGCGTCGTAACTTGGATACGAAACAAGCGCTTTAACCTTTCCGCTGTTTGGGTCTGTAACAACAACGGCACCGGAGCATATATCTAACGCCAGCATATCCGGGGTAATCTCCATGCTCTCAATCTTATCATAAATAAAACCACGGGCATTAACGATATCTCCGGCCAGCTTCTCATAGTCGCCGTCATCCTTAGAAAGTACTCCCTGATCATAAAGGAGCAGGCAAATTTCTTTTTCAGAAACAGTTCCTGT
>JAGZDD010000207.1 GCA_018369015.1 Clostridiales bacterium | reverse complement strand
ACGCGCGGCGAGCATTAGCGAGCCATCTGCTGCGCGTAAGTACGCATCCAGGCGGAGCCCATAGTATGGCCGTTTGCGGCCATGGTATAATATCCGCAGAGCGGATATTATACTGCGAATAAGAGGTTTTTGGCTTGCTGCAAAGATCCGCTATATATCCATTCATACAGTTCTATTTTCAAGGAGACGATAATTTATGGAACGTATTGACCTGCGTGATACATTCAGCCGGGAAATTGAAGTACTTGAGCTTAATGAAGATTATATGATTTATGCGCTGGATCAGAAAAATGAAATAAAGGATCTGTGTTCCATTGAGAGAATGGAGCTTGACAGCCGGGAAGTGAAGCGTTTAATATCCCTGGATTATACCCGCCTGTGGGAATCCTTTCGGACCTACGGACAGATGCCAGGATTTTTTTATGCCGTGAATGTCCTGGCCGATTACAGGCTCAGGCTACGCAAAATTGATAAAAAGACATGGGAAATTTCTTCGGATATACTGATTCGTCCTGAAGGCGAAATTATCAATATTTATTCTCTCAACGAAGATTACCTTATTATTACAGATGAGGTAAAAGCAGACACGCAGATACTTCAAAAATATGGTCTTAGAGATGAAGGGCGGCGCTATGTGAATGTCCGCTATCTCTATGAGCTAAGAACCGCAAAAAAATATCCTATCCGGGATCATCACTTTGATTCGCTGACCGAGGATATTCCGGTACGGCTTATGAATCAAGTGCCTACAGTGATTTATGAAACCTTTTATAAAGAAGAAGCCCAGGAGGACAGTGACGGCATGAGTGAGATTGCCGTGGCTTGCGTGGATGAGATGATTGCCCATATAAAAGACGACGGCTTTGCCGGTTTTCGGAGGGTTGCAGGAGGTAGAGAGGACTTTGATTACGTACGATTACTTGATACAAAGGATGATATGCTTATTTACCGCAGACGTCAGCTTTGTACAGGTAAAGAACAGATTGTAGGAATATACAAGGATAAGGACGGCAAAGATATGCTCCATATACTGGCAGAGTATATAGTTCCTGAGGACGGGGAAATTTTTTATGATATTCCGGCCCTTAAGGTATATTGGTGCCCAGATGGTGAGGAAGCACCAGTAAAGCGGATTCTTTGTCTGAATGACGAAGGGTGGGAACTGTCCTATGAGGGAAAGTATGGAAGCTTTCTCGGGTTATTTAACAACGAATTACTTGTAACTGCGTATTATGACGAGGTATTTGTGAAAGAATATGAATACCATGAATATGTGGCTATCCATGATCTAAAGAGCGGCAAGGTCGATACAGTCGCAGGCCGAATGGAACAGGCCGGCCATCTACTGATTCTTTTAAAATCATTTTTAGCACTTTAAAAGCTCAGTTGGGTATCATATCTATATGCCGTGAAAAACACGGCAATAATAAGGAAACCCCGCAAGGGGATACCTGGATGCCGTGAAAAACACGGCAATAATAAGGAAAGGAGAGTTATGAAATGAGCGAATGCAGCAGCAGTAATTGCAGCTCCTGTTCACAGGCGGACTGCAGTTCAAGAAAAGAAAGTTTTAAGGTGGAGGAAAATAAATTCAGCCATGTAAAGCATGTCCTTGGTATTGTGAGCGGCAAGGGCGGCGTTGGAAAATCCCTTGTGACCAGTGAACTGGCAGTGCTGCTTAACAAGAAAGGGTACAAGGTAGGTATTCTTGATGCTGATATTACAGGGCCGTCGATTCCAAAAATGTTTGGGATTCACGAACAGGCTTTAGGCAATGATCAGGGAATACTTCCGGCCGAGACGCCCGGCGGGATCAAGATTATTTCCATTAATATGATGCTTGATGATGAGGAAACCCCGGTGATTTGGAGAGGTCCGGTATTGGCGGGCGTTGTAAAGCAGTTTTGGAATGAGGTTGTTTGGGGAGAATTAGATTATCTTCTTGTCGATATGCCTCCTGGAACCGGCGATGTGCCGCTGACGGTTTTCCAATCCCTGCCAGTAAGTGGGATTGTCATTGTGACAAGTCCTCAGGAGCTTGTGGAAATGATTGTTAAGAAAGCCTACAACATGGCAAAACAGATGAATATTCCTGTCGTGGGCCTTGTGCAGAATATGAGCTACCTGCTTTGCCCGGACTGCGGTAAAAAGATTTATATTTATGGTGAAGGCAAAGGGGAAGAAATGGCCAGCGCTCTGGCAATCCCGTCCTATGCGGCCCTCCCTATTGAACCTGAGATTGCAGGACTTTGCGACCGCGGCGCGATTGAGGAATTTTCCCATAGCTATTTAGATGAAATGATTAAATACATCGAAACGATTGCCTGAAAAGGCGGCCGATAAGGAGGAAATCCCGCAGGGGGATACCTGGTGGCCAAAAATCAGGCTGATAAGGAGGAAATCCCGCAGGGGGATACCTGATGGCCAAAAATCAGGCCAATAAGGAGGAAATGATGTTTACTGCAAAAGATTATGCAATGCCGCAAAGTCTTGAAGAAGCCTATGAGGTTCTGACTGCGCGCAAGACAAACCATATTGTTGCCGGCTGCGCGTGGCTGCGCATGGGCAGCAAGAGAATAAATACGGCGGTGGATCTGTCGGATGTGGGGCTTGATTATATCCGGGATACAGGGGAGTCTATTGAAATCGGAGCAATGACAACCTACCGCAGCGTGGAGACGAGCAGTCTTTTACAGGAAAATTTTGGCGGTATATTAAGCCGCGCGGTAGCGCCCATTATCGGCGTACAGTTTCGCAATGTAGTTACCGTGGGCGGCTCCGTTTACGCACGCTTTGGCTTTTCGGATTTTTTGACCCCGCTGATGGTTTTAGACACCCATGTGAAGCTATATAAGGAAGGCTTAATAAGTCTCTCAGATTTTATGAATATGCCTTACAAAAAGGATATTCTTGAAAAGCTTATTATAAAAAAAGCGCCTGTGAAGGCGAGCTATCAGATGTTTCGCAATGCTGAGGCTGATTTCCCCATTGTAAATCTGGCGGTATCAAAAACAGACGGACAGTACAGCGTATCTGTAGGTGCAAGACCTCAAAAGGCCGTCTGTGCAAAAGAAACTTCGGATTATTTAAGCGGTGCTGCGAAAAATGTCAGCGCCGATACAGGGGAGCTTGCCGAACAGGCGAAAGAAATTCTTTTATCCGAGGTTTCCTTTGGCTCTAATATGCGCGCCAGTGCAGGCTATCGTGCAAAGATTGCCGCCGTGCTATTAAAACGCGCATTAAAGGAGGTAGAGGGATGCTGATACATATTAATATTAACGGCGAGAAGAAAAAAATCCACTGTGCTCCCGATGATATGCTTATGGATGTTTTGCGGGATGCAGGGTATAAGAGCGTTAAATGTGGCTGCGATACGACAAACTGTGGCCTTTGTACCGTATGGCTGGAAGGGAAATCCGTATTGTCCTGCAGCGTTCCCGCTATGCGCTGTAATAATAAAAATGTGACGACGCTGGAAGGTGTTCAGGAAGAGGCAAAGCTTATCGGTTCTCTTCTTGTGGATGAAGGGGCGGATCAGTGCGGATTTTGCAGCCCGGGCCTTATTATGAATATTATTGCCATGAAAAAAGAGCTTAAAAATCCTACGGAGCAGGATATTTTACATTATCTGGCGGGAAATCTGTGCCGCTGTACCGGGTATATGAGCCAGCTTCGGGCAGTTAAAAAATACATGGGGGTAGAAGAATGAGATATGTGAGCAGACCCGTGCGCAAGGTGGACGGCATGTCTTTGGTGACGGGAAAACCATTGTATACCAACGATCTGGCCCCGAAGGAATGTCTGATCGTTATGGCTCTTAGGAGTCCTCACGCTTATGCGCGTATTCGGGATATTGATGTGTCTAAGGCGTCTATGGTTAAAGGGGTAGCCTGCGTCCTAACCTATAAGGATGTTCCAAAGGTGCGCTTTACAAATGCCGGCCAGACTTATCCGGAAATGTCCTCTTATGACCGGCTTATCCTTGATGAATATGTCCGTTATGTTGGTGATGAGGTTGCTTTGGTTGCCGCTTCCAACGAAAAAGCCGCCCTTCAGGCGTTAAAGCTTATTAAGGTGGACTATGAGGTGCTAGAGCCGCTTTTGGATTATAAAAAGGCAATTGATAACAAGGTGATTGTCCATAATTATGATGATTATTTTAATCATTATGATTTTCAGGGCGAAAATAATAAAAGAAATATTGTTGTGGACGGTGTGGAAGAGCACGGTGATGTGGATGCTGAATTTAGCCGCTGTGATGTCATTGTTGAGAGTGAGTTTGAAACCCCGGCCCAGGAACAGTGTATGATGGAAACCTTCCGCACCTATACGTATCTGGACCACAATGGACGCCTGTGTGTTGTCACCTCAACCCAGGTTCCCTTTCATGTGCGCCGTATCCTTTCCCGGGCGCTTCAAATTCCTCAGACACGTATCCGTGTCGTAAAGCCGCGGATTGGCGGCGGCTTTGGGGCGAAGCAGACTGTTGTGTCAGAATTTTACCCGGCGATTGTTACTTTAAAAACCGGGATGGCTGCGAAAATGATTTACAGCAGGAAGGAAGCCTTTACGGCATCCAACAGCCGCCATCAAATGTGTATCCGCGCCAAGGTAGGGGCAGATTATGACGGAAGCATCCGTGCCATTGAACTGACGACATTATCAAACCAGGGCGCCTACGGCGAGCACGGAACAACGACCATCGGCCTTAGCGGACACAAATCGATCCCATTATATAATCAGGCAAAGGCTTTCCGATTTAAATATACGGGCGTGTATACAAATACAATGCCGGCGGCCGCCTTTCGGGGGTATGGCGCGACTCAGGGCCAGTTTGCCCTGGAATCCGCAGTCAACGAGCTGGCTGTAAAGCTTAAAATGGACCCTACGGTGCTTCGGGAGAAAAACATGGTGCGTTTTGGCGAGCTTATGCCTGCCTATTATAATGAACCTTTGACAAGCTCCGCCCTTGACCGCTGTATTTACCGGGGGAAGCAGATGATCGGCTGGGATAAAAAATATCCGAGAGTTGAAATCAGCGATACCAAGGTAAGAGCCGTAGGTATGGCGATTGCTATGCAGGGCTCAGGAATTGCCAAGGTAGATACCGCAGGCGCAGAAATCAAGCTCAATGATGATGGTTATTATACATTAAAGATTGGCGCCACAGATATGGGAACCGGCTGCGATACGATACTGACCCAGATTGCGGCAGAAACGCTGTTAGCGGATATGGACCAGTTTATTATCGCCCAGGTGGACACAGATATTTCTCCCTTTGACCCGGGCTCCTACGCTTCGGCGACAACCTATGTCACTGGTATGGCTGTTTACAATGCGGCCTGTGACTTGAAAAATAAAATCATTTTTGCGGGAGCTAAAATGATGGATCCGGAAAAATACGATATGCCTCTGGAAAAGTTTAACCCTAAAAAGTTTTATTTTGACGGAACAAAGGTGATCGAGGTTTCCACAGGAAGAACGGTTTCTATCCATGATATTGCTGTTCATAGCGCCGGAAGCTATTTGGGAAATTACCTCAACGGTTCTGGGTTTTATTCCAGCCCGACATCCCCGCCGCCGCTTATGGCCGGCTTTGTGGAGATTGAACTGGATAAAGAAACAGGGAAATATGAAGTTCTTGATTATGTTGGCGTTGTCGACTGCGGTACTGTTGTAAACACAAGCCTTGCCCGGGTGCAGACAGAGGGCGGCCTCGCCCAGGGTATCGGTTTTGCCATGTATGAGGATGTCAGGTACAGTGATAAAGGAAAAATGATGACTAATTCCTTTATGCAATACAAAATCCCTTCCCGTGTTGATATTGGGAAAATCCGTGTGGAATTTGAATCCAGCTATGAGCCAAGCGGCCCTTACGGTGCTAAGTCGATTGGCGAGATTGTTGTCAATACTCCGGCGCCGGCCATCGCGGACGCCCTGCGCAACGCCGCCGGCATAAATCTCCATAAGCTTCCTATGACGCCGGAAAGCGTTATGTCTGCCATGGAAGCTTTGGAAAAATAACTAAACATTCATGCCGCGCTGAGCGCGGCACCACCACGGAGAAAGCCAGATTGCTCCGTGCCGGCGGCAGTCTACGCTGCCGCTCCGGTCGGTGCTTAACAAGCGGTCTACGTTCCACTCCGCTCGTTGCTGGACGCGTGGTCTACGCTCCGCTTCGGTCGTTGCCGGACGCGTGCCACTGGCACGCAGCAACACCGGCACGCAGCGCCGCACTTTCCGTTG
>JAGZDD010000206.1 GCA_018369015.1 Clostridiales bacterium | reverse complement strand
TTAATTTAACAGGAAACGAAGTTTCCTGTTAAATTAAAAAACTGCGCCCTTTCGGCGCAGCCTTAAAATTTTTATTCACTTCCCCTCACATGTTCCAAAACACCCCTTTAGCCTTAATTCAATCATTAAAGCTTTGGAACAGGTACTATTATTATCCTCAGTGCCTTTGTCTATGGCATTATCTGTCTTAGCGCTCCTGCTGCCGGACCGCCCGCTTAAGCCGGAAGAAAAGCCTGCCGTCAGGCTGGCGCCCATTTTCTTAGCCAAAAGCCGCGCCACAGTCAGCCCCAGGCCAGTGCCGCCCTTGCTGCGGGAAGGATCCTGCGTATAAAACCGGTCAAACAAATGCTCCATATCCTCCAAGGACAAGTCCGGTGCGTCATTCACAAAGCGAATAACAATATCCCCTTCCTCTGATCCGGCGGATATTTCTAAATATTTTCCTGCATAACGGCCGGCATTTTGAATCAGATTATAAAAAATACGCTCAAGGGCCATTATTTCACCAACGGCCCAAAGTGGCTTGCCGGGAATATTTATATCAACAGTTAAGCCGGATTTTTGTAAAAGCTCATAATTTCCTGCTAAACATTCTCTAAGACAGCGCCCTGCGTCTACCTGCTGTACCAAAAGTCTCATCCCCGGTGCATTCAGCCTGGAAAAATCATAAAACTGCGTCACAAGCTTTTCCATTGTTTCTGCTTTGCACCCGATAATTTCCAGAAACGCTTTAAAATCTTTGCCGTTTTCCGGACCATACTCTTTAATCAGCTTTAAGTACCCAAGAATAACCGTCAAGGGCGTTCTTAAATCATGGCTGATATTTTCGATCTCTTGCTGAAACTGCCGTTCCCGTTTTTCATAGCTTTGCCGCTCTCTCAAAATTCCTGACAAAAGCCCGTTGATTGTATTTATAAGTGCCTTAGCTTCACGGCCTGGCACAGGTAAATGAAGCATCTGGTTTTGGGTGAGATCTTCACAAGATTCCATAAGCTCCTTGTTGATTTCCTTCAAAGAATACAAAAGCAAAAAATACCGGACAGTAAAATAACAAAATACTATAAAAACAGCGGCTAAAACTACGTAAAACATTCGTACCTCCCCGGCCATCGGCCGTTAGCAAAGATCTCTTTTTTTCAGTATCAGCACACCTCCCACAGTAAAGACTGCCAGCCACAGCGCCCCGACAAGAATACAGTCCGCCATTCCCTCCGGGGTATCCCAGGCCGTCAGGCAGGTGGACATATTCACATTGCTCTTGTTAATATAAAAAAGATTATCTGGAAATAAAAGAGAAATCTGATAAAATACCTTGTTCTTTAACCCCAGGTAAAAGACGGCTTTTGGAAGAATCAGCCAAAAGCAAATGCAGGCGGCCAATCCGGTAAAACTTTTTTCAAAAAAACCGATACACAAAATACCAGAAGCCACAGCTGCGGATGCAATCAAAAATACCGCTGGGATTTCCAGAAGAAGATCTTTTAAGGCAACCGGCCCTGCAGGTTCAAGGAGGCAGACAGCTCCTGCTATCCATACAGCCATCACAAGAACCAGGGAAATAACGGCCACAGCTAAAGCTGTGATACATTCTCCGATAAATATGGCGCCACGGCCAATACCAAAGGCAACCGTATTTTTTAAATTGCCGTTTTGCCGGCTGTCCTCATAAAGCAAATAAACAATACATATACCCATCACTCCAAAAATCATGGGATTCGCCACCAAATTGGAATATGAAAAGGATGTCGTGGCATACCTGGGGCTAAAAAAATAAATACTTACATGAAGGATCAGCGACAATACCATAAGTACTCCGGTAAAATAATAAAGCTTCCGGGTGCGCGCAGCACGGTAAAGCTCGCTTCGGATATAATTAATCATTGGAGGCACCTCGCTTTAAATTGATATAATAATCCTCCAGAGAGGTTAGATGTGTACTCATTTCCAGTATGTCTACCTGGCTTTTTGCCGCCAGGCGGCTGTAAACGGCAGCATTTTCTTTAGGGTGCAGGATTCTCAGACGCTGATTTGGAAGCACAAGAAAATCCTCCCCGGGAAAGCCTTTTTCAAACAGTGCGGCAAAACGGTTAATATCAGACACAGTAATTTCAATAAAACTCTGGCACTTCTCCCGGAGTTTTTTTGCGGATATTTCTTCAATAAGCCTTCCTTTGCTTAAAAATCCATACCTTGTGGCAATTTGCTGTAATTCCTGTAATATATGGCTGGAAATCAGGATTGTTATATTTTTTTCTTCGTTTAAGCGCTGCAGCAGGCTTCTGAGTTCAACAATACCGCTGGGGTCCAGGCCATTAATTGGTTCGTCCAATATTAAAATCTGAGGTTCCCCAAGCATAGCAAGGGCAAGCCCCAGCCGCTGCTTCTGGCCAAGGGAAAGCTTCCTGCACTGACACCGCCTTTTGTGGGTAATTCCTGTCAGCTCTAACATTATATCTGTCTTTTTGAAATCTGTGATTCCTTTTTGAATACAATAATAAGTCAGCACCTGTTCCACCGTCATATTTGGAAAAAAGCCAGGCTGTTCTACCATACATCCGAGCCTGCGGCGCATAGCTTTTAACCCGGCTGCGCTGTCTTTTCCTAAAATCCACAGCTCTCCCTCAGATGAAAAGCTCTGACCGGCAATAATTTTTAAAAGGGTGCTTTTCCCTGCGCCATTATCTCCGATAAGCCCATAAATATCACCCTTTTGGACATGTAGATCTACCTTGTCCAAAGCGATTGCCGGGCCGTACCTTTTTGTCAGTTTCTTTGTTTCTATGACACATGTCATTGCTTTATACCTCCTTATGTCCATCATAAATGGCACTACCCTCTGTTGGTAAGGACACATACGGTCTTTATCAACTGAGGGTAGTATACTTGCAAAGCATTTAATGAGTCATAAAGAACTTTTAAAGAAATCATAAAGTTTTTGTCTTTTATATTCCGCAGGGATAAAAAGCATTTCCATACAGCAAAGCATTTTATTTAAGCTTAAAGCCGATCCCATAAACGGTTTGAATATATTCTTCATCAATGCCACAGTCCTTTAGCTTTCGCCTTAAGTTGCTCACATGGACATTAACGGTGTTATTTTCGCCATAATAGCCGCCGTGCCATACAAGCTCATAAAGTGCTTCCCGGGAAAATACTTTATGGGGCTGCTCCATAAGTACATATAAAATATCATATTCATGGGCGGTCAGCACAAGCTCTTTGTTATTGGCAATCACTTTCCTGGAATCCGGATAAAGGCTTAGCTTTTTATAGGCAACCGTCTCCCTTTTGAGGCCCTGTACCTGCCTGTTTTCATAGCCTGCTCTTCTTAGGGCAGCCTGGATTCTCGCAATAACCTCCTCCGGTTCAAAGGGCTTTGTAATATAATCATCCGCGCCTTCCTTTAAAAGAGACACCTTGTCGCCAAGAGCATTTTTAGCCGAAAGTACAAGTACAGGAACAGTGTCATCACATTCACTGCGGAGCCAGCAAAGCAGTTCCTCTCCCGAAAGCCCGGGCAGCATAAGATCCAGCAAAATAAGATCCGGCGTTTCTTTTTCTAATAAAAGCCTTGCTTCACTTCCCGAAAATGCCTGCAAAGCGTTATATCCTGCTCCCTTTAGCAAATGTACAAGAAGACCGCTAATATCTGCATCGTCCTCTACGACAAGTATTTGATACATCTTTCCATTTCCGTAACAGTTCAGCTTACTGTCTGTTACTTCGTTTCCTTTCACATAATTCGTACCTGATTATAAAACTCTATAGACAATAGCCCAAGGTTTTATATAAACAGACTTCCGATCTGGAAAATCAGCACCGAAACAATCCACGCTACGGCCAACTGGAATACAATTGCCAGGCCGAACCATTTCCATGAATTCGTTTCCTTTTTAATCGTCGCCAGGGTTGCCGCGCAGGGAATATACAGCAGGCAAAAAACCATAAATACAAAAGCGTTAAGAGCGCCAAAGCCCATGCTTCCAAGGGCGGCGGACATAGCTACCATCCCTGCCGCAGAGTTAATATTCGCAATTCCAAAAAGGACACTGCAGCTTGATACAACGACTTCTTTTGCCGCAATACCGGAAATGAGCGCCACGGCAACCTGCCAGTAGCCAAGCCCGGCCGGGGCTAATACCGGTGCCGTAAAGTGGCCAATATAAGCGGCAAAGCTGTCCGACATATCAGATACCATACCATGGGGTCCGAAATTTAAAACAACCCACAAAATAATTGACGCTATAAATATGGTCGTTCCCGCCTTCATAAGATAATCCTTGACCTTCTCCCACACATAAATAGCAATTGTGTGGGCATTTGGCGATTTGTATTCCGGCAGCTCGATCAAAAGACAATGGCGGCTTGTTTTTTTGTCAGCTTTCCCAACAATCAAAGAAATCAAAATCGCCACTACAAGCCCAATGACGTACATAGACATCGCCACTAATGTAGGACATTCCGGGAAAAACATTTTTGAAAACAGGACATAAATCGGCAGTCTTGCACTGCAGGACATAAAAGGAGTTACAAGGATCGTCCGTTTCCGGTCGTGCATATCTTCAAGCGTTCTGGCCGACATAATTGCCGGAACTGTACAGCCAAAGCCAAGAAGCATGGGAATAAACGCCCGGCCTGACAGTCCCATCTTCCCCATAAGACCGTCCATAACATAGGCAACTCTGGACATATAGCCGCTGTCCTCAAGAAAGGCCAGAGCCAAAAACAAAATAAAAATGTTCGGCAAAAAGGTCAGTATACCGCCGACCCCGGCAATAATGCCATCAACAATCAGTGAATTTAACACCGGAGATGTGCCTATATACAAAAGCCCAGCGGATACGGCCCCTGAAAAGTACTCCAAAAGCGTTTCAAAGCCGCCGGAAATGAAATCGCCCAGAGTAAAGGTCAGCAAAAAAACAACAGCCATAATTCCAAAGAAAATGGGGATTCCAAAAATGCGGTGGGTCAGCACCCGGTCCATTTTGTCCGTAGCCGCAGCTTTGCTGTCCTTGTTGACAAGTACCTCATCGATAATTTCTTCAATAAAATCATACTTCTGGTTAATAATATCCTTTTCATAGCTTCGGTCTAAAATATCTGTATAGTCTATGGGATATTTTTCCATAATTTCCTTATCCTGCTCCAGATATTTAATCGCATGCCACCGGTGATTGCTCATATCCGGATAATTTTTCTTAAGCCGCTCTTTAACAGCGTCAATTTTATCTTCAATGTCATCACTGTAAACCATAGCGAACTCTTTATGATGATCATGCTTATGGGCGCTTGGTGCGCTGTAATAATGATGGTGTTCTATATCCCCCACACCCTTTCCAACATGGTGGGCCACAGCGTGCATCAAAATCTCCAGCCCGGTCTTTTTCCGCGCTGAAACCGGAACAACTGGAATCCCAAGCATTTCAGGGAGCCGGTGAATATCAATTTCCATCCCCCGCTCACTGACAATATCCATCATATTTAGGGCAAGGACAACAGGCTTGCCAAGCTCAATGAGCTGGAGGGTCAGATAGAGGTTCCTCTCCAAATTAGAGGCGTCGGCAACATCCACAATGACATCCACATCATCAGACAAAATATATTGCCGTGACAAGATTTCCTCCATGGAATAACAGGTCAGGCTGTAAATTCCTGGTAAATCCACAAGCTTGTAATTATGATTATGAAAACGCATAGCGCCTTCCTTTTTTTCCACAGTAACACCGGGCCAGTTTGCGACCTTAAGCCTTGCCCCGGTGTAAGCGTTAAATAATGTCGTTTTTCCGCAATTCGGGTTCCCGATAAAGCCGACGTTGATCGCGTTTTCAGTTTTTCCGGCTTCCTTTAAAGTTGTTTGCGTCATTGTGCCCTCCCTCCGTCCACAGAAATCCCAAGGGCAATTGCCTGTCCTACAGCCAGTCGTGTTCCCCGCACACTAAAAATAGAGGTACCGCTGCGTTTTTTATTCAGCACTTCGATTTTTGTTCCCTCGGTCAGCCCGAGAGCTTCCAGACGCCGCTCTGTATTTGATTCCAAATTAATTTTTAAAACTTCATAGGTATATCCTATTTTTCCTTCCGCCAGTGTCATGTCCTAACTCCCTATCTAAATTTACTATGAAAGCTATCAAGTGGGCAGGCGCAGGGGCAAGTTTACTTGACCCTGCGTCTGCACATTTGATAACCCCAAGGTATGAGGACGGTTGCTGCGTGCCAGTGTTGCTAAGCGCCAGTGGCGCTTGTCCAGCAACGACCGGAACGGAGTG
>JAGZDD010000205.1 GCA_018369015.1 Clostridiales bacterium | reverse complement strand
CGTTCCACTCCGGTCGTTGCTGGACGCGTGCCACCGGCACGCAGCAACACTGGCGCTTAGCACCCCGCAATCCTGCCCCAAAGTATGTCTACGTTCCACTTCGGTCGGCGCTAAACGCGTGGTCTACGCTCCGCTTCGGTCGTTGCTGGACAAGCGCCACCGGCGCTTAGCAGCACAGGCACGCAGCGCCGCACTTTCCGTTGCCTGGCGGCAACTCGTGCTCATACTTTGGGGCTATCAAATATGCAGACGCAGGGTCAAGTAAACTTGCCCCTGCCCACTTGATAGCTTTCATAGTAAATATTGAATATGGAGGAAAAATTATGTTAGTATCAGCAAAAGAGATGTTGACAAAGGCAAAGGCAGGCCATTACGCAGTTGGTCAGTTTAATATTAACAACCTTGAATGGACAAAATCAATCCTGTTAACTGCACAGGAATTAAATTCCCCTGTTATTCTTGGTGTTTCCGAAGGTGCAGGTAAATATATGGCAGGATATAAGACAGTCGTAGGTATGGTTAATGGCATGCTTGAAGAATTGAAAATTACAGTTCCGGTAGCATTACATTTGGATCATGGAACCTATGAAGGCTGTTTAAAGTGCATTGAAGCCGGATTCTCATCCATTATGTTTGATGGCTCTCATTATCCAATCGAAGAAAATGTTGCTAAGACAAAAGAATTAGTTGCTATCTGCAAAGAAAAGGGAATGTCTCTGGAAGCAGAAGTTGGCTCTATCGGCGGTGAAGAAGACGGCGTTGTTGGTATGGGCGAAGTTGCAGATCCTAATGAGTGCAAGGCGATTGCAGATCTTGGTGTAACGATGCTTGCTGCAGGCATTGGCAATATCCATGGCAAATATCCAGAAAACTGGCAGGGATTAAGCTTTGAAACTCTGGATGCTATCCAGCAGCTTACAGGCGATATGCCTCTTGTTCTTCACGGCGGTACAGGTATTCCGGCCGATATGATTAAGAAAGCAATTTCTCTTGGCGTTGCTAAGATCAATGTAAATACAGAGTGCCAGCTTGCATTTGCTGATGCTACACGTAAATATATCGAAGCCGGCAAGGATCTTGAAGGTAAGGGCTTTGACCCTCGTAAGCTTCTTGCACCGGGCGCAGAAGCCATTAAGGCAACAGTTAAAGAGAAGATGGAATTATTTGGTTCTGTTGGCAAGGCATGATGTGCAGCCAAAGCAGACGCCAGCCTCCACTTTTTGGATAGGCAAAGGGGTATGCTGCTATACGGCGGTATTACTATAATAAATGAAAGCGATAAAACCTTACTGATTTTCTCATAATCAGCGGTGACTGCTTACGGCAGCCCGTCTTTATACCTTGAGGTTATCAAATATGTATATGCAGGAGGAGGTAGATTTGTTCCTGCGCCTGCATATTTGATAACTTTCATAGTAATGAGAAATTGGTAAGGTTTTTTTGCAGGAGGAAATAAGATGGTAAAAGATAAATCTCTACCTGTCAGTGGCTTAGCTGTCAGAGGAAATTTGTGCCTTGGGATCCGGGAACATTTGTGGGTTATGGCTGAAGATAACTACAGAGCCTTTTCAGCCGGGCTTTTGCCGGGGGTAGAGAATATTATGGGTGTGCGGCTGCCAAAACTTCGTGAACTGGCCCAAAAGCTTGTACGGGAAAATTGGCAGGATTATGTAGCGTGGGATGAAAAACAGTATTTTGAAGAAATCATGCTGCACGGGATGATTCTTGGCTATGCTAAAATAGATTTTGAACAATTATTAGTTTACATAACAGAGTTTGTGCCTCAAATAACGAACTGGTCAGTGTGTGACAGCTTTTGCTCCGGGCTGAAAGCGTTTAAAAAGAATCAGGAAAGGGGCTGGGAATTTTTGCTTCCCCTGGCAGACTCAGTTAAGGAATATGAGGCCCGGTTTGCTTTTGTTATGTTTTTAGCGTACTATGTATCTGAACCATATGTAGATATGCTTCTAAGACTTGCGGTGAATTTGAAGGCACAAGGATATTATGCGCAGATGGCGGCGGCCTGGATGGTTTCTAAATGTTATGTTAATTTTTCGGGCAAGGTTTGGCATATCCTTCAGGAAGGGTGTTTGGCTATATTTATACACAACAAGGCCATTTCAAAAATCTGTGACTCCGATGCTGTCGCCCAGGAGGAAAAGGCGGTTTTAAAAACGCTTAGACGGTGAAGGAGAAGACTAAGGAGATATAAAATATTGGGGGAAATAAGCCTGTACATTGGCCGGAATACCGATTTTGCCCAAATTGCCGCCGTTTTTTCCTTTTTGACTATAAATTATTAAAAATATGGTATACTAGCGGAAACAGTGGACGAAATGCTTGCATGGCCAGGAGCTTCTATGAGAACTCAGCAGGGGGAAGTAGAAGTGTATGGCTATAGGAAAGGTGGGGGGAAAATGATTGTAAGTATTGACATAGGAACAAGCTACTCAAGCGTTTGTATCTTAGGGAAGGACGGCAGGGCGGTTCCGGTAGATGTGAGTACGGGAACATGCATGTATGGCGGGAAATACTCTTTGCCTTCTGCGGTATTTGTCGATGAAAACGGAAATATTTTAGTTGGCCAGGCAGCCATGAACAGCAGAAAGCGTATACCACAGAATTTCAGGATGGAATTTAAGCGGGATTTGGGGCAGGATATTCCGGTGATCCTTGGAAAACGTGAATTTCGGCCAAGGGATCTGTATACGGAGCTGTTCCGGCATATGGCGCAACGAGCAGTTAAGACCGGAGGAGAGCCTGTTGAAAAAGCCTATCTCACCTATCCGGCCTCCTTTGGAAGAAAGAAAAAGGAGCAGATTGCCGAGGCAGCCCGGGAGGCAGGCCTGTTTGATATCGAACTGGTTGACGAACCGACAGCCGCCGCCATGTGTTATTTGGATGCCGGGCTGATTAAGGAGGAGGGCAGGTTTCTTGTCTATGATTTTGGCGGGGGAACCTTTGATGTATCGCTGGTTGGCTATGATTTAGGGCATTTTTACAGCCTGGCCGATCCTGTGGGACTGGAACACTGTGGAGGCATTGATATTGACCGTTATATTTATGAGGATATGCTTGGAAAGCTGGATAAAGATATGCTGGAGCTTGTGAGTCAGAAGCCTGTCAACCGGATGCGCCTCGACAGCCAGCTTGCAGAACTGGCAATTAAGGCGAAGCACCATTTAAGCTCTGCGCCGGAATTTTTTGAGGATATTCAAATTGGCTTTGACCTTGTGCCCTATGGCCTGAGCCGCGATACCCTGGATGGGATGATAAGTCCGCTGGTGGGCCAGACGATCCAGTCGTGCCGGGGGATTTTGAAAGCGGCCCAGATGGACGTAGGGGAGCTGTCGGCAGTACTTATGGTAGGCGGAACAAGCCGGACGCCGCTGGTGCAGACGCTGGTCGCTTCATTTGCAGGAAATGTGCCGGTGCTGTCATCCGTCGATTTAGAGCTGGCGGTTGCGTCCGGAGCACTGGGATTTTGGAAACGCAGCACAGCGCAGGAGAAGCATGGTGAGGCTAAAGAGGAGGAAGCAGTTTCACAAAATACAAAACAAGACGCGAAGAACACGGCAACTGTGGACTCTCCTTTGGAGAAGTCGAACTGCCTGACAGACGAACATAATGAAGATACCCGGGAGCGGGGCGAGGCCGAGGGGAAGCTTGTAAATTTGTTCAATGGTATTTTGCACAAGGCGGCCCTGGAGCAGGGAGGGGAGAATAAATATTATCCTGAAAACGTTTCAGGAATTTTTGATGCTTTATGCGAAATCGGACTCATTGATGTGAGTAAGGCAGAGTATGATGCAATTCAAAAAAGAAATCATAAGGCAACGGCGTTAGTTGATATTGTATGTGAGAAAGGCCTAAGAGATATTATGCCATGGATTCTTACCTCTGATGGACAGGTGATTTTTTGGGGAACTATCCATAGGGCAGGCGGCAATATAACGGAAGCAAGAGTAAAAGAAGTCCAACAATGGCAGGATATTGTATCGATTTCATGCGGCTATGACAGTCTTATGGGGTTAAAAAAGAATAGAAACGTTGTTTTTTCATGTTGCCGGCTTGATGATCGTATAGCTCATTGGCATGATATTACTACATTGGAGAGTTATGGGCAGCGCCAGTTTGCAGTGGATAAGGATGGCCGTGTTTTTACCACCGGGCGGGTAAGCGGTATTATAGATGAGTGGAGTAGCTATACGATAAAAATGGTTGTTAGTGCTTTAGGGTGGGATATAGGTCTTTTAAATGATGGCCATATTGTTGCGGTGAAGAACGGTGGTATTATAGATAAGAAAAATATAAATAATATAGAAAATGCCGTGAATAACTGGCAGGGCGTAGACTTTATTACCAGGGGGATTTTGCATATTGTAGGCCTTTTGAATGATGGCCGCGTTGTTGCTTGTGGAATGAATGATTATGGCCAGTGTAATGTCAACGACTGGCATGATATGGTATCTATTAGTACCGGAGAGATAGATACTGTCGGCCTGAGACGCGATGGAAGTGTTTTGGCCTGCGGCGTCAGTGCGGTAGTGATGCCGGAACTTAAGAAATGGAAAAATATTAAAGCGGTATATACATGTACAAAAGAGGAGAAGGGTATAATCATAGGGGTGTCAGAGGACGGTACGACATTAGTGACAGGCTACAAGAGCCACAAAGTTATTACAAAGAAACGAATGTTTTCTTTCCTTGATGAAAAAAAACTCGTACACACCCCTATCCCAACCAAAATCCTCCCATTTAAAGCGTTTTGAGCAATTTCCCTGTAGCGGCTCTGCCGCCGCAGGGCGCCTCCCACCTTTATATGACAGCCTGGGGAATTTAACTTGAAAATTAAAAAGCTGCGCCGTCTTTGCGAAGTTTTAATCGCAAAACAGGCGCAGCTTTTTAATGATAGAGAGTAATTAAATCGCCGGGAATTTCATTTCCTTGTATTTTTTGTAGGCATCCTGAATCGTATGCTGTTTCTGGAAGAAATCAATTTTTGTAGCTACAATTTCATCCAAATGAAGTTCGCGGGATTCGTTAACATTTCTGTCACGGCAAAGCCCGTTTTCTGCGAGGACAAATTTCATTTCGCCATTCTCATCGCGGACGAGATCACCGCCGGCGCCGCAGACAGCACATTCAAATGGGAACTGGATGCCATCCCAGTGAGGTTCGCCTTTAAATACAAGGGAGGAATGGCAGTTTGGACATAAGCCCATATCCGGGTCGCCAAGCCATGTGCGTTCCTCAAACGGTGTATTTACAGATTTTACAATGTTTTCACCCAGCTTGTGGGCACGCTCAATCTGCTCAGGTCTTAATAAAACATTGCCCGGACGGCCGTTTCTTATGGACATCATCTGGTCAACAACCTTGACTGACTGAGTAAACATCGTAGCGCCGATACATTCCAGAGACAATGTCTGCCAGTCGTGGCAGGAACCGCCGACTGCGATAACACCGGCAACAAGGTGAGGATCTCTTTGAACCTTTCCGATTTTTAAAAGGAAGGACAGCTCATAGGCAAGAAATCTCTGGGCAAAGCGCAAATATAAAGAGCTTGGCATGAGGTCATAGGTTGGACATCCGATAATAACCGCATCCTGCTGATGCATAGCGCTGACGATTTTATCCATATCATCCTTATTTTTCAGCACACAGCCTTTGTAATCGCCCTTGCCCTGGGCAACATCGCCCATGCTCATTGTACAGGATTCACATCCGAGACAGGGTTCGATGTGGTAGTCAAATAAGTTGATAAGTGTACATTCTCCGCCAGCCTCCTGTACTGCGGATAAAGCTTCCTTTACAAGGATCTCACTGTTGCCGTTATGTCTTCCGGCGACAATACCCAATACTTTCATAAAGTTCTCTCCTTTTTCTCTACGGCCTTATTGGCCTGTTTTTTATTTTCGCTGGCAATGAGCCAAAGTTAAGTGAGCTTGCCCGTCTGTGCGTCCACTTGCCGAGCTTTCATAGTCAACGGACATGCCGCCGTCCGGCGGCATCACTATAAATGAAAGCTCAGGGTTGCTCCGTGCCGGCGGAGTCTACACTCCGTTCCGATCGGTGCTTAACAAGCGGTCTACGTTCCACTCCGGTCGTTGCTGGACGCGTACCACCGGCGCTTAGCAACACAGGCACGCAGCGCCGCACTTTCCGTTGCCTGACGGCAACTCGTGCTCATACTTTGGGATTATCAAATGTGCAGGCATAGGGTCAAGTAAACTTGCCCCTGCGTCTGCCCGCTTGATAACTTTTATAGTAAACTTTCATGCCGCGCTGCGCGCGGCACCACCACGGATGAAAGCCAGATGGTTCCGTGCCTGCGGCACTCCACCATCTGCCGCCGGTATTCGT
>JAGZDD010000204.1 GCA_018369015.1 Clostridiales bacterium | reverse complement strand
CCTGCTTTTCAAAGGGGCAGCCTGCGCGCCCCGCATATTTTTTTGCAAAGCTAAAGTCAAATGACAAGTTATGCCCGATCAGGACGTCGTCCTCACAAAAATCTACAAAGGCCTTGATCACTTCCTCAATCCCTGGGGCATCTTTAACCATCTCATTGTTAATTCCTGTAATTTCTGTAATTTTATCGGTAATTTCCTCCTCCGGTTTAACAAAGGTCATAAACCGTCCGGCCACCGCGCCGTCACGCACCTTAAGCGCTCCAAATTCGATAATGCAGTTTTCCTCTACGGACAGGCCTGTTGTTTCCAGGTCAAAGGCCACATATGATTTAAGCATCGGCAAAAACCTCCGTTTTATCTTCACAGGACGGACACAGATCCTTTAAAAAGCATTGGCCGCATTTCGGGCGTCTTGCAATACATAGCTGCCGTCCAAGGGTAATAATATGCATATTATATAAAATCCAGTGATCCTTTGGAAGTACTTTCATCAAATCATATTCAATTTTTTCCGGATCCTGCGCTTTTGTAAAGCCCAGCTTATTGGAAATACGCTTCACATGGGTATCTACCACAATACTTGGGTCATCATAAATATTCCCCCGGATCACATTTGCTGTTTTCCGCCCTACCCCGGCCAATGTCACCAGATCCTCCAATTTTTCCGGAACAACACCGCCATACACATCCGTCAGCCGTTTGCAGCATGCAATAATATTTCTCGCTTTTGTCACATAAAAACCAGCAGAGTGAATATAGTCCTCCACCTCTTTTGGATTGGCGCCTGCCAGATCCCATGGGCTTTTAAACCGTTCAAACAGCGGTCCGGTCACAATGTTTACACGGGCGTCTGTACATTGAGCGCTTAAAATAACGGCAATAAGAAGCTGCCACGGTTCCTCATAATTCAGATAGCATATTTTTTCAGTTCCATACTGCTCATCCAGCCGCGCAAGAATTTCTAAAACCCGTTCTTTATCTTTAAACATTTAAATCTTCCTCCAGCGCCACATCCCTTGCTTCATAGGTAAGGGCATCTCTATAGTTATAATCAAATAATACGCCGCCCGGGTTTTTAAGGGCGACAG
Source organism: Clostridiales bacterium (assembly GCA_018369015.1). Classification (GTDB taxonomy): domain Bacteria; phylum Bacillota; class Clostridia; order Lachnospirales; family Lachnospiraceae; genus Catenibacillus. The sequence goes on along the minus strand of JAGZDD010000204.1, from coordinate 5,311 downwards.
CAAGGCCGGATACGGCGCACTCCGGTACATTAAAACAAAAAACCTCCACATGAGTCTGATTCCGGATCTGACGGTACGTCCGGTCGTCATAGTCTTTAAAATATTTTTCCCGCATATACGGCGATGAATAAAAAGCCGCGATTTCCTTTTTTAAGGAAGCTGTTTCCCTTGCCCAGTCCGGGCGGCTTTTAAGATTTTCCCGCAAATACATATCATAAAGAAGTATCTCGTCAAACGCCTCCGGACAAAAACCGTCCTTGCCCAAAGTCAATGTATCCGCCGCGAACTGCCGCAAAATATCGTACCGCTTTAGCCGGGAACAATGCTGTCCAAAAAGCCCCTGCCGCTCATAAGCCTTTGCAAGCTCCCAAAACATTAAAAACGGAGTTTCAAAAAAATGTTCCAAATAGTCCAGACTTAACCGGAACTGGCCGCTATTATAATAAACCTCTATCATTTCTTCTATGCCTTTTAGTAAAAGCAGATCATCAAAGGAAAGCCAGCGTGTCGACAAAACTTCATAGGCAGGCTTTGTCCGGTAAATAAGCCCGTAATCCTCACGGACACGGTGCATTTTGGAACCTTTTAGAACCTTTAAAAAACCCATTTGAAGCTGCTGAGGCTTTAGGGCATAAACATCATTAAAGGACTGCTTAAAGCTATCCAGATTTTCAAAAGGAAGTCCGGCAATCAAATCCAGATGCTGGTGGACATTTTTCCCCTGGCGAATACGGTTCACGATTTGGGAAAGCTTATGAAAATCCATATTTCGGTCAATCTCTTTAATTGTCTTTTCATTGGTCGACTGGACACCGATTTCAAGCTGCACAAGGCCTGGCCTAAGCGTATGTAAAAATTCAAGCTCCTCCTCATTAAGAAGGCCGGCGGTAATCTCAAAATGGAAATTCGTAATTCCATTATCATTTTCCCGGATAAACCGCCATATTTCCATCGTCCGGTCGTGGCGGCAGTTAAAAGTGCGGTCAACAAATTTTACCTGAGGCACTTTATTTTCCAGAAAAAAGCCCAGCTCCGCCTTCACAAGTAAAAGGCTGCGGAACCGGAGCTGCTTGTCAACAGATGAAAGGCAATAGCTGCATGAAAACGGACACCCCCGGCTGCTCTCATAATAAATAATCTTATTTTTGAAATTTTCCATATCCTCATAAGGAAATGGAATACGGTCCATATCCACCGCCGGCCTGGGCGCTGTGCAAATAACGTGTTCCCGCGCATTTCTAAAAGCAATCCCCCGGATTTTCTCCAGCGCCTCATCGGACAGTTTGACAGATTGACGGCTTTGTGTGCTGCCCGGTTCCACGGCAGGCCTACATCCCCTGGCGCTGTCCGGCGCCCCTGGCAGCCTTCCGTCTTTCGCACCATCCGCGCAGGCCGCCGCGCAAAGCTCCTTAAATGTTTCCTCGCCTTCCCCGCACATGACAAGCTTTGCTGCCGGGTTTCTTTTAAGGACGTCCAAAGCGTCAAAAGATACCTCCGGGCCTCCAAGCCAGATCTGGACCCAGGGCGCTGTTTTATGCATTAAATCAATAAGCTCCTCGACCATGGAAATGTTCCAAATATAGCAGGAAAATGCCAGGATATCCGGTTTTTCTTTGTAAAGTGCTGATAAAATATCATCAATATAATTATTAATCGTAAATTCGGCAATCGATATTTCTCCTCCGACAGCCGCTTTCGCATAGGCTTTCAGCGAATATACCGCCAGATTTGAATGAATATATTTTGCGTTAATCGCCGCCAGAACAATTTTCATCCGGTTTACGTCCTTTCTTTCATTTATCCCCTTACCTCATACAGCCATTGACAAATTTCAATAATTCCTCCATTCATTGAAATCGTAAAAATCCTTGCCGCACCGCGCTTTAATTTTCATTTGATTTATAAAACGGACACAAGTGCTTTAAGCACTGATTGTTTAACAGAGAACGTGAACACAAAACCGGGCCGGATTCCATAAATACTCCTAACTTTTCCCTGGTAAACTGTACTGCACACAGCAAAGCAATATAAGAATCCCGCTTACAGCAGCGAGGCCCCCCGGCTTTTCCGATTTCTCCTAATGCAAACGAGGTCATTTGATTGGAAAGACTCCACGCTTCTTTTGATAATGGCGTTGATTGAGTAATAATAGACATATACATTCCCGTACTTATGCCAGCCCCGCAGGCTCCCCAGAAGCCGCAGGCTCCTCCGGGTACGGATTTCCCTCTCCGGTAAATTTCCATCAGAGCTTTATTTAATTCAAGATTTCCGCCGGAGTTTTTATAGGCTGTCAAAAGAGCCGCCCCAACCATAACATGGTGCTCTGGCCCATGCATATGGCAAAAAGGCATAGACATCATTTTTTCTAAAATCTCCACAGGATTTTTACTATCCTCGTGCACACATAAAGCAATAATACTATCCATCCCGGTTGTATGGCAATCATTACATATATAATGGCCGTTGACGCATCTTGTCTTACTATTTTCTTTTTTATGGCAAATCTCACACTCCATCAAAGTATCTTCCGCTAAATATTCCAATGGAGCTTTACAGATTAAACACTCTTCCTTCAAAATAATTCCCCCCCTCATTTTCTAATCAGATAAAATCCTCTGACTCAGCCAAAATATCATATACTGATTACCCCAAATTATATGTCATCCAAACAGATAATGCAAGTTTATCGCAGATGTTTATCACCAGTCTAGCAGCAGTTCAGCCATACCAAACTGTTACCTGGCTAAACTGTTACCTAGCGAAACTGCTGCCCAGTCTAGCCATAAGCAAAGATTTGTGCTATCATAAACACAATTCATAGTCAACGGACACGCCGCGCGGCGCGCGGTACTCATAAAAGGCAGCAATTCAGCATGGCTGGGCTGTTACCACAAAAGCCCGGGGCGTTATGCGGCGCCCGGCTTAACTGCGTATGAACACCAGGGAGGAACGATTTTGCCATGGCATCCGGTAAGCTTAACCTATCTTATGAATTAATGCAGATTTTAGGCGGCACAGCCGATATACAAACCATTCTTGATACCGGCTATAAATATTTGAATAATCCCATACACTTGACCGATCTGACTGGAAAGCTGCTGGCATCTTCGCGGCATGACCGCCCGGTCGATGATATTTGGGAAGGAATTGAAAAAAATGGATATATTGATTATGAAACATATCAGTCTACCTGCCGGTCTAATGTCCAGAAAATTAAATCAAGCCAGACGCCTTTACTCATCCGGGAAGCGCCGCAAAACGCCACGCTTCTTGTCTGTGGAATTAAAACACCCTGCCATTTCCGGGCAAACCTTATTGTCCTTGAGCATGAACGAAGCTTCCAGCAGGAGGATTCTGGCCTGCTGACGCTTATTGCTACAAGCCTCTCAACAGTTCTTGATAACCGCTACCCAGGCAGAGGATTAAAGGTCCAGGCAAGCGACTATCTGATCTGTGACCTTTTAGACGCGCCGGCGGTCGACATAAAATGCATTAACGAGCGCTGTAAAATTGTATCGTTTTTCCCGGAAGCCCCTTTGCAAATACTTACTGTATGTAATTCCAAAAACATTACCTCTGTTCCTATCCTCAACATGACCCGGGGACATCTGGAGAATCTTTTTTGCGGCTGTAAAACCGTTGTCCACAATAACCGAACTGTCACAATTCTGACAGAAAGCAGGCTTAGCAGCGAAACATTTGCCACCTGCCCTATTGTGCCATTTTTAAAAAAATACGGGCTGACGGCCTCTCTTTCAATGCCGTTTAACCATTTGAAGGACATTTATGGTTACTATATGCAGACCGTCCACGCCCTGGAATATGGTTCTATTGTACAGCCCAATTCTGCCTTTTATTACTACGAGGATTACACCTTATGCCGCTTTCTTGACGACTTGTCCGTCGATGAAAGCTTTTGCCATCCCTGCATCCGCCAGCTACAGGAATATGACGCCAAACACCGCACAGACTATACATGGACGCTTTATTCCTATATCATGCAGCTTTGCAGTATACGTGACGGAGCTGCGGCAATGCATATTCATTATAATACAATGAAATACCGCCTTGGGCGTATTTTAGAACTCATCGACCTTTCTTTAGAAGATACCGGAACCTTTTTGCTGCTCTACCTGTCCTTTAAAGTTCTGGAGCTGTCCGGTATTGCTTTTAAAGGCGAGGCTCCTCCAAAGGATATATAATAATGGCTAAAAAACAGGCCGGAAAAGAGGAAATAACGATGTCAAAAAATCTCACTCCCGGGCAGGCCAGCGAACAGCTTATGACCGCTCTGGCTGCCAATAAAGGTCCCGGTTCTCTTGTCAGGCTTGCCGGAGAAATTATGGACAATCCGGTCGCAGTTGGCGACACAAGCCTGACGATCCTGTTTACCTCTGGCAATATGCCTGAAGGTGTTCCAATGACCCACCCTGGAATGATCCCTCCGGAATTTACAACAGACCACGAATTTATTAAATATAATGAAGAAGCTTACTACGAGGATACCCCCATTGTCACACCGCCCCAATACGGCGGGTATTGCACCATTCTTACAAGGCTTAAAGTCCACAGACAGATCGTAGGCTACTTAAGCGTCCTATTAGCGAAGCACCCCCTTCGTGAAAATGATATCGAGCTTGTCTGTCTCATACGCACGGCCGTCGAGGTTGAACTTGGTAAAAATACGTCCGCCCTCTCCCAGCCGCCCCGCCCATGGGAATTTACATTAAAAAAACTTCTGTCCGGCAAAGAAAACCCGCTCCAGAACAACGCAGATCTGACCATCAGCTTAGGAATCGACAAAAATGCCCGGCTCTATGTCCTTGTTTTCAAAATGCTTGGCTACTCAAAAGCGAATACTCCGGGCCTTGCCATACGCAGGGAGCTGCTTGCCCTTACAGGGTCAAAAATCAGCGTACTTTATGAGGGAAATATTATTATTATACGCCAGGGGTATCTTCACACACAGCCCACCCTCACAGCGCCTTATCCAAAGCTTTCCGATTTTCTGAAAAAATACGGTATTGTCTGCGGTATTAGTACAGCCTTTAACCAGATTACAGAGCTTGGCCGGCATTATGTACAGGCATGCTCCGCAATCCGCTATTTTGCTCCAAGGCAAGGGGCCGGCATATACAAATACGAAAATGCCGCCGTTTTCCTGTTTTTGCAGCAGCACAAAAAAAATATACGCCTGATGGATTACTGTCACCCCGGCATTATTGCCCTCAAAAGCTATGACAAGAAAAACCGGACAAATTACACGAAGGTTTTAAAATGCTATGTAGAAAATGGAAAAAACGCCATG
>JAGZDD010000203.1 GCA_018369015.1 Clostridiales bacterium | reverse complement strand
CCCCTGTGAGCTAAACTGATTTCCCCCGGCGACGCGATCCTTCCGCCTCCGGTCATGGCCTTTATGGGAATTGTGTGGTGAGGACTGCGAAAAGGCCGCTGGGTCACAAGTGTACACTCCGGCCCTAATATGCCTGCCACACTGTAAAGCTGAGTGACCTCTAAGCTTTCCTCAAAGGTCATGGGCGGCAAAATCCCGCGAATTGCCCTGGCGCTCATAGATTTCCCACTTCCCGGCGGGCCAATCATCAGCAGGTGGTGCATTCCAGAAACAGCTACGGTAATGGCCCGCTTCAACATCTCCTGGCCGGTAATTTCCGAAAAATCGCCATACGGCGCTATTTTCTGCCCTTCTTTATCTAAAGCAAGCCCGCCAGCAGACACACGAATCTTTTCCTGCTTTGGGAGCCAGGCCGCCGTCTCTTGTGTAATGCTCCTGCCACCCGCCCCGTTAGCTCCTTTACCTTGGAAAATTCCAGCTGCATTTTGACCCTTTCCCGAAAAATAGTTCCATGCACTTTTTAAGTCCGAAATGCCAATAATCTCAGGCTCTCCTTCCAAAGAGCGTTTGGCCAGGCAAGCCTCCCTGACATTTTGTGCGGGAATAATACACTTGGAAAATCCCTTTTTCTTTGCCATAAGTATCAACGGGAGAATCCCCTTCACCGGACGCAGGCTCCCGTCTAAGCTTAACTCCCCGACGGCAAAAACCGATTGTAATTTTTTCTGTGGAATAACCCCGAGAGAACCAAGGATCGCCAGCGCTATAGGAAGGTCATAGGCCGTTCCCTGCTTACGCATCCCAGCCGGGGATAAATTGATAATAATTTTCTTTGCGGGCACACGATACCCGGAATTTTTAAGAGCAGCGGTAACACGCTCCCTGGCCTCTTTTACCTCAGATGCCAGGTACCCTACAAGAGAATAAGTAGGAAAGCCATCGCTGATATCCGCCTCAACACAGACGATCTGGCCGTCAATTCCACACACCGCGCCGCTGTAAATACTTGTAAACATCCGAAACACTTCCTCCCTTTTCTCTCCAGGGACCAGCGCATGTTTGAAATGTAACGCACTGTCTAAAGCCGCCCAAGCCAAAGACTAAGGTCACGTTCGTCTGTTTTTGCTTAATCATACCATTTAAGGAAAAATAGTCAACATGAAAAATGTCGAATACTTATTAAAAAAATATAAAGTTTGTGTTAGAATAATATTCATGGCAGTTAAGGTATCTGAACGATTATTAATGGCCGCAAAATGAACGTTATATCAGGAGGAATATTATGAAAGCAGTTGTTCAAAGAGTATCTGAGGCCAGTGTCCGCGTCAGCGGAGAAACCATCGGGCAGATCGGACAGGGCTTTATGGTTTTACTCGGTGTTGACCGTGAGGACAATGATGAAGATTTAGATTATATTGTCAAAAAGGTGACTGGGCTTCGGGTATTTACCGATGAACAGGACAAAATGAATTTATCCCTTTCCGATATTCATGGCAGTCTTCTCATTGTATCACAATTTACACTCATGGCAAGTACACGCAAAGGGAACCGGCCCAGCTTTACTAAGGCCGGCCCTCCGGAAATGTCCGAAGCTCTTTATGAGTGCTTTATAGAGCGCTGTAAAAATATGGGATTTCATGTCGAACACGGACAATTTGGCGCCCACATGGAGGTATCGCTTGTTAACGACGGCCCGGTAACAATCATTATCGACAGCCATGACCGGTAGTCTCCAGGTCAAGTACGCTTGACTTAGGCTCATTGCCTTTAAAAATAAAGGAGAGAAAAGCTGTATGGAAAATATTGAAGAAAAAAGCTGTATTGACTGTGGTTACGCAAACTGTAATAAAATGGACCGCAGCTATAATGATTTTTGTATGACCACTCACATGGATGATCAGGTTCTTTCAGAAGCGATGGCCTCTTACAAGGGGGAAGACACAAAAATAGCAGTTGCGGCAGCCCAGGTGGAATCTGAAAACTATTGCAAAATGACACGGATTGAAGAAATCATGGAATTTGCCAAAAAACTTGGTTTCAAAAAAATCGGCATTGCGACCTGTGTCGGACTTCTTTCCGAGGCCCGAACAGCCGCAAAAATATTCCGCGCTCATGGTTTTGAAGTTTTCGGAGTCGGCTGCAAGGCAGGAGCGGTTCCCAAAGTTTCTGTCGGAATCCCAAAGGAATGTGAAAATGTCGGTGTCAATATGTGTAACCCCATTCTCCAGGCAAAGCTGCTCAATCACCATCACACCCAGCTCAACGTAGTTATTGGGCTGTGCGTTGGCCACGACAGCCTATTTTACAGGCACGCCGAGGCACTGACAACAACGCTCATCGCCAAAGACCGGGTGCTTGGCCATAATCCGGCAGCGGCGCTGTACCAGGCTAATGGCTATTACGCAAAGCTTCTTGAAGGTGAACGCCCTCAGAAATAAACGCACGCTGCGGCAGGGAAACGTTCCTGCACCTTCCCGTAAGATGCAGAGGCTCCCTGCCGCAGCATATGTTTCATAACAGTTCGTTCATCTAAATAGGTAACTATTCAGTCATACCATTTTTACTTGACAGCGCCAATTAATGTATGAATATCGTCAATACAGTGACGCTCCATATAGTCCTTTATGCCGTCCACAATTTCTACTGTCGCATATGGATTAAAGAAATTCGCCGTGCCTACCGCAACCATAGTCGCGCCGGCCAAAATAAACTCAATGGCATCTTCCGCCGTCCGTATGCCGCCCATTCCTATAATCGGGAGCTTCACAGCGTTAGCTACCTGGTAAACCATTCTCACAGCAATCGGTTTAATCCCCGGCCCGGACAGCCCTCCGGTTCTGTTCGCCAGGGCAAAGGTCCGGCGCTCAATATCAATCTTCATTCCAGTTAATGTATTAATCAATGATAGCGCATCCGCCCCACCGGCCTGCGCAGCCTTAGCAGTTTCCGTAATATCGGTCACATTTGGGCTAAGCTTCATAATAATCGGCTGTTTCGCCTTTTCCTTAACCGCCTTTGTAATATCCTCCACCGACTTGGGATTTTGTCCAAAGGCGATACCTCCCTCCTTCACATTCGGGCAGGAAATATTAATTTCAAGCATATCTACATCAGTTTCCCCGAGACGCTCTACAGTTTCCACATAATCTGCCGTTGTTTTTCCGCACACATTGACAATAATTTTCGTATCAAACTGTTTCAAAAAAGGAATATCCCGTTCAATAAAAACGTCCACGCCTGGATTTTGCAGGCCAATGGCATTGAGCATACCGCTGCATGTTTCTGCAATACGCGGCGTAGGATTCCCCGGCCACGGCACATTAGCCACACCCTTAGTCACAACCGCCCCCAGGCGGTTAAGATCTACAAGCTCCCCGTATTCAGCCCCGGAGCCAAAGGTTCCGGAAGCTACAGTCACAGGATTTTTAAATTCTACTCCGGCAATATTTACTTTTGTATTCATTATAATTCCACCTCCAGAGCATTAAATACAGGGCCATCCTTGCATATACGTTTATTATGGACATGCGTATGTTCATCCACATCCTTTGATCTACATACACAAGCCAGGCAGGCGCCGATACCGCAGGCCATTTTTTCCTCCAGGGAAACCTGACATTCAATATTTTTATCTACAGCAAAAGCCTTGACAGCGCGAAGCATAGGCGTAGGGCCGCATGTATAAATCACATCGCCCGATAGCTGGTATTTGCTAATCGCATCCATCACATTGCCTTTTGTTCCTATGCTGCCATCCTCCGTGGCAATATACACCGGGCCGTACTCTTCCAGCTCTGAGGCAAGAAATGTCTGGTCATCTCTATAACCAAGCACGATCGTCTTTTCACATTCCAGGCTTTTAGCCAGCTCAAGCATCGGAGGAATCCCGATACCGCCGGCAATAAGAAGGGCACGGCCAGAGGGCTTTAGCGTATAGCCGTTGCCCAAGGGCCCCATAATGCTTACCCTCTGTCCGGCCTTAAGCTTTGAAAATTCCTTTGTTCCTTCACCCGCAATCCGGTAAACCACGCGGATACTGCGGAACTCCCGGTCAACCTCGCAAATACTGATTGGCCGCGGCAAAAGCCTGGAGCTGTCATTACTATAAATAGAAATAAACTGGCCCGGCTTTGCCTCATCCGCCATAGGCCCTACGGCCAGCCACATACTGTAAACGCCGTCAGCCAGCTTTTTTTGATAATTTACCGTCACGGTAATTTTTTTCGCACTCATTTTCTTCTCTCCAATTCACTCTTATTCCCGTCAGGGGACAGGCGCCAAAAAGCTTCGCAAAGGCCTCTGCACTCTGCCCGCCGACAATTTATGCACTGTAGACGATTTCTCCGCCGACAATGGTTTTAACAACCTTTCCCTGCACTTTGAAGCCTTCAAAAGGCGTATTCTTTCCTTTTGAAGCAAAATCTCCGGCATGAATCGTATAGCAGGCGTCAGGGTCAATGATTGTTATATCTGCAATCTTGCCCTCCTGTAAGCTTCCCCGGTCAATTCCAATAATCTGTGCGGGCACATAGCTCATGCGTTCCACCATTTCATAAGGAGTAAGCTTCCCTGTATGTACAAGATAGGTCATCGTCAGCGGGAGTACGGTTTCGCTTCCAACAATACCAAAGGGAGCTTTTGCAATTCCTCTCGCTTTTTCCTCAGCGCTGTGAGGGGCATGGTCCGTAGAAATTGCGTCCATAATACCTTCGCTTAAGCCTTCAATTAACGCTTCCTTGTCCGCCTTTGCCCTTAATGGAGGGTTCATCTTATAATTTGCGTCATCTCCCGGAATATCATCCTCGGTCAATACAAAATGATGGGGGCAAACCTCTGCTGTCACAAAAACGCCGTCCTCTTTTGCCTCCTGAACCATTTTTACACTGTCTTTCGTGGAGCAATGGCATAAATGAAGGCGGCACCCCGTAGTCTTTGCCAAAATAATATCCCTGGCGGCAATAATATCCTCCACATCATTGCCAATCCCCTCAACGCCAATCTTTCGTGCTGCGGGGCCGTCATTTAAAGCGCCCTGGCCAGCCAAAGCTTTATCCTCACAATGGGCCATGACGGTCAGTCCGGCTTTCTTTGCCTCCTTCATAGCCTCTTTATATATTTTCGTGTCCATAACGCTCTTACCATCCTCACTGATAGCAACGGCGCCGGCACGGGCCATCCCGGAAATATCCGCCATTTCCTTGCCAAGCTGCCCCTTAGTAACAGCTCCAATGGGCCAGATATTCACAACAGCTTCATTCTTCGCCTTATCTTTCAGCCACAATACCATTTCTGGACTGTCAATCGCCGGTTTTGTATTCGGCATAGGGCAAATCGATGTATATCCGCCCCGGGCAGCTGCCATAGCTCCCGTCTTTACGGTTTCCTTATATTCAAAACCAGGTTCTCTTAAATGGACATGCAGGTCAATCAGGCCGGGAACGACATAGCAGCCAGCCGCATTTAAAACCTCATCTGCATTTGAGGCATCAATATCTGTATCTACCTGACATATTTTCCCATTCTTCACTAAAATATCAAACTGTCCATCACGCTTTGTCGCCGGATCAATCAACCGGCCTCCTTTAATTAGCAGACTCATTTCAAGGCCCCTTTCATTTATCATCATGTTGCCGCAAACCGGCATATCCGTTGATCAATAATCATTTTTATTTTACCATACTCTAACGCTCATAGCAAACCAAAACCGCAGCTTCTATGGACATTGATATAACTATTCAGCCGTACGTCTGAATAGTTACACATTGGCGTAACAAGCACTTCCGCATAACTAAACTTTACGCACTGGCTGCGTTAATGCTTATCTTCTTCTTTCAGTAATGCCAGGCGCCTTTGAAACATTTGTGCTTCCTGCAAGAAATCCCCGATTTTCACGATGGCGATCTGTATTTCCTGTAAGATAATCTAACATATTCATACCATAATAGGTAATCGGATTTTCTCCCTGAAAAATATAAATCCTTCACTGCTGCGAATCCAGGCTTTTAGAAAACATCCTCCCCCTGCTGCCTTACTCCAAAAACATCTGTCAATGAAACGCAGTGATAAAACAGTGAAATATTCGCCCGATCCCGGTCGGCAACTGCCTGTGGCACGCCAATGCTATTTAAAATTTCTTTGGCGTATTTGCGATCTAAAGACAGCACCCGGGAAGCACACCAGTGATAAAAATTATTAAGATTATTTATTCGAGTATCAATATCATTCATTATCATCACTCAGTTCCAAATATAAATCATAGGGCATAAAGCTTTCATTATCATAGCATAGATCATCTGTTTTTTTCAAGATATATACCTTGACCGCCAAGGCAGCCATATAAAAAATGTAACAGTTCAGCCGCGTCATTCGTAAAGCCGCGCTAACGCGCTTTACGAATGACGCGGCTGTCTTTGCTCATAACCTGGCACCC
>JAGZDD010000202.1 GCA_018369015.1 Clostridiales bacterium | reverse complement strand
AAGTCAGAATGGACTTTGACAATATATCGAAAATATTTTGACAGACACAAAATCATTTTCTGTATTAAGGGATATTCCTCCGGTTCATAGCTGTACAAAATATTGAGTGTGTTCAGTACAAAATGAGGCTGTATCTGCTGGCTCAAATAGCGCATCAAGATTCTCTGGCGCTCTGCTTCGCTTTCATAAGCTGCTATTTTTGTATCACGCAGCTGCTGGATCATTGTATTAAAGCTCTCATCTAAAATTGCAAATTCCCCGCTGATGCCGGAATCCGGAATCTGATAATCCAAATCGCCGAGCCGCACCTTGTCCATAGCTTTTAAAAGCTGGCTTACCGGCTTTAATATATATTTCCGTGTCACAAGAGCCAGCACCGGAATCGCTGCCAGCGCAAGAAAGGCCAGCACGAGGAAAATAACAACAATTTTGGGCATGGAATTTAAAAATGCCTGATCGCTAACCAGGCTTATTAAAGACAATCCCGTAACACTTGACGAAACCGCAATATAGTCTTTGCCATCTAAAGTCTGCCTTTCCCCGGAAATGACAGTGCCCGCAGCGTCCGAAAACATCAGCTCCGGCGCATTAGCCCGATCCACGGTCCAGCTTCTGAGAACATCATCTAAATCGATCCAGCAGCCATAGTAGCAGTTATTACTTTTCCATATACGGATAAAATAATTTTCGGATTCCAGTGTCAAAAGCTGCCATGGACACCCCTTATATATTTCTCCGGCAGCCTTTGCCTTGGCAATCTCCCCTTCCAATGCGTCTATCATCCTTGTATTAATATCCGGCAGCTCATTGGGCGTTGCTGACCGGATCGCCCATGTATTCTCTCCAGCTTCACCATAATCATAATACGAAAATACACCATTCATCAAAGGGTAATCCCAAAGCCACTGACGGTAAGTGTTTTGCAAACGCGTCCTGGCACCGTACCACTCAATAGTATCTGAACTGTTTTTTGCGTCGGACTGCATTAAAAGGAGCATATCATACTCAGAGGAGAGCCGGTAAAGCGCTGTCGTCATCTGCTCTGCCGCAGTATCTAAGGAGGAAACGTACATAGAAAGTACGTTTTCCCGCTCTGCATAGGTTTGGTTTTTTACGTTATTAAACATAAAAAGAGCGTAAATAATCAAAAGGATATTAATTGGAATTAATACAAGAAAAATGGCAAGAAAAAGCCGGAAAAACACGGACTTAGAAACCTTTTTTTGTTTCATGCTGTCTTACCTCCCCATATTTTTGTCAGCAACTTTGCCCCATTCAATTCCCGTTTTCTATCATAGCTGATTTTTTCCGAAGAATATAGTATTATTTAGATTTTTTATAATAAAATATAGTCATACACAGACTTGCCTTTAAGCTCTAATTCCGCTAAAATAGAAACAAAAAGGCCTGGAAGGAGTAAATGTTATGAAAAATTATAAAACAAGCCGCCCCCTTGGCCCGTGGCTCCAGCTTTTTTTACTGCTCATCCTTCTTGCAGGCGCCAGCGCCATTGGTTATCTTTTCCGTTATCTGGGCTTTCCGGAAACAAATATCGTTATTGTTTATCTGCTTGCGGTATTAATCTTCTCATGCTTTTCCAGCGGCTACATTCTTGGAATTTTAGCTTCCGTGCTTGGAACGCTGGCCTATAATTACTTTTTTACGGCTCCCTTTTTTTCACTTTCTGTTTATGATTTAAGCTACCTTGTCACTTTTGCCGTAATGACAGCGATTGCGTTAATTTCCAGTACTTTAACCGCAAGAGTACGCCATAATGCTGCGCAGGCCCGGACACGGGCCATGGAAAATGAGGCGCTCTATGCACTGACAAACCATCTCACCAAAGCAGAGAACAAAGAAGCCGTCGCAAAAATCGCTACGGAATACATCAGCCACAGCCTGTCCTGTGACGCGGTCTGCCTGTGGAACGACAGCAGCGCCCCCGCCTGTACCGGCGGCAGCCCATCCGCAGGAAGCAGCGTCAGCGCGGCTTCCCACAGCGAAGCGCTGTCCGGGCATATCCCGGATCCGGCGGATGACTCGAAAAATTCCGGGAATTTTTGCCAGTGGCCGGTTACAGGCCAGCACGGCCAGCTCGGTGTCATCCGTATTCCTTCGGCATTTGCTGAGTCTATGGACAGCTCCCAAAAGCGCCTGCTTCATTCTATGACTGAATGTGTCGCCCTGGCGATGGACCGGGTACAGGCAATCCTTGAACAGCTCCAGGCCCATGAGGAAACCGTTGCCGAGCGCTACCGCGCCAATCTTTTACGTTCCATTTCCCATGACCTGCGCACGCCGCTGGCTGGAATCATAGGCACGTCCGAAATGATTGCGCAAATGCTTCCCGCGGACAGCCCATGTATTTCCATGGCCGAAGGAATCAAAAAGGACGCCGACTGGCTTCATTCTCTTGTGGAAAACATCCTAAGCCTGACACGAATCCAGGACGGGCGCCTTTCTCTTAGAAAACAGCCGGAGCTTGCAGAAGAAATTGCTGAGGGAGCGCTCGCCCATATTTCCCAAAGGTATCCAGGCCGGGAAATCCAGCTAGATCTCCCCGAAGAAATGCTTTTTATCCCCGTAGACGCCAAGCTCATTACCCAGGTTATTGTAAATCTTTTGGACAATGCCGTAAAGCATACGCCCCAGGGCAATGAAATCCGGCTGAGCATTGAAAAAAATTTTAAGGATAATACCGCTGTCTTTACAGTTTCCGACCGGGGTGAAGGTATCGATAAGGATGATATAGCCAATATATTCCAGGAATTTTATACAAAGCGGGGAAATATGCCCGACGCCCAAAGAGGTATCGGTCTTGGACTTACAATCTGTGAAGCAATTGTCGGCGCCCATAAGGGTACAATCCGCGCCTCTAACCGGGAAGATGGACCTGGGGCCTGCTTCACATTTACGCTCCCCTTAGCGGATAAAAATGACGGGGTAAAATCATCGGACACGCTTCCCCTCGGTCCGGTAAAATCGGAGGATATGCACAATGACTACAATTAAAGCGTCCGTTCTTGTCGTAGAGGACGATATACAGATCAGAAATTTCATACTCTATGCACTAAAGCAGGAGGGCTTTAAAACCCATATGGCCGGCAATGCCCAAAGCGCCTTAAGCCTTATCGTTTCTGAGCCGTTAGACATTGTTCTTCTTGATATGGGACTCCCGGATTACGATGGGATGGAGGTCATAAAAAAAGTCCGGGAATGGTCCGATATTCCCATCATTGTCGTTTCCGCCCGGGATCAGGATAAGGAAAAGGCCGCGGCCTTAGACGCCGGAGCTGACGATTATATCACTAAGCCCTTTTCTGCCACTGAACTTATGGCCCGTATCCGCGTTGCCCTGCGTCACATGTACAAACAGACGGTGCAAAATGTTCAGACGGTGTACCAGGTTGGTGAGCTTTCCATTGATCTTGAAAAGCGCCTTGTCTATCTGGACAAAAAAGAGCTTCATGTAACGCCGATGGAATACTCCCTCCTGTCGCTCCTTTTTAAAAATATGGGGAAGGTGCTGACGACCAATACAATTATCAGAGAAATATGGGGCGTCGGCTACGGCACAGATACCCAGGCCCTAAGGGCACTCATGGCCGGGCTCCGACGGAAAATTGAAAAAAATCCCGGGAAGCCAAGATATATTATGACTGAAATCGGCGTTGGTTACCGGCTAGTGGATGAATAAAAAACAGGTTTTTCTCACACAATTCTCACACCGTTTTTTTTCTCTCACACCATTCTCACATAAATTCCACTATGATATAAGTATGAAAAGGATGGATATTCTTAAGGAGCTAAAAGCTCCTGTCAAGGAGGAATTTATATGATAAAGAGAAGATTTGTAGAAAATATTACGGATTTGAATACCCTTTGCCAGGCTGTACGGGCGCTTTTAAGACATGAAGAATATAGCAAATGTGAAGAGCTTGTTGCTAATGCGATGAGTAAATATCCCCATGCTCCGGAGCCTCATAATTTATATGGCGTAATTCTTGAAAAACAGGGGCTTCACCCAGAAGCTATGAAGCATTTCCGGGCTGCATGGGCTTTAGAGCCTTCATATTTCCCCGCAAGGTACAATATGGATATTGCAGGCTCTATAGACTCTAAAAAAGACTATGCGATTGATTTATCTGACTGCGACAAAAAGGCTCTTAAATTTGTATCTTAATACGGCTTGTATTTTCTCAATGCTTACTTTCATTTCAATGATACGGCTGTAGCGTACGATATATGATAAAAAAGATAGCGGTTGGGGCACCCTCCGTAAGGAAGGTACTCTAACTGCTATCTTTTTTAGTCTATAGAAGCCGGAGGCCAACGGTTATTTTTCCATCCATAAAGGCTGGCTTGCATGTGCAGCAAAACCATATGCAGCACGGCGTGAAAGTTTAGTCTATTTGCTCTCTTTCTAAAAAGGAAAGGGTAATATCTCCACAATCATTATAAATATTTAGCACAGCTCCATCCTTATTTTGGGAGACAAACCGTGACGTTTCACTTCCATTGCCATAGCCAGGAACAGAAACAACGCCTAAATCTGTCGTCAAATCCATTTTGTAATCATCGATCGTTCCGGCAAGCCCCATAACAATATTTCCCATATCGTTTGTCACCTTCAGATTAGCAAAGGTACAATATTGGCCCGAGAAGTCCCCCATATCCATTGAAACAGTTCCCTCTGTCTTATTTTCCAGGCTATCGATCGTTACATTCCCCATACTATTCTCAATAGATAAAACATCTGCACCACATTCTCCCAGCTCCAGATCTCCGGCACCTAATGTCAGATCGGCATTTTGAGCAATAAGGGCGTTACAAAAAACGTCTCCCATATCATTTTTCAGTACTGCTGATCTACTGTCAATACGGGATGCTTTCAACAAACCACAGCCAAGCTCAGCGGTAAAGCTATTGCCTTTAAACGCTTCCATGTCCAGGTTCCCCAAAGAAAGCTCTAACTCCATTGATTTAGCTTCTATATCGCCAATAACAACATCACCGCAGTCTGCATCCACGGAAATAAATTCAAAAACCTGCTCTGCCGGCACATAGAGATTGACATAATTCTCAGCCTGCTTATCCATAGAACCAAAGGCATAAAAACCAAAACCAATAATTCCGCCTTTTCCTTCGACATTCATAGAAAACGTATCATCCGCTACATCATAGCTGACCTCTTTGCTTTGCGTCGTAAGCTGGTATTCAAGGTAATAATTATCCGATGGTATAATGTGAATATCCCCATTAGGCACGTTCAGATTTATGGATGAAAAACTATCCAGCTTTGTCTTTTCAAGCCGGGCATCGCTGTTATCCTTTGAATGATAAGAATGAATTCCAGATGCAGTTACGTAAAATCCAGGGCGCCCGCCAATAACAAAGCCAATACCTCCGATGACAAGTCCTGCTGCCATACAAATACCCGCCCCAATGGCCAAACGTTTTTTATTTTTTCCCATGCTTCTTTCCTCCTATCATCTTACCCAATACCCGGGCAATGCCATTAATACACCACTTACAAAATATCATTGCTCCCCAGCCCACAAAAATGCCAAGGCCAATGCAAAAAGTAAATAATCCCAGATTTATTAATCCATCAGAAAACGAAACAAACATCAGACATATACTTCCCACAAATCCGACCACCGCCATTGCCGCAAAGGCGGCTGCGCAAATAACTACAGAAAATACAACAGCCAGCAGCGCAATAATCAGCGATGCAACAACCGCAACTGCGGCAATCGCCAGCGGAACGGCTACGGGAGCGGCAAATATAGCTAAAATTCCAACCCATATGTTTTTTAAGCCTCTCTTCATATTTTTTCCAGGCTCTTTGGCATTATAAATCGCCAGGTCCATAACAATAGAATTTGCTGCTGCCTCCGGGCTGCCTAAATCCTCGATGGCCTGCTGCTCATTTTCAGGCCCAGCTTCATCAAAATACTCATTAAAATAGTCCATCGCCTTGTCATAATCCTCTTTTGGAAGCCTTTTAAGCCTGTGAGCCAATTGATTCATATATTCAATTCTGTTCATCTGCTATCCCTCCATCAATAATTTTGTCAATCTCCTGTTTAAAGCAGGCCCATTCTTTTTTAAGCTGCTCATACTGCTCTCTCCCTAAAGGGGTAATCGTGTAGTACTTCCGGTTTCTGCCCTGGAAGGGCTGGTCATAGGTTTCCACATAATTATTTTCCTGAAGCCGCTTCAAAACCGGGTACAATGCAGAATCCTTTGTGTTCGATACCTGTTTTATAATCTGGCTAATCTGGTAGCCATAGGCATCTTCTCTGGACACTACGGACAAAATAAGAAAATCCGTCATTGGCCCATTCAATGTAAATAACATAGACCCCATCCTTTCTTTAACTATTTTGCGCTTCTCACCGCACTAGCAAAGCCCATTCTCAAAGGCTCCCTGCTTTTGCCGCATTTTTCATGGCATCCATTTGTTCCCTTTCGGATTCCATAGTTG
>JAGZDD010000201.1 GCA_018369015.1 Clostridiales bacterium | reverse complement strand
TCCTGACAGCCGTGACGATGGCTGCGGCCGGTGCAGGCTGTACCCAGGAAAAACCGCTGGCGCCGGGCTTTGATGAGGAAACACTGGAACAGGCAACCAGGGATGTCATCGATGACTTTAATGAAGGACAATATGAGGAGATCATCGCCCGGGGCAATTCCTTGTTTCAGGAAATGCTGACGCCCGAAGCTTTTTTTGAGGCAGTGAAGCCATATGTGGAGGGGCTTGGCGTTTTTGAAACTGTGGAAATGATGGCGGTTTCAGGCCAGAAGGATATGGAAGGAAATGATATGGCCCTTGTTGTAGCCGTAGGGAATTATACAGACGGCAAGCTTATTTTTCTCATAGGCTTTGATGCGTCCATGGCGCTGACCCAGTTTTATATTCAGTGACTTATATTTAAAGTCAGTAAGGAGATATTATGTTTCGGATTGCTGTGTGCGATGACAGCCAGCTTATTGTAGACCAGATGAAAAAGGATATTCTTAAGTCACCGGAGGTTCCCTGCATTGTTGATACGTACACAGGCGGCAGTGCTTTGCTGGCAAAGCATAAAAATTATGATTTAATTTTTCTTGATATTGATATGCCCGGAATGAGTGGGATTGAAACTGCGAGAAAGGTTCGGGAATATGATAAAAAAGTAAAAATTGTTTATGTGACCAGTTACCGGGATTTTGCGGCACAGGCATTTTCTGTCCACGCATTTTCCTATATGGTTAAACCAGTATCGCAAAAAAATATTCATAAAATACTGGCAGAGGCTTTTGAATATTACATAGAAGAAGAACCGCCGGTTCAGGTGGAGTTTGAGACGAATGAGGGCAGCACGATTTTAGATATTAAAGATATTTATTATTTTGAATTTATTAACCGCAAGGTGCGCATTTGCATTAAAGGCGGAGAATTACTGATGAAAGGAAAAATTACGGACATTTATTATAAAATGCATGATTATAATTTTGAAATGCCTCATAAAAGCTATGTGATTAATATGTATCATATACGCTCTGTTGTAGGCGGCGACATTTATATGACTAACGGTGACCGGGTGCTGCTGTCACAGAAAAAAGCCGCGGCTTTTCGCCAGCTTTTATGTGATTACATTGAAAAACAGATGGGATAGGAGGGAGCAAGGGTGATATTTTTAATATATGCGCTGCTTTTTGCGGATATTGCGCTGATTGTACTCCTGCCTTTACTGTTTGCCTTTAAGACGCCAAGAAATGTGCATCCTGGAAAGCTTAAGCTAGCCCTTGGAATTACATTCTACAGCGGAATAAATATAGCTATTATGTTTGTTCATAATAATGTCTTTATTATGGCTGTTTTGTGCGGGGCTTATGTGGCGATGAGCCAGCTTTTGTTTTGCAGAGGCAGGACTGCGCTTTTTTACCAGGCCGTTTACATGCTTCTTTTGTTCCTTATCCAAATGGCCTCGGCGTCGATTGCGTATTTTCTTATTCAAAATGCTTATATTTTTGGAGCCACGGGTGTGCAGTGCATGATCCTGGTCATTAAATTTGCCATGGAAACAGTTTACACGCTGCTGATTATCCAGGTAGTCCGGGTGAGAAATATGGCGGATATTTCCAAACGCCAGTTGTCAGGTTTGTTTTTAATACCGATTTTCAGCCTGTTCAATATTATGACCATGATTATTGCGGGAAATATTTACTATATTGTTTATGGCTATTTTCTTCTGATTGTCAATATTATGATTATTCTCGCCGTGAATTTTTACTGCCTTTATCTGTACTATGACATTTCCAGAAATCAGGAGATGAAGCGGCAGCTTGAATTTGCAAAGCAGCAAAATGAGCTTGTATATAAATACTATGAATCCATGGATCAAAGAATTGCAAATTCAAGAAAGGTGATCCATGATATAAGAAATCATATGAATGCCATCGAACAGCTGTATGCCAGTGGGAACAGTTCTGGAGGCAGCAGCTATGTCAGGGATGTTCATGCCCTGTTAGACAGCCTTGGATTAAAATATTATACGGGAAACCGGATGCTGAATATGATTTTGAATGATAAATTGTCCAAAGCGGCCCAGCTTCATATTGAAAGCGAAGTGTCACTGAATGGGATGGATATTGATTTCATAAAGGATATGGATATTACAACTATATTTTCCAATTTGCTGGACAATGCGATTGAAGCGGCCGGACAGACAAAGCATGGATATATAGAAATGAAATCCGTTTATTTTAATGATATGCTGACCGTATATATTAAAAACCCGGTGCAGCCTTTAAAAAAAGAAAATGAAGATAAGGACAATAAAATCAGGGAAAGTGCGGATAATATTCCGATGCCGGGTCAGCCAGGATGGCAGTGGCCCAAAACCGGGCATATGGGTGTGGGCCTGTCCAATGTGGCCCGGACAATGCAAAAGTATCACGGAGAGCTTTCCGTAAATGTTAAAGACAATATTTTTTGTGCCAGCCTGCTGTTTCCCTGTTCTAGGAAAAGCTAAAGCAGGAGCGGACCATCGCTTGAAAAATAACCTTTAGGAGGTAAATCATATGTTGGAAATTAAAAATTACACGAAAATTTATAAAGGGAATAAGGTCGCTGTAGACCACCTGAACCTGACGATTGAAGATGGGGATATTTATGGATTTATCGGCCATAACGGCGCGGGAAAAACAACGACAATTAAGGCCGTGGCAGGCATCCTCGATTTTGAGGAAGGAGATATACTTATTGACGGTAAGTCGATTAAGACAAAGCCTTTGGAATGTAAGGAAGAAATGGCTTATATTCCCGATAATCCGGACATTTATGAATATCTGACAGGGATAAAATATTTGAATTTTATCGGGGATATTTACCAGGTCGGAAAAAAGGAGCGGGAGGAGCGGATTAAAAAATATGCGGACATGTTTGAAATCACAAAAAATCTGGGCGATTTGATTTCTTCTTATTCTCATGGTATGAAACAGAAGCTGGTGCTGATTTCCGCGCTGATTCACCGGCCAAAGCTTTTAATTCTTGATGAGCCTTTTGTGGGTTTAGACCCGAAAGCGGCCCTGACGCTGAAAAATCTTATGAAGGAGCTGTGCCAGGAGGGCAGCGCAATTTTCTTTTCCACTCATGTCCTTGAAGTGGCCCAGAAGCTTTGCAATAAGATAGCGATTATTAAAAATGGGCGGCTTGTGATCAGCGGAGACATGGAAACCGTCCTTGGCGACAGCAGCCTTGAGGATGTGTTCATGGAGGTGAGCGAGCATGATAAATAAATGCTTTAAGCTAATGAAAATACAGCTTCGGGGAATTATTTTTTCCGGCCAGTTTGGAACAAAGCGGGGGCAAAAGGCGTCAAAGATTGTGGCAATGTCGCTTGTTTTGGCACTTATCGCCTTTATATTTATTTTTTACAGTGGATTTTTTACCTTTGCCTATATTTTAATGGGGATGGAAGAAACGGTTATGCCGCTGATGATGACCGTTGCCAGTGTGATGATTTTGTTTACGACAATGTTTAAGGCCAATAATTTTATTTTCTGTGCCCGGGATAATGACCTGCTCATGTCGTTGCCTGTAAAAAACTGGACAATTATTGTCAGCCGTTTTGGCTCACTGTATATTTACGAGGAAATGATTACGGCCATTATTATGCTGCCTGCCCTCGCTGTGTATACGTTCCTTTGCGGGCCCGGCGCCATGTTTGTCCTGGCAGTTTTGATTTCCGTCCTTTTTATCCCTTTGATTCCGCTGGCGCTGGCTACTCTGATTGGTATTGTGATTACATTTATTGCAGCCCGGTTCCGCTATAAAAATTTTGTGACAATGATTTTGGGAGCCGCAGCGTTTTTGGCAGTGATGTACTATTCCTTTTCCTTCTCATCTGTAGATACAGATAAGCTGGTGCAGATAAATACGTTGATTTTGGATCTTGTGTCAAAGCTTTATCCTCCGGTTGCCCTGTACTCGATGGGCCTTTTGGGTTCGGCGTTTGCTTATGCGGGCTATCTTCTCGTTTCTGTTGCCGTGGCAGGCGTTATCATAGCGCTGATTGCATGGCGCTTTAACCGGCTGACCGCCGCCCTGACTAGCCATAAGACGAAAGGCAATTTTAAAATGACCCGGCTTAAGGCGGGAACCGTGTTCGGTGCGCTTTTAGTTAAGGAATTTAAACGGTATTTTTCGTCAACGATTTATGTACTAAATACAGGGCTTATTTATGTGCTTGTTATTGCGGCAGCGATTGTTATTTTCTTTATTAAAGATATTGATACATTGATTAATATTCCGGGAGCGTCCTCCTTAATCGGGATATTTATTCCGCTGCTCATTTCCTTTTTTGCGGGGATTACAAGCACGACAAGCGCCTCCCTTTCTTTGGAGGGCAATAAGCTGTGGCTTTTAACAAGCTTTCCGGTAAAGTCTTCGACAATATTTAATGCTAAAATTGCCATGAACCTCATTTTAGGGCTGCCCTGTATTATTTTTGCGGCGATTATGTGTATTATCCGGTTCCGGTTGGATGTCGTATGGGGGCTTATGACTATAGTTATTCCGGTATTGTATACCTTTTTGGCTGCCGTTGGCGGCATGTATGTGAATATACGTTTCCCCAATTTTACATGGACCAATGAGGCGGCTGTCGTCAAGCAGTCGGCGGCGACCATGGTTACGGTTTTTGGCGGTATGCTCCTTGTGATTATTCCCGGCGCGGCGTTGTTTTTTCTGGGGATTCCGGCCTTATGGACGTACGGCATTACCGCAGTGGTTCTCCTCGCTCTAAATATCATTTTTTATATTAATATTGTAAAAACACCGCTGCTTAAGTTTTGCTCAGAATGAGTATTCAAGTTACTATTCTCGGCGAAGCCGTGAATAGTAACGTATTCAAAGGAGATACCTATGGCAACAAAAATTTTAGTTCACGGCTCAGGACATAA
Organism: Clostridiales bacterium; assembly: GCA_018369015.1. Classification (GTDB taxonomy): domain Bacteria; phylum Bacillota; class Clostridia; order Lachnospirales; family Lachnospiraceae; genus Catenibacillus. Next base: position 1,710 of record JAGZDD010000201.1, on the reverse strand, counting down.
AGCAGCAAGCTGGAATAAAACAATTTCATATATGCTCAACAATGAAGATATTGTGTGTCCAAATCTCGCCTCCATCCTTGAAAGAAAGGAGGCAAGCTACGAAAATCTATATGAGTCATTTGTAAAATATTGCAATGAAATTGAAGGACAAATTCATTTATGCGGGCTTTCGCTAGGTGGTATTTTGGCTTTAAACTTTGCTTTGGATTTTCCGCAAAAAGTGAAAACATTAGTTTTAATTGGAACTCCGTATAAAATTCCGAAGGTGGTATTTAGTTTTCAAAATATAATTTTCAGAATTTTACCAAAATCTATTTTTGAGACTATGGCATTTGATAAAAAAGACACCTTTTCTTTAGGAAACACTATGAAGAATTTAGATTTCAGTGATAGGGTGAAAAATATTAAGTGTTCCACTCTAATCCTTTGCGGAAAGAAAGACAGAGCAAATATAAAATCAGCATATTATTTAAGCCAAAACATTAAAAGTGCGAAATTGAAAATTATTGAGCATACAGGCCATATTGCCAATGAAGAAAATCCAAAAGCTTTAGCGGAGATATTGAATGAATATTATTTGCAAAATCCTTAATTAAAAAAAGATATAGATCATATTTACTATGAAAGTGATCAAGTGGGCAGGCGCAGGCCCCTTTGAAAATCCTGGACAACAAAACGGCGTTATGCTTCCTTCGCCGGATCATAACGCCGCTAATTAGGCGTATCCTCGATCCGGGCTAAGCGCACCCTAGTGTTATGATGACAAAACCTCTCTGCAAGCTGGCTTGCAGAGAGGTTTTGCCGTTCTCAGACGCATGGCTGAATAGTTAGTTACTGTTCACAGGCACCCTGTAAACAGTAACAAAAGTTATGCAAAAAATACCGTTTAAAAACAGAACACTTTACAAGAGCTGGGATTCCAACTATAATGAATAGGAGCTATACGGAAGATCGAGGAAAGAGAGAGGCTGTATGTTTGAGAATGATTATATTATGCGTCTGATCCACGAAATGGTCCGGGCGGTCCTTAAGCTTCTTCTCGGAAAAGATACGGATGTGAAGGATGAGCTTGTTCTGCCTGAGGTGACTGAGGATAATGATTTCCAGGTGCTTATTCTTCTTGTTAAGCAGGGGAAAATCAATGAGGCGCAAAACCAGCTTTTTGATAAGCTTTTTGGGGATCCTGAAAGATATTTTAAAATTGCCCTGCTTTTTTATGATTATCTCAATGATCTGGATGATGAATACCTTGAGGCATCTGGATATTCCAGAGAAGAAATCGCAGAGGGGCTTAAGACCGTTATGGAACAAAATGGTTATGGCGGCCTTGCCAGGACATTTTTATTATGAAAGCTATCAAGTGCGCAGCACGGAGCAATCCTGAGCTTTCATTTATAGTGATGCCGCCGGACGGCGGCATGTCCGTTTACTATGAAAGCCCCGGACGGCGGCTGTGTGCCAGGGGGGCGCTTGCGCACAATGGTACGCAGACATCGGACGGGCAAGGTGGTATGAGTGCGGGGTGCTGCGTGCCAGTGTTGCTAAGCGCCGGTGTTGCTGCGTGCCAGTGGCACGCGTCCAGCAACGACCGAAGTGGAATGTAGACCGCTTGTCCAGCAACGACCGAAGTGGAACGTAGACCGCTTGTCCAGCAACGACCGAAGCGGAGCGTAGACCATGCGTCTAGCAACGACCGGAGTGGAACGTAAA
>JAGZDD010000200.1 GCA_018369015.1 Clostridiales bacterium | reverse complement strand
CAGCAACCGTCCTCATACCTTGGGGTTATCAAATGTGCAGACACAGGGTCAAGTAAACTTGCCCCTGCGCCTGCCCACTTGATAGCTTTCATAGTAAATGATAAGTGCCTGAAAACAAAGTAAATGATTTCAGGCACTTTTTTTATTCTGGCAGGAAACTGTTTTTTTATCAGCAATATGTCAGCCAATTATTCAGTAGCTTTGATGACAGAACGCCTGTTTAGCGACGCTTTTTGGAGAATACTATATACTGAATAATTTCTGCTGCAATAATAATAACACCACTGATAAGGCAAGCTTTTGCAAAGGTGTCACTGCCTTTTTTAAATAGATGTAAGGCAGATGTGATAAGGCCAACACCAGATAAAAAGGTCAACATCCGGCTTATAAAGCGCACTGGTCGGTGCGTCCAGGCGCGATTTAGGGAGTGATCCAGTTTTTTTGCCGCGCCTTCAATATTTTTTTCAACGGAATTTCCCCAATGCTCCATTGCCTGCTCAAATTGTTCTTCTGTCATAAAATTCGCTCCTTTCATTCGTCTGCCATGTTTTTGGCGACATCCATAAGTTTTTAGTGTGAAAGATGCTATGCTGCGCGCGGCACTACCGCCATAAAAGCCAGATAGCTCCGTGCTGCGCGCGGCACCCCGCGCTCATACCGTCTTGTCGGCAAATATCCGCGCATCCGGCCAAGCAAACTTGCCCGTCCATTTGCCGAGCTTCCATAATAACGATGATAGAATGTATCTTTAACAGCATGGCAGTTTTGTTTTTTGATACATACCATTGGTATGTAAATATTATACATCACAAAGGAATGTTTGTAAAGATACATACTAATAGTATCTAAAAGTTTTGCGACATTGAAAACGTAGTGCTTGAAATTTGCATAGGCAGCAATGAAATTATTACCCTTAACGCGTAACAGTTGAGCCGTGCTGAACTGTTACCTGCAAAAATACATTAAAAATCACCTGCGGCGATGGGATTTTTGCACGCCGGCTTCTTGCTCTGACGGTCAGAGCAGCAAGTACGCAGATGACTGAGTGATTACTTACTGCCACAATTTTACAACACCCACTAGCCCTTACTTAGATTTCCTGGTATAATTGTCCACGTAGGCAGACAATTATACGATAAACGGATATTGAATAAAAGAAGGGAAATGTATCTCATGGCGATAAATAAGGCAGTAAAATTATTACTGAAAGCACTGTCCTATGCGAATGACAGCATAGAAGTGGAAAAGTCCAGGAAACTGGCGGATCTTAAAAAGCTGGATCCCATGCGGATTTTTGTGAAAAAGCTGGATGAAAAAATATATAATGACGGCCATGAGGTGCCGGTGCGCATATATTTTCCGTCAGAAGAGGCGATGGATAAGGGAATCCGCGAAGGCCATGCCTATCCGATCCTGTTGTTTTTTCATGGCGGAGGATGGGTGACTGAAAGCGTGGAAAATTATGACCGGGTATGTGCGCAGATGGCTCAGTCCACGGGGCATATTGTTGTTTCTGTGGAGTACCGTCTCGCCCCGGAATATAAGTTCCCTGTTGGGCTTACAGATTGCTATGCTGTTGCCAGGGAGATATTTATGAACCGGTTTATATTAAATACAGATCCAGAAAAAATCACACTGATCGGAGACAGTGCCGGGGGCAATCTTACTGCGGCTGTTTGCCTTATGGCAAGAGACCGGGGAGAATTTTCACCGAAAAGACAGATATTAATTTATCCGGCTGTGGGAAATGACTATACAGAAAGCTCCCCTTATGCTTCTGTTCAGAAAAATGGTAAGGATTATCTTCTGACAGCCAGGCACATAGAAGATTATATGACGCTGTATCAGAGTAACCCTAAGGATCGGGAAAATCCCTATTTTTCTCCGCTTGAGGCAGATAATTTTGATCATCTTCCAAAAACGTTAGTGCTTACGGTGGAATTTGATCCCTTAAGAGACGAGGGTGAAGCTTATGCGAAGAAGCTTATGGAGGCTGGAAATGATGTGGAGGTCCATCGTATTGCAGATGCACTCCATGGTTATTTTGCCCTTGGCATTAAGCACCTCCATGTCCAGGAGAGCTTTGATCTTATTAATAAATTTTTGAATGAAGCTTTGCAGCCAGGGGGCACGGATAATCCGGTGCAAAGCGGCAGAAGGGAGGAGCCAGACATTGGAGGAAAGGAAACGTTCCCGCTGGAGAAAGCTTGATAATGCAGCCTTGGCATTCCCAGCAGCAACCGGGAAGAAGGATACCCGGGTATTCCGTTTTTATTGCCAGCTTAGGGAGTCTGTGGATAGCGTTCTTTTGCAGGAGGCATTGGACAAAACGGTGGAAAAATATCCTGTTTTCCAGGCTGTTTTGCGTAAAGGGCTTTTTTGGTTTTATCTTGAACACCGTGATTTGCGGGCAATGGTTAAGCCCGAGGAAAAAAAGCCATGCAGCCGGATTTATGTTCCAGATTCAAAGCGGCTCCTTTTTGAAGTGACTTATTATAAAGACCGCATTAATCTGGAGGTTTTTCATGCTCTGACGGACGGAACCGGCGCAATCCAGTTTTTACGGGAGCTTGTGAAAAATTACCTGCTTCTGGCCCATGGGAAAGAAGGGCTTAGCGACATTTCTTTAGCTGACAGCGGCGAGACGCTCAGTGATTATGAAGAGGATAGTTTTTCTCAGTATTATTCCTCATCACTTCCAAAGGCCGGGCGGCAGGGCCCCAAGGCATTTCAGCTCCCCGGGCCGAAGGTGGAGCGCAGCGATATCGAAATTACAGAAATGGTTATGCCTGTATCCGAGCTTTTAAAAACAGCCAGAGGCTATGGCGTATCAATGACCGTCTTTCTCACGGCAGTTTTTTTATGCGCTATCCATGAGGAGATGACGCAGCGGCAGCAGAGAAGGCCGGTGACACTGATGATCCCGGTGAATCTGCGCAATTATTTCCCATCCAGCTCAATGACAAATTTCTGGGGATGGTTAGAGGCCGGATATAAATTTAACGGGGAAGCAGATTTTGAGGCTGTTCTGGCTCATGTAAAGCAATATTTTGAAAAGGAGCTTGTTAAAGAACGGGTAGCTATGCGGATGAATGATTATATACGTCTGGAAAAAAATCCATTTTTGAGAGCTGTTCCCCTGGAAATTAAAAATCTATTTTTACAGGCAGGAACCCGCCTGGGGGCGAGAAATATTACAGCAATTTTTTCAAATGTGGGAATTATTAAAATGCCGGAGGAGTATGTGACCTATATACGCCGTTTTGGTGTTTTTACCAATACCGATAAAATGCAGCTTTGTTCCTGCTCCTTTGGTGACGAGCTTGTTCTTGGTTTTTCTTCAAAGCTGGTGAGTACAAATATTGTGCGCAATTTCTTAAGAATATTAAAGGAGCGGGGAGTTTCCTGCCAGGTTTCAGAAAATGCCTTTCCAGAGCCGGAAAAGGTGTCCTATCCGGGGAAAAAAGCATTTCAGTGGTTTTCCTTTTGCGCCATTGCCCTGGCAGTACTTTGTGTTATGGCAAATCTCATGGTGACGCCCCAGATTATATGGTCGCCATTTGCCTGCGGCGGCGTCCTCTGCCTTTGGCTCTGTGCGGCTGTCGGGTATGTGAAGCGCAGAAATGTATTGAAAAACCTTATGTGGCAGCTTGTGATTGCATCTCTGGCCTGCATTGTCTGGGATGCCCTGACCGGATGGCGGGGATGGTCTGTGGATTTTGTATTTCCTCTGGCGACACTGGCTGTTTTACTGGCAATGTTTATTATAGCAAAGGCAAGACGTCTGGAAACCGCGGAGTATTTGATCTATTTTATTATGGGGGCGGGTATCGGCCTTATTCCGATGATATTGTATATATGCGGGGCGCTTCATGTGACTGCACCATCGGTTTTATGCTCGGGGCTGTGTTTTTTAACACTTGTCCGGCTCCTTATTTTCCGGTTTAAGGATATGCGCCAGGAGCTTCATAAAAAATTCAGACTATAGATGAAAAAGGGTAACTATTCAGCCATGCATCTCGGATTCACGCAGCTAACGCTGCTCCCCGCCGCTATCGCGGCAAAATCCTCGATTCGGGCTAAGCGTCCTAGCCTAAAGAATGACAAAACCTCTCTGCAAGCAAGCTTGCGGTCTACGCTGTGCTACGGTCGGCGCAGGACAGACGCCCACCGGACATCTTGCGCCAAGTTTGTGTCATCCTCAGCCGCATGGCTGAATAGTTACGAAAAAGGAGATAAAAATGCGTTTAAGTACATTGTGTTATTTGGAAAAAGACGGTAAGTATTTAATGCTTCACCGCATTTATAAAAAGAATGATGTAAATAAGGAAAAATGGATCGGTGTGGGTGGAAAATTTGAGCCTGGCGAGGCTCCAGAGGAATGTCTGAAAAGAGAGGTGTATGAGGAAACCGGATACACGCTTTTAGACTACCGTTTTCGGGGCGTACTTACATTTATTTGTGATGTACAGGAGCCAGAATATATTTTTGTGTACACCTCGGGCCATTTTGAGGGAGAACTTAAAGAATGTGATGAAGGCGTGCTGAAGTGGGTTGATAAAAAGGATGTATTGAAACTTAACTTGTGGGAAGGCGACAAGCGGATGTTTAAGTATCTGGAAGAGAAAAGTATGCCTTTTTCGTTAAAGCTGGAATATGAGGGAAATACATTAAAAAATATAGAGGACTTTTAATAGCTGCTGGCAATACCAGCGATTAAGCTGATTTTGAAATACGCGGAGGAGAATTATATGAAAAAACAACATAACCAGTGGGCCAGCAAAGTCGGCTTTATTTTAGCAACAGCCGGGGCTGCCATCGGGCTTGGGAATTTGTGGAAGTTCCCATATCTTATGGGGAAAAATGGAGGGTTTTCCTTTTTAGCCGCATATCTTATCTTTATTTGTATTCTTGGAGTTCCGGTAATGATTGCTGAGATGACCCTTGGGCGAAAGACAAAGCACAATCCGGTGCAGGCCTATGCCCAGATTCATCCAAGAGCCAGGATTGTCGGCATTTTTGGCGTACTTGCCGCTTTTTTAATATTATCCTATTATAGCGTTATAGGCGGATGGATATTAAAGTATGCCTTTAGCTACCTGACATCCTTTAAGGCCCCGGCGGATTTTGCTGCCTATACGGCAGGCGCTGTCGAGCCGATTGTCTGGCATTTTATATTTATGGCGCTGACAGCCCTTGTGTGCTATTTTGGTGTCCGGGGAATTGAGAAGGCCAGCAAATTGATGATGCCGGCCTTGTTTGTTATTGTTGTTGTTATTATTGTACGCAGCGTTACCCTGCCGGGAGCTGCGGACGGTCTGGCCTTTATTTTCAAGCCGGATATGTCTAATTTTAGTATGCAGTCCGTCAGCGCGGCTTTGGGCCAGGTGTTTTACTCTTTAAGCCTTTGTATGGGTATTACGGTGACTTACGGGAGCTATTTAAGCAAAAAAGAAAATATTCCAAAGAGCTGTCTGACCGTTGCCGGGCTGGATACAGGAATGGCTGTCCTGGCAGGAATCGCTATTTTTCCGGCAGTATTTTCTTTTGGACTGGAACCGGCCCAGGGGCCGACGCTGATTTTTGAAACACTGCCCAACGTTTTCGCATCTCTGGGCGGCGGTGTGTTTTTTGCTGTTTTATTTTTCCTGCTGATCTTTTTTGCAGCATTGACAAGCGCCATCGCCCTTTTGGAAGTTACAGTATCCTTTGCCATTGACAACCTGAAATGGAAGCGGTCAAGCGCTGTTTTTGCTATCGCAGCGCTGATATTCATTATCGGTATTCCAAGCTCTCTGGCCTTTGGGCCGCTGGCAGATTTAAAAATACTCAATTACAACTTCTTTGATTTTATTGGCATGATTACAGATAACATTTTGCTTCCTTTGGGCGGCATTTTTATGTGTTATTACCTTGGGTGGCGGTGGCAGCCAAGACTTCTTGTAGAGGAAATTGAGCAGGCGGGGGTGAAATTTAAGCTGGCAAAGCTGTGGATTTTCAGTATTCGTTTCATTACACCGGTTCTTGTACTTATTGTAACGGTTACAGGATTCATAAGTATATATCATGTTGTTGCCGGAGGCTGATTTATAGAAATCGGATAGGTAGGGCGCACGGCAGCCGATTACAGCGCTTATCGCGTAAAAAATAACTATTCAGCCATGCCATCTCGGATTCGCAGCTGACGCTGCTTTTTTGCTGCTTACGCAGCTAAATCCTCGATTATGGCGTACCGCCATATGTCTGGTAATACAAAAATTCCTCTGCAAGCAAGCCTGCGGTCTACGCTGTGCTCCGGTCGGCGCAGGACAGATGTCCACCGGACGTCTTGCGCCAGAGTTTTTGTATTACCAGCCGCATGGCTGAATAGTTACTAAAAAAATGGCGGCCGATCAAAGCTTTTACTGCTTTTGATCGGCCGCCATTCATGTAATTGATTATTCTGCTGTAGAATCAGATGTTGTTGTGTCTGCTGTAGAATCGGCTGTTGTTGTATCAGGTGTAGATTCTGGAGCAGTTGTATCAACTGTAGATTCCGGAGCAACTGTTTCTGCGCCTGTAGTTTCATCAGCGCCAGTTGTCTGTGGAGCAGTTGTTTCTGTAGAAGCTCCTGTAGACTGTGTGTTGTTGCCGCCGCATGCTGCCATAGCACCTAAAG
>JAGZDD010000199.1 GCA_018369015.1 Clostridiales bacterium | reverse complement strand
TGCCAAGGAAAAGCTGATTCTTTGCGGTTATGTGGAGGATATGAAAAAATCCCTGGAGCGCTGGTGCCAGGAAATGCCAGAAAGTATATTGTTGCCCTTTAAGCAGCGCCAGGGAGCCAGGTGCTTTCTGGACTGGATCATGTCCGTGCTCATCCGGCATAAAAGTACCCATCCCCTTCTTGAAGCCTATGGCTTTAAAAGCCCTGTATTTCACCAGGATTATGAGGCTTTTGCGCCATTTTCAGTACGGGAAATGGACGGCGGAAGTATTTTAATGTCTGTGGCAAAAAAAAGCGCGGGCTATACATGGACAAAGGAGGTTTTGCTCCACTGGGATAAGGAGCGGGAATATTTGCCAAAAATGCACCAGGAAATCGGGAGCTATCTTAGCTGGCGCTACCCATATTCGGATGAGCTTCATCTTCATACCAAAATGACCGTTTCCGAGTTAAAGCGTCTTTGCCAGATGCCCGAACAAGCTGTCTTGGGGAACGGGGATGAGGACAATTTTGTTTATACCCTTCCAGAGGAGGCACCCCGGACGGCGGATAAAGTTATGGGTGAGGCGCCCCAGGCGGCGGATAAAGCTATAGGGGAAGCGCCTCAGGCGGCTGGAGCTTTGGAGGAGCCCCGGTTAAGCCACCAGGAGCGTATGGAGCGGGCGGCCTTGCGGGGAACAACGGTTCACAAAATTTTGGAGCGGATCGATGTGGCTAAAATCCGAAGCCTTAAAGATACGTATTGCTTTATCGATGATTTAAAGGCCTCCGGCCAGATTGACGCGCTTGGAGCTTCTTTAGTGTATGTTCCGGGAATTTATAGCTTTATAAAATCGCCGCTGGCGGCCCGGATGGCCAGGGCTTTGGCCGGCGGGAAGCTTTATAAGGAAAAACAGTTTGTCATTGGCGTTCCTCCGTCCAGGATCGATGCGTCTATGGACTGTGAGGATATGGTACTGATCCAGGGGATTATTGACGCATGGTTTATTGAGGACGGGCAGATGGTTATTGTCGATTATAAGACGGATTATGTGGCCGATGACGGCACAAGCCTTGTTCAAAGATATAAGGCCCAGTTGGATTATTACGCCCTGGCCCTAGAGCAAATGACTGGGATGGCGGTGAAAGAAAAAATCATTTTTTCGCTGGGGCTTGGAAAGGAGATTGTCTTATGAGAAAGTATGTCCGTTTACTTGCGGCCGCGCTGGTCATCCTTCAAAGCCTGTGCGTATTTTCCATAAGCGGCTGCGGCAGCAAAAATATGCCGATTGAACCGGCACAGTGGGAGATGTCTACAATACAGGATAAAAATGGAAACGTCATTTTTTGTTCAGAGAATGTAAAATCCTCATTTCCCGATGCAAAGGTCAAAAGTGTCAGTTGTACTATTGATGGTGAATACATTACAATTAAAAATGAGGAAAACGGGGAAGAGTGGGAAGGGACTTATCAAAAAGCGGATCAGTCTGAGGAAGCTTCTCTTTACGAGGTTGTGTTTGGAAATGGAGAAAAAGGCGCCGGGATGATTGTGAACAGTATGACGGAATATGAGGACAAAACAGAGCCTGAGAATACTTTGATTATTTCTTACGGAGGCTACACATTGGCTTTCATGTAATCATTTGGAGAAGGGCGGTACTGTGAGGAACATCAGAAGATCATTACGGCACATTACAACAGGCATGGGCGCAGCCCGGCCAATAAACAGGATTCTCCGCCTGCCGCCCGAATGAGCGGCAGTATCCATTACTTTTTAAAAAAATCTGTTGGTGTTATCGCGGGAACGATGGAACCGGTGAAGTCTTTGATATTCTTTGTTAGGATATAGCTTGCGCCATTTCGTTCTGCCACAGCATCGACTACGGCATCTTCAAAGTCCGGCATAGAGCGCATGAGCGCGGTATGAATATCCATGCCTTGTACATCGGCAAAGATAACGAGCTGGGAAAGCTGTTCCAGAGTTTCCTTTGCTTTTGCAGCAGACCGGAAGGACTTGCGCAGCATATAAAAAATATCCGTAGCGGCAGACGCGGAGATAAAACATTCTGTATCTGATTCAACAGCTTTGCGTAAGGCATGGTAGGAATCCGAAAAGAACGGTTCCCGTTTCTGGACAATATCCAGAATTACATTTGTGTCGATTATGATTTTCATTGTCTTGCCAGCCGCTCCTCTTTGATAGCTTTTTCATCCAGGCTGTCATCCTTTGGTACGATACCGACAAGGCTATCCAACACCGCGAGTTTGTTTACGGTTGGGCTGGTAAGCCGGGCAATACTTTTTCCATTCTTAGTGATGAAAATATCCTGTGCCATAGCAAGTTCCAGATATTTGCCAAGATTTGTTTTAAATTCAGTTGCAGTAATGATCATATCAATACCTCCTTTGCTTGTAGGGTATGTTTTGTATATACATATTATACATAAATTGCACGAAAAGGCCAATATAATTGCGCGATTCATATTGTACGATTTAAAATGTGCGGAATTAGAGAGGCCAATAAAATCTCCATAAATTGACCGATGGATAGTGGACGTGGGGATAGAAACCAAACGAAACACTCAACCGTGAAAAGTTGGCTGTTACGTTTAGGCCTATAAAATCCTGGCCATACTATAATTTAGAAAGCACAGCAATCATAATGAAACCCCACAAGGGGATACCTGGATGCCGTTGAAAGCACGGCAATCATAATGAAAGGAAAGGATAAATAGTATGGCAAAGGGAAAGAAAAAGATTGATTTGACCAAGCTTAAGCCGGAAGAACTGCTTAAATATGAAGTAGCTACGGAGCTGGGCATTTTTGACAAAGTGATGAGGGATGGATGGCAGTCGCTGACGGCCAAAGAAACCGGACGGATCGGCGGGCTTGTGGCTAAAAAGAAAAAGGCTATCCTCGCACAGAATAAGCACAGCGCGGATAGGGGAAGAAACTCTTCCTCTATCTGACAAGCACTTTCAGCAGCCGAAGCTGCTTTATAATTAAATATGCAATGATACTTCCGACAATGGTACTTACAAAAAACGGAAGCACATAGGAAAATAGGGCGGCGGTGTCATTGCTTAAAAATAGCCTGGCGACAAAATAGGCACATATACCGCCCAAAACACTTGTTCCAAAAACCTCTCCGATAAATGCGGCAATATCTTTTTTAAACACGGTAAAAAGGATTCCGGCGAATGCCGCGCCGATCATACTGCCTGGAAATGCAAGCAGACTTCCGGTTCCAAGCATAAAGCGGATGAGAGAAATTAAAAACGCATTGATAACCGCATATCCCGGTCCAAGGATGACAGCACTGCAAACATTAATAAAATGCTGTACCGGAGCACATTTCGAGGCTCCGATGGGAAATACGAGAAGTGTGGATGTGGCAACGCCAAAAGCAATAAAAAGTGCTGAAAGAACGAGCTTTTTTGTAGCTGTGGATGTTTCCGCGTGTTTTTTTGTCTGAGTCGATTCTTTTGTCATAGTGATTCCTCCTTCTTAACGGCCATAATATTGGGATGATCCAAAGCCCAGAATAATAACAAATAGCGGCCGGAGAAAAATAAGGCCGAATATAAAAGCCAAGCCGTGGCCGAAAGCAAAGGATAGCTTTGCTGTGGCGGCAATATCAATGAAAAAGATCCCAATGGCCCCGATGATTCCAATGAGGGGAACGATGGATAAAAAGAGGGAAAGCGCCAGTTCAATCCAGAAAATCCGCGTATCCCAGATGATTTTGTACAATATATAGACATTATATATGGGAATCAGCGATTTCCATCCGTTTTCCCCAGCCTTTTCAAAAATCCGCCATTGTCCGATGACGACAAGCAGATAGAAAATAATTTTTATAATCGTTTCTAAAGCAGAACCCGCCCAATGTAACGGGTACATACTCATAAACATACCATTCCCTCCCTTGCTGTTTTAATTATATCATAGCCGCAAGCGGCCATGATAGGCTAACGCCTGCTATGCGTACTTTCGCGCAGAGGACGGCTCGCTTCGCTCGCTGCGCGAAAGAGACGATATAATGTCTGCTATGCAGACATTATATAATAGAGCTTCATACAACACAAGGTTTTTGATTCATTGAAAAATATTTATTTTCATGGTACTATGGTTACTGTTCAGTAACTGCCTTAGCCTGCGGGCGGGCCCGTTTTTGGAAAGGAAGTGTAAGAAGCTATGGATGCCTACACAGGATTTGCCGGGGTTTATGATAAATTTATGGATAATATTCCCTATGAGCAATGGGAGGCTTATGTGATATCCCTGCTTAAAGAATATGGTGTAGCGGATGGACTTGTGCTGGAATTAGGCTGCGGCACCGGAAATATGACAAGGTTGCTTTGCAGTGATGGATATGATATGATTGCCATTGATAATTCGGAGGAAATGCTAATGATCGCCAGAGATAAGGCGATGGATGAAACAATGGACATTTTGTACCTGCTTCAGGATATGCGTTCTTTTGAGCTTTATGGAACAGTGCGGGCTGTTGTGAGTATTTGTGACAGCATGAACTATATCACTGACCCAAAGGAACTGTGCCAGGTTTTTCGGCTGGTCAATAATTATCTGGATCCCGGCGGTGTATTTATTTTTGATATGAATACAATTTATAAATATAAAGAACTCCTGGGGAGCAGGACAATTGCGGAAAACCGCGAGGACTGCAGCTTTATATGGGATAATTATTACTATGAAGACGAACAGATTAATGAGTATGAGTTAAGTATATTTGTAAAGGATTGTCCGGAGGATGAAGAAAGCGGCGGTGCCAGGGATGATGGGCCAGACGGTCAATGGACGGACGCAGACATGGACGGGAGTGGGGAACCATTTATCCGATACAGGGAAACCCATTATCAAAGAGGCTATTCCCTTGCGGAGGTTAAAGCGCTTTTAGAACAGTCGGGAATGACCTTTATCGCCGCCTATGATGCATTTTCGAGAGAACCTGTTTCAGAAAACAGCGAACGTATGTATATTATTGCAAGAGAAAAAGGAAAAAGGTAAGGAGATTTACGATGTCAGATTATATTATTAGAGCAACAGCAGCCAATCACCAGGTCCGTATTTTTGCGGCTACGACAAAAGATTTGGTAGAAAAGGCAAGACAGGCCCACAATGCAAGCCCTGTGGCATGTGCAGCCCTTGGAAGGCTTTTGACTGCGGGAGCGATGATGGGAAGTATGCAAAAGGGAGAAAATGACAAGCTGACGCTTCAGATTCAGTGCAGCGGCCCTATTGGCGGGCTGACAGTGACGGCAGATTCCAGAGCCAATGTGAAAGGTTATGTGGTTCACCCGGAAGTTATGCTCCCTCCAAACAAGTATGGAAAACTGGATGTGGGAGGCGCCCTGGATTTAGGCGTTTTGAGCGTGATTAAGGATATGGGGCTTAAGGAGCCTTATGTGGGGCAAACCCAGCTTGTGTCCGGAGAGATCGCAGAGGATCTGACCTATTATTTCGCAACGAGCGAGCAGGTAAATTCCAGCGTAGCTCTGGGCGTCCTGATGAATAAGGACAATACGGTCAAACAGGCCGGCGGCTTTATTATCCAGCTTCTTCCATTTGCAAATGAAGAAGTGATTTCAAAGCTGGAGGAAAATATTTCCGGTCTTCCTTCGGTAACTCAAATGCTTGAAGCCGGGGAAACGCCGGAATCAATGCTTAAAAAGCTGACGGCAGGCATGGACCTGGAAATTCTTGACACATTGCCTGCGCAGTTTTACTGTGACTGCTGCAAGGAAAAGGTAGAAAAGGTCATTATAAGTATTGGAAAAAAAGAAATTCAGTCCATGATTGACGATAATGAGCCGATTGAGGTGAATTGCCATTTTTGCAATAAGCATTATCGATTTACAGTGGATGAGTTAAAAGAAATATTAAAGAAGAGTAAGTGATCCTGTTTATGGCCGTTGTTATTCAGAGCGTGGCGGTTTTGTTTATATTAATCGCCCTGGGATTTTGTATTGGCAAAAAGAAGATGTTTGGCAATGAAAGCATATCCCAGCTATCGGATTTTCTTGTAAAGGTGGCGCTTCCGGTGACTGTATTTAATTCCATGCAGATGGATTATGATCCAGAGCTGGTTGCCGGAGGAATCGAAATTTTCTTTATTACGATTGGATTTCATTTAGCCAGCCTTTTACTGGGCCTTGGCGCCGCTAGACTGTTTCATATTGAATCGCCCCAAAAAGGTGTCTGGCTTTTTGTATGTATGTTTTCCAACAATGGATTTATGGGCTTTCCTCTGGCTTTAGCTATTTTTGGCAATGAGGGAATGTTTTTTATGTCCATAGCTAATGTTGTTTCCAATTTCCTTATTTTTTCTCTGGGCGTATATTTGCTTACGATGGGCCACGAGATTAAGGAAAGGCCGGGCCTCAAAAAAATGGTGCTCAATAATATAAATATTGCGGTTGTTCTTGGACTTATTTGCTATATAAGCCAAATACCTTTGCCAGGAATACTTACCCAGGCTTTAGATTATATAGGGAGTATTACCGCGGGGCTTTCTATGATCGTTGTGGGCCTTTCACTTTCAAAAATGAATGCCGCGAAAATGTTTTCCGGCAAGAACGTTTATCTGCTGTCAGCAATGCGCCTGATTGTTATTCCGGCGTTAGTTACGGTAATTTGCCGTCTTATTCCCGGAAACGGGCAAAA
>JAGZDD010000198.1 GCA_018369015.1 Clostridiales bacterium | reverse complement strand
GGGTAAACCTCGTGCTTCGCCTGTTTTTAAGATCGCCGTTTATAGTTTTCGGCGCGATGGTTATGGCCTTTACAATCAATGTGAAAGCTGCCCTTGTGTTTGTTGTGACCATTCCCTTACTGTCAATTGTTGTTTTTGGGGTGATGATTATAAGTATTCCCCTATATCGCAAGGTACAGAACCGGCTGGATAAAGTGTTGCTCCACACCCGGGAAAATCTTTCGGGCGCTCGTGTGATACGCGCATTTAATAAGGAAGAGGAGGAAAAGAGGGATTTTGAACAGGCGAATGATACGCTTGTTAAAGGGCAGATTTTTGTTGGAAAGATTTCTGCACTGATGAATCCCCTTACCTATGTCATTATTAACGGAGCTATGGCTGTACTTATATGGACAGGAGCCTGGCAGGTGGAAGGGGGCATTATTTCCCAGGGAGAGGTTGTTGCCTTAGTAAGTTATATGTCTCAGATTCTTGTAGAGCTTGTGAAGCTGGCAAATCTTATTATCAATATTACAAAGTCGCTGGCGTGCGCCAAACGTATACAGTCGGTTTTTGAAACGACAACAAGTTTACGGCCGGGAAGCGGTACGGCTCCTTTAAAAGATCGAGAGGAGCCGGTAGTTGTTTTTGATAATGTTTCATTTGCTTATGCCAACGCCTTGGAGGACTCTCTCAAGGGGATAAGCTTTAGTGTGAAAAAAGGTCAGACAGTCGGTATTATTGGCGGTACAGGAAGCGGGAAAACATCTCTTGTCAATTTGATTCCAAGATTTTATGACGCCACTAAAGGTAAAGTTTTCGTGGCAGGGAATGAAGTTTCCCAGTACACTTTTGCCCAGCTTCGGGATAAGATCGGTATTGTACCCCAAAAGGCGGTATTATTTAAAGGAAGCATTGCGGATAATTTGAGATGGGGTTGCCCGGACGCCACAAAGGAACAAATGGAGGAGGCTCTTTGCGCGGCTCAGGTCTTGGGTTTTGTTCAGGAAAAGGAGAAGGGGCTTGACACAGTGATTTTACAGGGTGGTTCAAATCTCTCCGGCGGACAGCGGCAGCGCCTGACGATTGCCAGGGCATTGGTGCGTAAGCCAGAGATTCTCATTTTGGATGACAGCGCTTCGGCTCTGGATTATGCCACAGATGCAAAGCTGCGCAAGGCTATTAAGAATCTGGACAAGGATATGACGGTGTTTATTGTTTCCCAGAGGACTGCCAGTATTTGGCATGCGGACAAAATTATTGTTCTGGATGACGGCGAGGTGGCCGGTATTGGCACCCATGATGAACTGCTGGAAAACTGCGGCGTTTATCAGGAAATTTACTATTCTCAGTTTCCAAAGGCCAATATTAATATGAAGGGAGATGTGATCCATGCGTAAAAAATTCAGGCATAAGCAGACCATCAAAAAGGTTCTGCACTTTTTAAAAAAGTACTGGGCGCTGGAACTTCTCTCCCTTTTGTTTGCTGCAATTTCTGTGATTTTAACATTGTATCTTCCAATTCTCATCGGAGATGCTGTGGATTTGATTATTGGTAAGGGGCTTGTGGATTTTGAAGGTATTATGAAGATTCTTATCAAAATGGGAATTGTTATTGCGTTGACGGCGTTGTCTCAATGGCTGATGAATACATGCAATAACCGTATCACATACAGCGTTGTCAGGGATATACGCAAAAAGGCCTTTGACAAGCTGACGCGGCTACCCCTAAAATATGTGGATTCCCATCCCCATGGGGATGTTATCAGCCGCATTGTTGCCGATGTTGACCAGTTTTCAGACGGACTTCTTATGGGCTTTACCCAGTTTTTTACAGGAATTATGACAATTTTGGGAACGCTTGTTTTTATGGTAAGTATTGATTACAAGATTGCCCTTGTCGTACTTTTGATCACACCGGTTTCCCTGTTTGTCGCGGCCTTTATTTCAAAGCACACGTATTCCATGTTTAAGCTGCAGTCAGAAACCAGGGGAGAACTGACAGCTCATATTGATGAGATGATTGGCAATCAGAAAATTGTACAGGCTTTTGGCCACGAGGAGGAGGCAGCGGAGAAATTCCAGGAAATTAATAAGCGCCTTCAGGGGAGCAGCTTGAGGGCGACCTTTTTCTCCTCAATTACAAATCCTGCGACCCGCTTTGTCAATGGCCTTGTCTACGCCGGCGTAGGAATTACAGGGGCGCTGTCTGCGATTTATGGAGGGATCAGCGTCGGTCAGCTGTCTGCATTTTTGAATTATGCGAATCAGTACACAAAGCCTTTTAATGAAATTTCCGGCGTTGTGACGGAACTTCAAAACGCTTTAACCTGTGCCGCCCGGGTGTTTGAACTGATGGAGGAAGAACCTGAGGTTTCGGAGTTGCCGGAGGCTAAGGTGCTTCAAAACGCACAGGGGGAGGTGTCTCTGAAGCATGTGGATTTTTCCTATCGCCAGGATGTGAAGCTGATTGAAAATCTCAATCTGGATGTGAAGCCTGGTCAGCGCATTGCCATCGTGGGTCCTACAGGCTGCGGGAAAAGTACAGTGATTAATTTGCTTATGCGTTTTTATGATGTTGACGAAGGAAGTATTTCCGTCGATAATATAGATATACGCGAAATGACACGGCGCAGCCTGAGAGAAAATTATGGCATGGTACTCCAGGAAACGTGGCTGAAAAATGGAACGATCCGGGAAAATATTGTTTATGGAAAACCCGATGCAACCGAGAAGGAAATGATTCAGGCATCAAATGAAGCCTATGCCCATAGTTTTATTAAACGTCTGCCGAAAGGTTATGATACAGTCATATCGGAAGATGGGGGAAATCTGTCTCAGGGGCAGAAGCAGCTGCTATGTATTGCCCGGGTTATGCTTTGCCTTCCGCCGATGCTTATTTTAGACGAAGCGACATCATCGATTGATACGCGGACCGAAATTAGGATTCAAAAAGCATTTGCTAAAATGATGGAGGGGCGTACCAGTTTTATTGTTGCTCACCGCTTGTCGACAATTAAGGAGGCAGATCGTATTCTTGTTATGAAGGATGGGAAAATTATCGAACAGGGAACCCATGATACACTTCTTGAGAAAAATGGTTTTTATGCACAGCTTTATAACAGTCAGTTCGCAGTAATGTAATAGAACAGCTTAGGCTACTGTTTACAGGGTATCTGCGAATAGTAACCAGTTTAGCTATGCGGCTGAGGAAAAAAAGGTTCCTTCCTGCTTGCTAAAGCTGGGCTGTTACGGTGGTACAGAGATTTTGAACAGGAAAGGAGGCAATAATGGGAAAAATATTTGAGCGCAGGAAAAAAGAATCGAAGCCAGTTCTGGCAATTTGCTACGATTTTGATAAGACCTTAACCCCCGATGATATGCAGGCTCAGGGATTTATCCAGGATGTGGGATATGATGTAGAGCGCTTCTGGGAGGAATCTAATGAATTATCCTTTACTAATGATATGGATAAAAATCTGGCCTATATGTATAAAATGGTAGAAGAGGCAGAAGGAAATTTTTTTGTTAAGAGGGAGGCTCTGGAGGCTTATGGCTCCAAGGTCGAACTCTTTCCCGGGGTAGATACGTGGTTTGACCGTATACGCGACTATGGTAAAGCAAGCAATGTTATTGTAGAGCATTATATTATTTCTTCTGGTTTAAAAGAGATGATTGAAGGAACCGACATTGCCAGGCGGGGCGTTTTTGAAAAGATTTATGCCAGTTCTTTTTATTTTAACAGCAAAGGTGTGGCAAAGTGGCCGGCCCAGGCTGTGAATTATACAAATAAAACGCAGTTTCTATTCCGAATTGAAAAAGGTGTCCTGGATGTGAATGATCCCGGGGTAAATGAGTATTTTCCACCGGATAAGATTCGGGTTCCGTTTAGAAATATGGTTTACATTGGTGACAGCGATACGGATATTCCGTGTATGAAGCTTGTCAATACATATGGCGGACATTCGATTGGCGTTTATAATCCCAATACAAATAATAAAGAAAAGGTTTATAAAATGCTGCGTGAAAGACGCATAAAATATTTTGCTCCGGCAGATTACAGGCCTGGCTCTGAAATCGAGCTGTTATTACATGCCATTATTGATAAAACAGCGGCTTATGAAATATTAGAGGGGGAGCATGTCAGGGCGCAGAAAGAAGCGGGGGAGGAAGAAAAGGCAGACAGCCGCAGGAAGCGGGAATGAAGTCTTGGGGTATCAAATAAATGTGCAGGCGCAGGGGCAAGTTTACTTGCCCCTGCGCCTGCACACTTGATAACTTTCATAGTAAAATACGTTTAACCAGGGATTTCTTTTGGGTTACAATGAGGCGCTCTTTAAATTTTTCGTCCAGGATTTTTTTCTTTTCCTTATCAGAAAGAGCGCCCTGCTTTTCCACATAGTCCGAGTAATGGTCGCATACCTGCTTAATTGGACCTGTTTCCATAAGCCTGCCGCCCTCGATCCATAAGCCTGTTTTACAAAACTCCTTGACCTGAGGAAGGGAATGAGAGATAAATAAAATGGTTTTGTCATTTTCATCACGCAGCTTCATCATCCGGTTCAGACATTTTTTTGCAAAACCTTTATCGCCCACCGATAAGGCCTCGTCGATAATAAAAATATCCGGTGTCAGAGCAAGCGAGATGGAAAAGCCGAGACGGGATTTCATACCACTGGAATATTTTTTGACAGGCTGGTACAAAAAGTCGCCAAGTTCCGCAAACTCCACAACTCCATCCACAATTTCTTTTGTCTTTTTCTTATTAAATCCCAGCAAAGCCCCTTTTAAATAAATATTTTCCAGCCCGGTGAGCTGGCTGTTTAAGCCGGTATTGATGGATATAAGCTCCTGCTCACCGTGGACGGTAAGTTCCCCCTCGTCAATATCCGATATTCCGGCGAGGATCATAGAAAGCGTGGATTTTCCGGAGCCGTTGGTGCCTAGTATACCGACGACATCGCCTCTTTTGATTTTCAGACTGATATCTTTGAGCGCGTAGAAGCTTTCACCGCCTTTTTTTTCGCCGTCCTTTTTTTGGAGCTTATATATTTTAGAAACATGATTCATTTCAACGGCATATTCGCTGGAGGCATAGCTTGGTTTTTCCATAGAAAACGTCCTTTCATAATGATAAGATCAGTTACATTGTAACTATTCAGCCATGCATCTTGGATTCATGCAGCTAACACAGCTCACCGCCGCTCTCAAGGATGGATCTTCGATTCGGGCTAAATGCCTGGTCTTGTGATGACCAAACCTCTTTGCAAGCCAGCTTGCGGTCCACGTTTCGCTTCGGTCTGCCTTGTACCAAAGTTTGCCCTCCTCAGCCGCATCGCTGGATAGTTACATTGAGTTCAGCCCGCGCCATTCGCAAAGCCGCGCTAACGCGCTTTCCGCCGCTTCGCGGCTGTCTTTGCTCATAACCTGGCGCTCCCTTAGCCGGGAGCAATAGGCCCCAAATCATGTAAACACGATTTGGGGCCTATTGCCCCCGGCTGGCTGAACTGTTACATTAAATCATATCAATAAATTTTCTCTTAAACTTATACATAAGACCACAGCCGACGACAAATAAAACGATAACAAAAGCCCAGAAATACAATGTCAGCGCCGGATGTTCCCAAAAGGGTTTGCCATAGAATACACAATCCCGGTACCCATTAATAATATAGTAGACAGGATTCAGCTTCATTATAATGTTCAGCACCTCATGGAAAGGAACGGTGGCCGGAAACTGACATTCCCAAATAACGGGAGAAAAGTACATAAGCATCCGTATGAGGGAAGTGACAAGCTTGCGCACATCCCGCCACAGCATTGTAAGAACCGACAGGATGAGAGAAACGCCCTCCACAAAGGCAAATGCGCACACGGCATAGTAAATGAGGCCGAGCCAGTAAATATTGGGCCTGAAACCGCAAATAAAAATTGTAATAAATGCAATCAGGAGCATACAAAGATGATTAAAAAACTCTTTGGCGCAGATCGTTGCGGGAAGAATACTTACCGGAAATTTCATTTTTGTAATAACGCCGGTTTTGGAAAATATAGCGCTGCACCCGCTCTGAATACAGGGCTGGACAAACCACCAGGCAGAGTAGCCGATGACAAGCCAGGGAAGATAGGCAATATCTCCGATCGGCTTCCGGTTCCAGGCAAGGCCAAAGATGAGCCAGTAGGTCAGTACCTGGATCGCAGGAGACGCAAAATTCCAGAAAATTCCAAATTTGGAATCACGCATATCCGCCAGCAGCTCATACTTGGCAATGCAATAAATGCGGTAAAGATTTCGGAAGTTTTCTCCAAAAACATATTTTAAGCTGGTAAACATGTTAATCCTCCGAATTTAATTCCGTTTCAAGATAAGTTACCGTGCGCTTCAGGCCTTCCGTAAGGGAGTAAATTGGTTTCCATCCAAGAGCCTTAAGCTTATCGCTGTTTAAAATTCCCAGGGTAAACGGCGCACAGCCGGTATTTTCCGAAGTCTTTGGAAGATCAAATACGAGCTTTAAGCCGCGCTCTGGATAGGCACCTACTAAAGCTTCGGCAAGCTGGCGTATCGATACAGTGGCATCCTCACTGGAAATATTATAAACAACATCGTCGCTGTTTAATAAAATATAGAAAAGCGCGCACACCGCATCGGCAACATAAGTATAGGTACGGATCGGCTTTCCTTCACTTTTTAAAACAATAT
>JAGZDD010000197.1 GCA_018369015.1 Clostridiales bacterium | reverse complement strand
GCAAATGTAAATTAACAATATCATATCTTCATGTTTCACGTGAAACATGAAGATATGATAATTCAAATCGTTGCCAAATAGTAGTATATGTATGTTACTGCGGGTCACTTAATAAATAATTAATTATATTTTTTCTATATGTTTCACGTGAAACAAAAGTCCTAAAATTCCATGAACTACCAATGAATCTATACATTTTCTCTGATTTCACTAACGTTTCACGTGAAACATTTGCATTTTTTATATCACCTATCTATGGCTATATCCCTCAAAAAATGCTATAATAATTTTTATGATGTGCAAATTATTTTCTAATTAACGTTTATGTTGCACTCTGCGCGACTCCACCACGGATGATAGCGTGATAAATATATACAAGAACAAGATGTCTGGCCCACATCATTCCTCCCTCATGGCAGCGAAATGAAGGCCGCATACTCTCATAGAAATAATACATATAATGACAAAGGTACTTCTCGGCACAAAACTTCCGTTTGTATAACTCTTTTTTAAATACGAGAAAGGATGATTTTATGGGCAGAATAATAGCAGTTGCAAATCAAAAGGGCGGTGTTGGAAAAACCACAACCGCAATCAATCTGTCAGCCTGTTTAGCAGAAAAGAACAAAAAAGTCTTAACAATTGATATTGATCCACAAGGTAATACTACAAGCGGCCTTGGAGTTGATAAAAACGTTGTAGAAAATACAGTTTATGAATTGTTTTTAGATGAATGTAATCTTTCCGATTGTATTCAATCGAGTGTAATGGATAATTTATCAGTAATTCCCTCAAATATTAATCTATCTGGGGCTGAAATAGAACTTATCTCAATGGAAAATAAAGAGTATTTGCTTAGAGAAAAGTTAGACACTATTAAACAAAACTATGACTTTATCATTATTGATTGCCCGCCATCACTAAATCTTCTGACAGTTAATGCCATGGTCGCATCAGATACAGTATTAGTTCCTATTCAATGTGAATATTATGCTCTCGAAGGTTTAAGCCAGTTAATGCATACTATTGATTTGATTACAGAACGTTTGAATCCCAAACTTGAGATTGAAGGTGTCGTATTTACTATGTATGATGCCCGGACAAATCTATCTTCACAGGTTGTCGAAAATGTCAAAGAAAATCTCAACAAAAAAATTTATAAAACTATAATTCCCCGTAATGTAAGATTAGCCGAAGCTCCAAGTTATGGTATGCCTATCAATTTATATGACAGTAAATCAGCCGGAGCTGAAGCTTATCGATTTTTAGCAGAAGAAGTAATCGAAAGAGAGGATGAGGATGAATGGCTATAAGTAAAAAAGGCGGTTTAGGGCGAGGGCTCGATGCTCTTATAGCTCCTCCCAGGACAAATACACAAAAATCAGGATCGAATATCAATAAAAATGATAAGGTTCTTGAACGTATTGTTGAAAATCCCACTGAAAAGATTGTTGAGAAAATCATAGAAAAACCCGTTGAGAAAATCGTGGAAGTTCCGGTTGAAAAAATTGTGGAGAAAATTGTGGAAAAACCGGTTGAAAAGATCGTCGAGGTTCCGGTTGAAAAGGTTATCGAAAAGCCGGTAGAAAAAATCGTCGAGAAAATTGTGGAGGTTCCCGCAGATACATATATCAAAATAGAAGAAATAGAACCAAACCGGAGGCAGCCCAGAAAAAATTTTGATGAAGATTCTCTCCATGAGCTTGCGGACTCCATTAAACAATTTGGTATTATTCAGCCGCTCGTTGTTCAAAAAAGTGATAATGATATTTATGAGATCATTGCCGGCGAACGGAGATGGCGGGCCGCCAGAATTGCAGGTTTAAAAGAAGTACCTGTAATCATCAAAGATTATTCGCCTATGGAATCCGTTGAAATCGCCCTGATTGAAAATATTCAACGAGAAGATTTAAATCCTATTGAAGAGGCGATGGCATTTCAGCGTCTTATTGAAGAGTTTGGATTAAAACAAGATGAAGCTGCCGAAAAAGTTGCAAAAAGCAGAACTGCGGTCACAAATTCCCTTCGCTTATTAAAATTAGACGACCGTGTTAAGCAAATGATTATTGATGATATGATAACCAGCGGACACGGCCGGGCACTTTTAGCAATCGAGGATAAAGAAGAACAATATTTAACAGCGACTAAGATTTTCGATCATAAGATGAGTGTGCGAGAAACTGAAAAACTTGTTAAGAGCCTTGCTAAAAATAAAGATATTACAGAAAAAGCTAAAGTAATTGATGAGGAAAGTTTGATTATTTTAAAATCCATGGAAGATCGTATTAAAACAATTGTAGGTACTAAAGTTACAATTAAAAGAAAAGCAAATAATAAAGGAAAAATCGAAATTGAATATTATTCTTTAGATGAATTAGAACGAATTATGGATGTATTTAACTCAGTTCCTCATATGAGTGAATAACAGAGCAATGGTCATCATACCTTTTAGGTTATTTATTGTTTACTCACGGAGGTAAGCCCCCCGGCTCATACCACTCGCCCGTCCGATGGCTGTGAGCCATTGCGTACAAGCACACCCTGTCTCACAGCCGCCGTCCAGGGCTTTCATAGTAATATTTTTTAGGAGGATAATTTATGGAGGTACAAAGCAAAATCCTTTCAAATTTGTCTTTTGACCCGGGAATTTTAATTTATTTAACACTGGCACTATTGCTTGTGGCATTTATAATTATTATCATTCTCTTTGTCAGACAAAATGCACTTTTAAGAAAATACCGCTCCTTCATGCGCGGCCGCGGAGGGAAAAGTATTGAAGATATTTTGAAGAAACGTATTGATGAAATTGATAAGCTAAAAGAAAATGACGCTTATATTTCTAAAAGATTGAAATATTTAGAACAATCAGTTACCCGCTCCTATCAAAAATGCGGCGTTGTGAAATACGATGCCTTTAAGGAAATGGGCGGTAAATTGAGTTTTGCCTATGCACTTTTAAACGATGATAATTCAGGATATATAATTAATTCAATCCATAGCCGTGAAGGCTGCTATACATATATTAAAGAAATTATTAAGGGTGAGTCCTTTATTGCCTTAAGCGAAGAAGAAAACGAAGCATTTGAACTGGCAAAGCAGGTAGGCATAACGGATGAGCTAAAAGAAAGTCAGGCTGAACGCTCATAATTAGCAGAGTCAAATCTATGAGCCAACTCCTGATACAAGCATTAGGATATTGGATCTGCATTTCACTTCGGTCGGCACCTAACAAGTGGTCCTTACTCCGTTTTGGCGTTGCTAGGAAAATGCCATCGGCGCTTAGCAACACCGGTACTTAACGCCCCTCGCGGCAGTAGCCAAAGTAAAGCTTACTTAGCTTTGGCTCGTTGCCCATACAAATAAACTTTCATGCGCGGCTCCACTACGCATGAAAGCTCAGGATTGCTCCGTGCCTGCGGTACTCTCGCAATCCATCCTAAAGCATGAGCACGAGTTGCCGTTAGGCAACTCGTGCTCATGCTTTAGGATTATCCCGAGCTTTCATAGTAAACGAACATCCCGCCGTCCAGCGGCATCACTATAAATGAAAGCCAGGATTGCGGGAGTTTTTTATACAATATATACTAATAATAGGTAAATAATGATGCATTTTATACTCATTAATGGCCGCAGCATTGGCATGTATGATTTTCACCAACGATATATTTCATAGACTGATGTTCAATCCCTGCATCCATAATAATATCCGCTTTCTCCACAAAAAATCCGCACTTTTCATAAAATCCAACAGCCGGAAGCTGCGCCAGCAAAGAGATTTCTTTGCCGCCAAGGCTTCTCACCTTTTCAATCATTGACAGCATAAGAAATTCAGCATAGCCTTTGTGCCGATATTGCTTTAATGTCGCTACGCGTCCAATTTGAAAACGGTCGTCATCGACACGGATCAGCCGTCCAGTCGCCACGGGAATATCAAATTCATTATAAATAACATAGTGGCCGCAGTTTTGGTCAATATGATCAAACTCCTCCTCTTCCGGCACCTGCTGCTCCTCAATAAAAACCTTTCGCCGTATTTTATAACATTCACTCAAATCATCTGTATAACCATTCAGAAATTTTCCTCTTATCACGCCAGTGGCTCCTTTCCCGGTGTTCCGGCTTTCCTTGGATATTTTTTATGAATAGGCGCATTTTTTCGGACAATCACAAAACTTCTTCCCACATCCGTGCCTGGCAATAGCATTTTTTCACATTTAGCAATATCTCCGCTTAACATATGAACCGCCCTTTTGGATTGTTCAAGCTCGTTATCCACATTACCTGACTTATAAGATATAAAATATCCACCAACCTTTACAAATGGTAAACAATATTCAGATAATGTAGACAGATTAGCAACCGCTCTGGATACACATAAGTCAAATTGTTCCCTGTATTCCGCCTTTCTGCCCAAATCCTCAGCTCTCCCATGAACAGCACTTATTTGACCGCAAGCCGCACCGTTCATAGAATAATTAAGCTCTAATGCCTCGATGACTTCATTTAAAAATTTAATTCTCTTATTTAAAGAATCCGCTAAAACAATTTCGACCTGCGGAAATGCAATTTTTATCGGTATACCAGGAAATCCTGCGCCAGTTCCAAGGTCAATCAGTTTTAAAGGCCTGCTTAAATCAATCGTTTTAGCAATCAAAAGGCTGTCTATAAAATGCTTTTCAATAACCTCGTCAAAATCAGTAATTGCCGTAAGGTTCATTACTTTGTTCTTTTCTATAAGCAAATCATAATACTTTAAAAACTGTTCAGTTTGATCATCTGACAAGGTTATACCTATATTTTCTAAGCCTTTCTTTAATTTTGTTATATCCCGCATTACTGCCTCCTGATTTTATGTAATTTAATTATGTAAACTTAATTCTGCTTAAAAAACAGAACTTTTAAACATCTAAGTTTATCTCAACTTTGATCGCTTTTTTGCTGCCGCTCACTCTGATTCCAGCCAACAGCAACATTTAATGTTTAATCTCTTTAATGAACAACATCTCCATCGGCTGGACATATGGAGGTATATCAATTATAAGACTGCCGCAGTCCTTATATCCCATTTTTCTAAAAAATGCTGTGCATTATCATCCCCCCGCGTTGACGTCATTACAATTCCCTATCCTCTGGTACTCATATCGTAACAGTTCAGCCCGCGCCATTCGCAAAGCCGCGCTAACGCGCTTTCCGACGCTTCGCGGCTGTCTTTGCTCATAACCTGGCCCTCCCGGCTGGTTGAACTGTTACCTCATATCATTTTCCCAGTGTTCCAAAAGAAGACGTCCGTAACCCTTTCCATGATATTGATCCTCAATCAATGTCATGGTACAAAACGGAATGTTATCCCAAAAAAGTTTATATCTAAGCAATCCAATAGATATGTCACGGCAGGATAAAACATCACCACTTTTAGTAAACACTTCATTTTCTTCCCTGATCACGCAGCAAGTACATGGTCATGGTCTGACATGCAATTTATATTGTTCCATAAAAATAAGCAGCACCGACACATCAGCCGGAGTGACGCCGGAAATGCGGGAGGCCTGTCCGATGGATTCCGGCTTTATTGCATTAAGCTTTTGCTGCGCTTCAATACGCAGGCCGCTAATCTGGCTATAATCCAAAGTTCCGGGCAGCTTTCTGGCTTCTAACTTCTTAAATTGCTCAACCTGGTGAAGCTGGCGGGTAATATATCCTTCATATTTTATATAAATTTCTACCTGGTCTGTCACTTCCTTCGGAAGCACGGGGCGATCCTTATCAATAATGGACAGCATATCATAGCCAAGCTCTGGCCGGCGGATAAGCTCAGCCAGCGTTGCCGCAGTTTTCAACGGCGTGCTCCCATTAGCTTCAAGAAGCGCCTGAACTGACTTATTAGCGCCAATATTAACATTTTGGACACGCTGTATCTCAGCGTGAATAAGCTGCTCTTTTTGACGCAAATGTTCATAGCGCTCATCATCGATCAATCCTATCTCATGTCCGATAGGCGTCAAACGCTGATCGGCATTGTCCTGACGCAGCAAAAGCCGGTATTCAGCTCTGGATGTCATCATACGGTACGGCTCATGGGTTTCTTTTGTTACGAGATCATCAATAAGTACTCCAATATACCCTTCCGACCGTTTGATAATTAGCGGCTCTCTCCCCTTAAGCTTCATTGCCGCATTAATACCTGCCACAAGTCCCTGGGCCGCAGCCTCCTCATAACCAGAGCTTCCGTTAAATTGTCCCCCTGAAAACAACCCTTCCACATTCTTAAATTCCAGCGTCGGCTTGAGCTGCGTTGCCGGAATACAGTCGTACTCGATCGCATAAGCATTGCGGACAATTTTCGCGTGTTCCAGTCCTGGAACGGTATGATACATTTCATACTGCACATCTTCCGGAAGAGAACTGGACATGCCGCCAATGTACATTTCATGGGTATAAAGTCCCTCTGGTTCAATAAATACCTGATGGCGGTCCTTATCAGCGAACTTAACGACTTTATCTTCAATTGACGGACAGTAACGCGGCCCTGTTCCCTCAATCACTCCCGCGTAAATAGGCGAACGGTCAAGATTGCCGCGAATAATCTTATGGGTTTCCTCATTCGTATACGTCAGCCAGCAGGAAATCTGCTCCCGCTGTATATCCTCCGGACGGTTTGTAAACGAAAAAGGTACGAGCTCCTCATCCCCAAACTGCTCGGTCATTTTAGAATAATCTATCGTCCGTCCGTCAATTCT
>JAGZDD010000196.1 GCA_018369015.1 Clostridiales bacterium | reverse complement strand
TGTCTGTCAGCTGGATCGTCGTGTTAAGCCGACGGACGCTGCGGGCCGCCAGAGCATCAATAATAATTGCCACATCCGGCTTTGTTTCCTTTATAATGCCGTGAATCACTTCTCTGCCTTCCATGCCTGTCTGGGCCATCACCCCCGGAGCGATGGCGCTGACAATGCCAAAGCCCTTTGTTACTTCCGAGTCTGTGCCATATTCCTTCACAAGATGTCTTGTAATAAATAAATGGTCTACAACCATTGGCCCCAGAGCGTCCGGGGTAATCTCCCGGTTTCCAATGCCGACAACCAAAATCTTTTTCTTTTTGATCCCTGGGATTAAAACCTGTAGCTGTTCCATAATAGCGGCGGTAATTTCCCGGTGATAGGATCCATCTTCCGCCGCCAAATAAGGCGTTTCCAAAGTAATATAACGGCCCACTGGCTTTCCCAGGCGGCGGGCGCCGCTTTCATTTTTTATATGGACATGGGTAATATGAATATGGGCATTTTTATTGTCCAGCTCCTTGACAGTCACTCCCGATAAGGTATTTTCTTTTTCTGAAAAGCTTTCCGCAGCTTCAAGCGCTAGGTCCGTCCTTATCTGTGAAAATAAATTCTGCATACAAAAACCGCCTCTCAAAACAAATATTTTTCAACCGCTGACTTTGACTCGTTGCAAGCAAAAACAAAACGCTTAATTACAGTATGAACATATATTTCGTAACTATTCAGCCATGCTTCTGGTGACGCGTGGCTGAATAGTTGCAATATTTCAGAAAATATGTCGTCAGGTCATACCCATGATGGATCTTATTTTAAATCCGCCTGTAAAAATCAAATATTTTTTACAAATTCGATGACATTTCCGGTAATACGCCATTGTCCGCTCCCAACTTCCAATGTCTGTCCATTGTTTTCGATTACTGCACGAACCCCATGGGGTATCGTCAATTTATAGTCCAGACGATTTCTGTTCTTTTCCCAATGGACGTTTAGCAGGCCAAACACAGTTTCATAAGCCATATCTGACCATTCCAGACGGTTAATAAGCTCCGGATAAATACGGATTTTTTCAAATCCGGGCGTTAATGGCCGTATACCGCATATTCTCCGGTAAATAAAATCACATACTGCTCCAAAGGCATAATGGTTGAGGCTGGCAGACGATGCCTTCCCATTTTCATCAACCGCATCCCACGCTTCCCATATGGATGTCGCTCCCATTTTAACTTCATACAGCCAGGAAGGGCAGGTGTCTTGCCATAGCACCTTAGTGGCATGTTCTTTAAATCCATAATCGCACAGCACATCTAATAAATGGGGCGTTGACAAAAAGCCTGTCTGCAAATGGAAGCCGGATTTTTCTACGAGCCAGGCCAATCGTTTTGCAAAATCACAGGCAATACTTCCGTCCACGATGCCAAAGGCCAGCGCCATCACATATACCCCCTGGACATCTGCGGCCAGTCGATGATCCTCGGTAATATATGTGATCTCAAACGCCTGCTTGATCTTTTCCCCAAGCGCGGCGTAATAACCGCAGCGTTCTTTAAAACCGAGCACAGAAGCGATTTTTTCCATGGTCATAACTTCCCGGAAATAATAAAGCGACGCCGAAATTTCTTTAATGCCCTGTCGTGTCATCTCATCATCGACTTTCACAGGCATCAGCCAGTCTCCAAAATGATTTCCCGTATTCCATAAGTATTTTTGCACCATGCGTTTTCTGAAATCGTTTTCAAACCGCAAAGGCATTGTATCCTGTGCGCAGGCAGTCGCATAAGCCATCCACCGTTCCATAGCCGCGTAATTATCGCGCAGGAAACGAATATCTCCATAAGCCTGATACATATTCCACGGAATAAATATAATGCCATCGCTCCACCCGGCGCTTGTCCAGCCAGGATTTGGAGAAACCTGGATATATTCTTTCGTGTATGGAACAACAATAGGGATCTGTCCACGCTCCAGCTGTTCCAAACGGCACTGCTCCAGCCATCTTGAAAAAAACAGGGAAACATCCTGGTTCCATGGGGCTGTTGTTGAAAAAATCTGAGCATCCCCGGTAAACCCGGCACGTTCCCGGTGTGGACAATCTGTCGGGATCGACAGCATATTACTCTGCTGGCTGTGATAAACATTTTCTGTCAGCAAAAACAATTCTGGACTGCTGCACGCAAATCTCCCGGTTCTGCTTAATGCCGAAGACAACACATGGGTTTTGCACATAGAAACCGTCGGGATTGTTTTAAGACCGGTTATTTTTATATACCGATAACCCTGAAAAGAAAATTCCGGTTCATATACAAACGAAGAGCGCTTTCCCATATAAACCACATCCGTCTGTGCATGATTTTTCAGCCGTGCCATTGGATCCAGCAAATCCCCATTTTCATCTAAAGCTTCTCCATGGAAAATTTTAATTGTACAGCCTTCGTTATTTTCCAGATAAAGCTTCTCCCGCCCCGTAAGTACCCGGCCAAAATCTACAATACATGTATCCTCAGACAGAGCACGGACGCTGACAGCCTCCACTTCCTCCACAACTTCTACGCCCGAGCCTTTTTGAGGTGTCAGCACCTTCCTGCTGCTATTGACGGCCACCGTTTTAAAACTTTTTTCCGGCACATCACAGGCATAAATTTCTCCATTCATAATATCCGCATAAAGCAGCTGGCCTGTAAAAGCCAAAAAAGAGTCATCGCTAGCAACAATTTCTCCTGTGCCGTCCTCATATTCAATCTCCATCTGAAAAATCAAAGCCGGCCGCGTTCCATACAGATGATTGCTGCCACCGATTCCCTGGGCATGTCCGGCATACCATCCGTCGCCCACAGCCGCATTTATATGATTTTTCCCCTGAACGAAATAAGCGCCGACATCATAGGTCTGATAATAAATACATTGATCATAAGGTGTGAAATCTGGCGTCATCGCATATTTTCCAATAGTATGCCCATTCATGCTAAGCCGGTACAGCCCATGGGCGCTGACATAGCACCTTGCTTTCTTCACAGGCCTGCAAATTTCAACCTGTTTGTAAAAGAGCGGGGGCATTGCCGCCCCTTCGCTCATTTCCATTAAGCCGAATTGCCGGTAAAGGTCCGCCGCTTCTTTATAAAAAGCATCCCCCGCTTCAATCCATTGCGCCTTCCATGAGTTTTCATCCGCAAGCGCAGTTTCAAAAAAACATACTTTACTCCAGGGCAGCCAGAATTTTCCCTTATGCTCTGCTTCGGCCAGCACACGGACCCTCCAATAATATTTTGTTTTTTCTTCCAGCACAGTTTCCACATCGGCCAGGGGATAGGGCGATTCCTTAGATATACATATCAGAGGAATATGTTCTTCCATTTCAGGAAATTTACTGAGCCAAAGCTCATAGCCAATAAGCTTTATATTTTTTCCGCTTCCTTTAACCTTCCAGCTAAATGTAAAGTTTTTACAGTCAACGCCTAACGGCTGCTTAAGACCGTTACAACGCATATCTCCAATATAAAGTCCGTTCATAAAACCCTTTCCTTTTTTCGTTAATCATGATTTTGGGCTTCCAGCCATTCATCCAGCTGTTTCTGGATTTCCGCCAGGTAAGCATCAAGGCCATTCGCCTTCATCTTGTCAAGCATTTCCTGATACTGTTCATCTGTAACCATCCCATATTCCACAACTTCATACTCATTCGTAACGTTAAGCAGAGCAGCCACTTCATTGCTGATGATATTTTCATCCGGCATAAAACCAAGCAGCGGCGATGTTTTCACATTATCATCATAGGAAAAGTCTTCATCTACTGCATTTAAAGCAATCTCCTGTTCTGTTGGATAGGAAAGAAAATCATTTCCAAAAATCTGTTTGTTCTGAGGACTGTAGCCGCTTCCCGCAATATAGGCAACGCCGCCGTTCTCCGCAAAGGTATAATTTTCGCCTTCAATGCCGTAATTGACAAGATTTTTAAGGTCAGCATCCGTAAATAATAAGTTCATAAGCCTTGCCGCAGCTTCAGGCTCAGTCGATGTTACCGGAATCGCCATATTTGTATTGGACAGCTGAAGTGTATTTATAAGCGAATCTGTCAGCTTCACCGTCACAAGCTCTTCCCCGGCATTAGCTTCATTCGTAGCAATATTCGCTGCCGTTAGAGTACCTCCCCAGGAAAATACCGTAGGATCCATCGCCGGCGGCTCTTCACGGGCTGCAATATCCTGATCCACATACCCCTTCTCATTCCACCGCTGCAAAACATCAAGCATTTCGCGAAATTCATCCGTATCATACAAATTCACAACTTTATACTCAGAAGACGTATTATCGAGCATAACCCCACAAATTTTATTAAAGCCGTCAAAATAGCTGCCTGTAATAAAGCTTGCCGCTCCTTTGCCAAGAGTATCGACATTGGAACTGATCATCTTCATTTCCGGATGCAGCTCCTTTACTTTGGCATAAACATCCTCTATATCCTCCAGCGTTTTAATGGAATCTCCATCAATCCCGGCTTCATCTAAAATCGATTTTCTCATAAACATCCCCATGCTGTTATCATTAATACGATAGGTGGGAATCCCATACACCTGGCCTTCGTACACAGTCCCATCCAGCCAGAAATCCGGCAGCAATGCAACAGTTTCCTTCAATTCATCCTCCAGATAGTCCTCCAAAGGCAAAAGCTGCCCGGAGCCAGCCATTGTGGAAAACATACCGCTGCCTGCCGGAAAGGTCGTGATCAGATCAATTTTATCGCCGCCGCTGATATACATGGGCATCTGGGTCATATAGCTGCCCATTTCCATCATTTCCATTGTAACATGTACATTGATCTTATCCAGCGTGATTTCATTGACCGCAGCCTCCACCTTATCTACGCCCGCCTGGGTGTACTCTCCCAAAGACCAGAGCATCCATGTCACTTCCGCCGGATCATCCATCCATTGTGAATCTGGATTTTGCCCATCAGATTCCCCTGCCGTTTGAATATTTTCTACGCTGCTGCTCTCAGCCCCCCGTTTTCCGCTTTCCTGCCCCACAGTTTCCTCATTTCCACAGGCCGCTGCCATTCCTGCCGTCAGACATAAGGCAGTTAAAAGGCTTCCTAATTGTTTTGCTTTCATCATCTTACTCCTCCAATTCCTATAAATTTTCAGGGAAAAATACTTCTGTTCCCAAGCTTTATTATATCTGATTTTATGATTCTGATATTATTTTTGTCTGTTCATATTAATATAAATTTATTGTTTCTTTTTTAACCGTTCTAATATATAGCATTTTTCAACAAAAAAACTATATATATAATCATTGTAATTTGTTATACTGATTTTCATAGAATACTCGCAGCCGCGAACTTTGGCTTGCTGCAGCCCCGACAGGAGATGATTTTAAATGAAACAAAAGGCCATTTCAGACAACCCCGGCGTTTCCGCCCGTTTTATCGAAATCTATGCCGTCAGTCAGATGTATTCCCGGGAATATCATCTTTTTCTTGTTATCCACAAAAACCTCCGGGTGCTTTCTGAGGAAACCAACTATTTTCTTAATGAAAATGATATTATCCTCATCACTCCTGGGCAGCGTGTCACCTTCTGGGGAGTTAAAAACAGCCGTATCCTGGATATTACATTGCCCGTTTCGTATGTCCATGAAGCCATGCCCGTCCACGAAGGCCGTTTTTTTTGTAATTCCTCTATTGACGCACAGCACGACTATCAGCCTCTTTGCAGCTTGATGCCCCAATTTGCCATACACTATACCGCCCATAATAAAATATCGAAGCTTCGCTGCCGCATACTATCCGATCAGATTTTATATCAGCTGATAACCAGCCACTTTGAGCAAAATATCGTGCCGCCGGATACAGGGAGTAATATGCGCATTGACCGTATCAACGAACTCACCGCCTACATCCGGGAAAATTATGCTTTTGATATCACTTTAGAAACATTGTCTGAACATATGCATTTATCAGCAACCTATTTGTCAAAAATATTCAAGCAGTACTTTGGCATGAACTTTATAAGCTACTTGAGGGAATACCGGCTTTCCAGATCCATTGACGCCCTTCTTTATACAAAAGAAACTATCGGAAATATCGCCTCAAAATACGGCTTTTACACCGCGAATACCTATATTAATGCATTCAAGGATGCTTATGGACAGACCCCCAGCGCCTACCGCAAGCAGCATGTAAACGGAACAGATCCATCTGACAGCCCTGCGCCCAACATCACCGTACTGGATTTTGGAGAATATGCCGGACTTCTGGAAAATTTCAGAAAAAACGAGAGAACCGTTCTGCCCCGGAACCATAATCTGCATATTCTTGCCGACACGCCTGCAAAAATGACAAAGCCTCTATGGAGGTGCGGACTGAATATCGGGGCGCTCTCCGGTTTTATTTTAAATGACATTATCCATAGCATTGAAATTGTCCAAAAAGACATCGGCTTCTCCTACGGACGGATATTTTTTGTTTTAGAGGACATTCATCCTTCAGGTACGTTTAATATATCCTATTATTCTTTGACCCAGGCTCTGAATATTCTTCTTGAACATCATATGATCCCCTATCTTGATCTTAGTGTCGGCTCTGATCAATTTTATCGGCAGGCAGAACAACAACTTGACATTGACGCTGAGGCATTTATATCCCGGCTGGATTATTTTATGCGCTACTGTATCAACACGTTTAGCAAAGATATTTTGGAACACTGGATCTTCGATATCGGAGTCACTGCCAACGCGCTCCAGAATATGTGGGAAACCCCC
>JAGZDD010000007.1 GCA_018369015.1 Clostridiales bacterium | reverse complement strand
TGGCTTCGCCTCAATGCGTATTTTCGCGCAAAGGAAGGCGCGCTTCGCACGCCGCGCGAAAAACGCGGTACAATAGCCGCTTTGTGGCTATTGTACCATAAAATCCGACAAAAAAGAAGATAAAACTTTTCGATTTGAAAAAGCTATGTAACAGTTCGTTACTGTTCACAGTTCAGTCAGCCGGTCCGCTGTAACGGTTCATCTCGTCCATATGTTTCCAAAATCTTTTAGGCATCATGTTCATTTGCAGCTTTAAATTGCGCCGTTCTTGTATTTCTATATGATCAAAAAATGTTTTCCACAGCTTTGAAAAATCTTCTTCAGCCTTTGAAAAGGCTTCAGCTTTTTTAAGGTTCACTGGTACATCTTTCAGAACAACAAAACCCTGGTGTGCTCTATGAATACAGGCCATCTGCCGAAGCTCGTCGAAAATCACCCAGTTTTCTCCCGGCATCCGGTCTGAAAAATGTTCTCCAAGAATATACAACTGCTGATGCCTGGGGCTGATCGTTGAAAATAACACACCGGAAGTAAGCTCATGGAAACGGACAAAGCCCATAAGCTTATCGCTCTCCCGGCCTACCCTGCGCATCATTTTAAATACGGCAAGCACATAATCATTGGCAAGCTGGCAGCATACTGCTTTTCCTGTGGAAAAACCAATATTTAAAAAGCGGTAAATCGCCTGAGCCTTATCCGGATCCCCGGCCATAGAAGCCATTCTCACCCAGCGCCAGGCTTCCGGAGATATTTTTTTCATAATCGCTTTGGCTACAGACTCGGCGTTCTCTATATTCACAGGTACTTTCTCAGTATCGCAAAACAGCGAAGGCTCGTAACAATCCTCCAGCTTAATTGTTATATATTTATGACCGTATCTGGACATATATGCCCTATGAACGGCTGACAAAATTCCCTCTGTGCTGTCCTCGCACAGCAACATACGGCACCGCATTTCTTCCATAATTATCGACCTCCCGCAAGTCGCCGCTATCCTGAAAAATCCTTTTCCAAGACATTTTTCAAAACTGGCCGCTAATGGCCATCTGCCCGTCCTGCGGCGCCGAAGGTACAGTCATATTAAAATCATCAAACAGGGAGAGCTGCCGGTAGCTAAGGCCGCTATCCCTTACATTTGCCGGCAGACGCTCCCCCGCATAAACAAGATTTCTTGTAATAAAATCTTCATTCCATCGGACAGGATAAAGCATTCTGCCGCCGCAGGTGATAAAATACAACGCCCGCTTAAGCACAACACCAAGCTTTTTTAAATCATTAAACCCAAGGCTTGCCGACCGTCTCGCCTGGCAGATCCTCCGCGCCGAATGGACGCCAATCCCGGGCACACGAAGGAGTGTATAATAGTCGGCCCGGTTGACCTCCACAGGAAAGGTTTCCAGGTGCCTTACGGCCCAGTCACATTTTGGATCAAGTACTGTATTAAAATTGGGTCGTTTTTCATCCAGCAGCTCCGCAGCTTTAAAGCCATAAAAGCGCAGCAGCCAGTCTGCCTGGTAAAGCCGGTGCTCCCGAAGCAATGGCGGCCCCTGGGGAAGTGCCGGAAGCATAGCGTCATTATTGACCGACACATAGGCGGAATAAAAGACACGTTTTAAAGAAAATTTCTGATAGAGCGATTCACTGACCTGCATAATTTGAAGGTCCGTTTCCGGCGTAGCTCCAATAATCATCTGGGTGCTTTGCCCGGCCGGCACAAACCTGGGCGCATGTTTATAAAGAATAAGTTCATTTTTATTTTCAGAAATATGGTTCTGAATCTGTCTCATGGGCGTCAGTATTTTCTTTCTGGATTTCTGCGGCGCCAGCTTTGTCAGGCTGTCTGCCGTCGGAAGCTCTAAGTTGCAGCTCATACGGTCCGCATAATATCCCGTTTCCTCGATCAGTTTCGGATCAGCACCAGGAATAGCCTTAACATGGATATACCCATAAAAATGATATTCCTCCCGGAGCGTACGGACAGTCTTATAAATAAGCTCCATCGTGTAGTCTGCATTTTTAACGACACCGGAGCTTAAAAATAACCCTTCGATATAATTTCTCCGGTAAAAGCCCATGGTAAGCTCACAGATTTCCCTGGGAGTGAAGGTTGCCCGCAAAACATCATTACTCCGGCGGTTTACGCAGTATTTACAGTCAAACACGCAATCATTGGACAAAAGGATTTTTAAAAGGGAAATACACCGGCCATCCCCGGCAAAGCTGTGGCATATCCCTGCTGCGGCTGCATTGCCAAGACCTTTTTTTCCATTTTTCCGGTCGACACCTGATGATGTACAAGCCACATCATATTTAGCCGCATCGGCCAATATTCCTAATTTTTCCTGCAATGTCAATGTCTTTACAGCTTCCGCCGCTTTCATCTCCTGCCATCTCCCATCCTCAAACATATGTTCTCTTAAATTATAGCACCAGAACACACGTTTGTAAAGTAAAATAAAAAATCACGGGTCGGGGATCACTCCCGTTCCCATGATTTTTACTTTTCTTGTATCAGCCCTACGTGCTGAGCTTTTTTCATGTATTCCAGGGAATTTTCCATATCCCTGTGCATCTGGGCCTTTAGTTCATCGAGGCTTTCAAACTTTCTTTCCGGGCGGGCAAAATGATAAAGCTGGACTTCGATCTGCCGTCCATAAATATTGCCGTCAAAGCCGTAAATATACGTTTCAACCCGGCGTTTCTGATGATCAGTCACGGTGGGATTGCAGCCCACATTCGTCACTGCCGGGTAGGATCTCCGGTTAATCACCGCAGCAGAGGCATAAACGCCATTCGGCGGCAGAAGCTTTGTGTCTTCAGGCTCTAAGTTGGCTGTAGGCATCCCAATCGTACGTCCAATTTCACGGCCATGCTTGACCTCGCCAATAACTGTATAGGGCATCCCAAGCATTTGATTGGCCGCCTCCATTTTCCCCTGGGCAATGGCACTTCGTATCAGTGTAGCGCTGATCTCCACCTCATCCGATGCCTTTGCACCTCCGACGCCTTCCTGAATAATCGTGCGTACCTTTGGACAGATATGGGCATTGTATCCTAACGGCAGGCTCATCCCCATGAGCAGATCCGTATTGCCTCTGCGCTCGTTCCCAAAGCGGAAATCCTCACCGACAACGATATGGCGGGCGCCCAGATGTCTAATGAGAACCTCTCTTATAAAATCAGCGGCCTCCATGCGGGCAGTTTCCTCTGTAAACGGATATTCAATAAGCACATCAACACCCATGCGGCCGGCAAGTATCCTGCGCTCAGAGGAGGTATATATAAGCTTTGGCTCCTTCCCCTGAAGCATAGATGCAGGGTGATAATTAAAGGTCAGAACTACCGACGTCATTTTATTACTCTTATAGCTGTTGATCTTTTTTATTAAGGACTGGTGGCCAAGATGGAGGCCATCAAACTTCCCAATGGCCACAGCCGTATTTTCCATACGAATATCTTTCGTACCTGAAATAAAAATCATGGCGTTTTGCTCCTATAAAACTGTAACAGTTCAGCCTCTAAGGCCGATATGCTACAAAAACATTTTTACTACTTTAAATTCCCGTTGTTTTCTGCAATAACTGTAAATTGCCGTAAAATTACCGTCAAGGCTATAGATACGTACCTTAGTTCCGTCTTTAACCGCCGCATTTTGGCAAGCGCCGGCTGTTCCTAAAGCCACGGCGTCGAATACATAAACATGTTCCTCTGGCAGAGGGTTCCCGTTATGCAAAAGCCGGTCGCCGGGAACGTCCACCGTCATCTTAGGAAAATCCTCAAATACAACGTCCACCGGAGTCACAAATTTTTCAAAGGTTCCCTCTGCAACCGCCGCTTCAATCGCCTTAAGCGTCGTAGCATGGCCAACTTCAAAAGCGCCTGCCTTTATGCGGGTAAGCGCGGACATACAGCCACCAACGCCAAGCCGGCTGCCAATGTCATGGCACAGCGTCCGTATATAGGTTCCTTTCGAGCAATGAACGGTCATTGTCACACGTATTTTGGGAAATGATGACGGCATGGCTTTAAAAGGAATCCCGGGCGACGCCAAATCACTGTTTTTAGTGTTTTCCTCCGTCAAGCAAAAAACATCTGCTGCCGTCACCGGTTCAATACTCTCAATCTGAATACTATGGATCGTCACCCGGCGGGCAGGGCGATCCACCTCCCGGCCTTCTCTTGCCAGTTCGTACAGCTTCCTTCCGTTGACCTTTAAAGCCGAATACATGGGAGGGATCTGATCATAGCCGCCCACAAAGCTGCCGATAGTCCTGCGTATAAAGCCATCGGCCAGCAGCGCAGCATTTCCATTAAAAACATTTTTTTCTACATCCCCAGCCTCCGGTTCTTTGACATTTTCCCCAAAGCTCACCTCACACTCAGCTAAAAGCTGCCCGGAGGTATCCTGGGTATCCGTGGACATGCCAAGGATCATAGAAGCCCGGTAAATCTTATCTGTATCTGTAAGCAAATCACAAAGCTTTGTTCCGTTGCCTAAACATACCGGAAGAACGCCTACGGCATCGGGATCAAGCGTTCCTGTGTGTCCGATCTTCTTCTGGTGCAAAATTCCACGAAGCTTTGCCACAACATCATGGGATGTAAAACCTTTTTCTTTATAAACATTAATAATACCATTGATCATTTTCTGTCAAGCTGCTCCTCGATCAACCGGGTCAGGTTATTAATCACATCATATTTTGTGCCCGATAACGAACAGCCGGCGGCGCGCACATGGCCGCCCCCGCCAAAGTGTCCGGCAATCTGGGCCACATCCACAATCGTGTTGGAGCGCATACTGACCTTGTAGGACAGTTCCCCAACCTCTGTGAGTAAAACAGCTACCTCGACCCCTTTTGTTACACGCATCTGGTCAATCACGCCTTCCAAATCGCTTTGCACTGCCTGATAAAAATCCATCACCTTCCGGTCAGCCACAGAAATAATACAGCGTCCGGAAAACATCAGGAAGCTTTCGATCAGACACCGGCCCAAAAGCTGGTTCTGCGTGTAGGTTTTCTGAAAAAATACCACGTCGATAAGCTGTGAATGGCTCACGCACTATGACAAAAGCTGGCCGGCAATCCACATCGTCTATTCACTTGTGTTAGAATGTTTAAAGCATCCTGAATCACAAATCAGGCCGATGTAAAGAGCCTCGGCAATATCCTGGTCCACGCCGTCCATATCCATCATTTCCGCCAGTACCTCACAGGTAGAGCTGTCGGAAGGATGGATAATATTCACATCTGCATAGCCTTCATTGCTGATATGATGGTCAATACATATTGTGCGCCCGGCAAGGTCAAAATATTTTGCCGCCCCGGCTAACCGGTCTTTGTCGCTTGAGTCCA
This sequence comes from Clostridiales bacterium, assembly GCA_018369015.1. Taxonomy (GTDB): domain Bacteria; phylum Bacillota; class Clostridia; order Lachnospirales; family Lachnospiraceae; genus Catenibacillus. Next base: position 55,510 of record JAGZDD010000007.1, on the reverse strand, counting down.
GGGCAAAAAATACATCATAGGACCTATCCTGACTGTAGTCGCTGATGATCTTATCTGAGTTTTTAATAACCTTATAACCTTCTGCCACAGGCTCAAGATACAGATCTACACACATCCCCGGATAATTTTTCAACATATAATTATACAAAGCCAGGCACGCCCCGGCGCAGTCGCCGTCCGGACGTGTATGCCCAGCCAGGCCTACGCTTTTGGCATTTTCCAAATATGCGCCAATCCTATCTTTCATTCACATCCCCACCTATTTCTTCATGGCTCTGGGAGGCTCTTGCCTCATCCTCGCTAATAACATCATTAATTTTTTTCGACATATTCACACCATATTCAATGGATTGATCCATCACAAAAATTAACTCCGGCGTATTACGTAAATTCACGCTTCTTGCCAGCTCCTTGCGGATAAAGCCAACGGCGCTTTTAAGCCCCGCCATTGTGTCCTCCTGGGCCTGCGTATCCCCGAGTACGCTGATATACGCCTTGCAATATTTCAGATCCGGCGTCACCTCCACCTCCACGACGCTGGTCATGGGATGGATTCTCGGGTCCTTAATTTCCCTGGAAATAATGCGGGAAAGCTCTCTGTGGACTTCCCCGTTAATCCGGGTATTTTTTATACTATTCTTTCTCATAATCGATGTTCCTCCGTTACTGTTTTGACAGATACGACTATCTTGGAACCTCTTCCATAACAAACATTTCGATCTGGTCGCCTTCTTTAACGTCATTATACTTTTCAAGAGACATACCGCACTCATAGCCGGCATTAACTTCCTTCACATCATCCTTAAAACGCTTCAGTGAAGCAAGCTCGCCCTCAAAAATAACCACATTATCACGCAGCAGGCGGGCCTTGCAGTTTCTTACAACCTTTCCGTCAAGCACATAGCCGCCGATAATTGTACCAACACCGGACACCTTGTAGGTCTGGCGCACCTCGGCGTGGCCGATAATCTTTTCCTCAAAGGTTGGGTCAAGCATCCCCTTCATGGCAGCCTCTACATCCTCAATAGCATTATAAATCACACGGTACAGGCGCATATCAACATTTTCCTGCTCAGCTACGGTCTTTGCCATATTATCCGGGCGCACATTAAACCCAATGATAATGGCATTGGACGCAGCGGCAAGGGTTACGTCGCTCTCGTTAATCGCGCCGACGCCGCCATGGATCACCTTCACGGCAACCTCCTCATTGGACAGCTTCACAAGGCTTTGCTTTACAGCCTCAACAGAACCCTGGACATCGGCTTTAACGACAATGTTCAGATCCTTAATCTGTCCGGCCTGAATCTGGTCAAATAAGCCATCCAAAGACAGCTTTGATTTCGTGTCTGCAAGAAGCTTTTCACGGTTGCTGGCAATAAAGGTTTCCGCCATAGAGCGGGCTTCCTTTTCAGTGTTTGTCGCAATAAATACTTCCCCGGCCTGCGGCACTTCGTTAAGTCCTAAAATTTCTACCGGAGTCGATGGCCCGGCTTCCTTTACTCTGCGTCCCTTATCGTCAATCATGGCGCGTACTTTTCCATAGGCTGTACCTACAGCCAGGCTGTCGCCGATTTTAAGTGTTCCCTTTTGAACGAGTACTGTCGCAACCGGGCCGCGGCCTTTATCAAGCTGCGCCTCAAGGACAAGACCTCTGGCTTTCCGGTCAGGATTGGCTTTAAGCTCCCGCATTTCTGCCACAAGAAGGATCATGTCAAGAAGCTCCTGCAGCCCTTCCCCTGTATGGGCTGAAACCGGAACCATAATTGTCTGTCCGCCCCAGTCTTCAGCAACAAGCTCGTATTCTGTAAGCTCCTGCTTTACGCGGTCAATGTTGGCGCTCGGCTTATCAATCTTATTAATCGCCACAATAATTTCAATGCCCGCAGCCCTTGCATGGTTAATCGCCTCGATCGTCTGGGGCATAACGCCATCGTCTGCAGCAACAACAAGAATGGCAATATCTGTAGACTGCGCCCCTCTCAGACGCATTGCAGTAAACGCCTCGTGTCCTGGTGTATCAAGGAAAGTAATTTTCTGTCCGTTCACATCGACAACATAAGCGCCAATGTGCTGGGTAATGCCGCCAGCTTCCCCTGAGGTGACGCTCGTCTTGCGGATCGCGTCAAGAATTGACGTTTTACCATGGTCAACATGGCCCATAACGCATACGACCGGAGGTCTTTCCTGCAGATCCTTTTCATCCTCCTCATCCTCGCGCAGCAGCTCCTCGATGACATCTACAACGACCTCGTGCTCGCAAAGAATATCATAATCTAAAGCGATTTCCTCAGCCTCATCATAAGAAATTTCCGAATTAAGGCTGACCATTTTCCCGGCAAGAAACAGCTTTTTAACAATTTCAGCTCCGGGAACCTTCATTTTTTCGCCAAGCTCCTTTAACGTAATTGTTTCAGGAAGCACAATATTTGTCACCTTTTCAACGACTGGCTTTGGCTTAGGCGTTGGAGGCGTCAGTGTCTTCTTGGCAGGCGTCATATTCCTTCCCCTTGACGGCTTCTTTTCGTTATCTCTGTCGCGTCCGTTTCTCTCCTTATCTCTGGAGTCCTTGTAGCTTCTGCGGTTCTCCCGGGTCGTATCCTTTGTCACTACAACCTCTTTATTGATCGCCGAATCCAGATTAAACTTGTTATCCCTATCGCCGCCGCGCCCTCTTTGGCCATTGCCGTTATACGAGCGGTTATCGCCGCCGCGGCCATTATTATTATAGGAGCGGTTCTGTCCGCGGCCGTCATTACTGCGGCCGCCGCGGTTATCATTATTATAGCGGCCGTTATTATTCCGGTTATTGTCGTTATTTCTGTCTCCACTGTTTCTGTCATTATTTCTGTCGCCAAAATTCCTCTGGCCGTCATTACGGTTATTGTTGTAACGGCCGCCGCGGTTATCATTGCTGCGGCTGTCATTACCTCCGCGGCTGTTATTACGGTCATTGCCATAGCGGCTGTTATTATTTCTGTCATTATTATAACGGCCGTTATTATTCCGGTTATCGCTATTTCTATCGCCGCTGTTTCTGTCATTATTTCTGTCGCCAAAATTTCTCTGGCCATCGCTGCGGCCATTTGAGCGACCGCCACGGTTATCATTACCGCGGTTATCTGTGCTGCGGTTATCATTTCGCCCGTCATTGCCGCGGCTGCCGTAACGGCTGTTTGTACGATCGTTATTCTGGCGATCGTTATTTGGACGCTCATTATTTTGACGTTCACTATTCTGGCGTTCACCGCCCTGACGGTTATTCTCTCTTTGTACTGTATTATTCATTCGCTGTTCTCCACGACCATTTTCACTTCTTTGAGGCTCCGGCTTGCTTTCTGGCTTTGCAGTCCTGTCAGAAGTAAAGTATTTTCTTATTTTATCAGCACTATCTGATGTAATGGTGCTCATATGGCTTTCCACATCGATCCCGTGGCCTTTTAAGGCATATATCACATCTTTGCTGCTTTTTCCTAATTCTTTTGCCAACTCGTGTACTCTGATTTTTGACATATGACTACCTCCGTCCTTTACGATTCCGGGTTAATAAGTTTCAAAACGGATCCTGCAAACCCTCTGTCAAGCAGCGCTATAGAAGCTCTGTATTCCTTGCCCATTGCCCGTCCGAGAGTTTCTTTTGTTCCATAGATTTTAAGCGGCACTTTATAAAATGCACACATATTTGTAAACATCTTTTTCGTATTCTCTGACGCATCACCGGCAACCAATACAAGAACGGCCTTCCCTCTTTTCACAGCCTTCTCTGTAGAAAATTCGCCGCTGGCCGCCTTGCCCGCGCGCGTAGCAAGCCCGACCATGGACAGGACCTTATCCTTATTTGTCAATACTCTCCATCTCCTTTGTCAGTTGTTCGTACACTTCTTCTGGAATCCCCATTTTCAATGAGCGCTCCAGCCCTTTATTTTTTATGGCTTTTCTCAAACAATCCACATTCTGGCAGATGTAGGCACCCCGGCCATTTTTCCGGCCTGTAGCATCAATCATAATAGCATCTTCCGGCGTTTTGATGACACGGAGCATTTCCTTTTTACTCTTCATCTCGCCGCATCCGATGCACTGTCTGAGGGGGATTTTTTTTACGCCCATAATCTCACACCCCTCACCTTATTGTTCATAATTATCGCCGTCAAAATATTCCTTATCATCATCGTAACCGTGATCATCATAATCTTCTTCGTAATCATCATAACGGTTTCCATGCTCATCATAATATTTTTCATCACTAAGAAGATCATCCTCGTACATCGGCTTTGCCTGGCTCTGGCTCTTAATATCTATTTTATAGCCAGTCAAGCGGGCGGCAAGACGGGCGTTCTGCCCCTCCTTACCAATGGCCAGTGATAACTGGTAATCTGGAACAACAACACCTGCGCTTTTTTCCTCCTCATTCACAGACACGGACACTACCTTGGCAGGACTTAAAGCATTTTCAATAAGTACCGCCGGATCGTCGCTCCAGTTGATAATATCAATCTTCTCCCCCCGAAGCTCATCCACAATGGCATTGACTCTCGAGCCATTGACCCCAACGCAGGCGCCTACAGGATCAACGTTTGGCTCATTGCTCCACACAGCGATTTTTGTACGTGACCCAGCTTCGCGGGCAATGCTTTTAATTTCCACTGTGCCATCCTTAACCTCTGTCACCTCAGCCTCAAAAAGACGCTTTACAAGCTCTGGATGGGTTCTTGATACAGTAATTTTCGGCCCCTTTGTCGTATCCTTTACATCAACAACATAAAGCTTCACCCGCTCTGTCGGACGGAACACCTCGCCTCTGACCTGCTCGCTCTCGGTCAGAAGGGCGTCCACCTTGCCAAGGTTTACACTTACATTTTTTCCCACATAGCGCTGTACAATACCTGTGACAATATCTTTTTCCATGCTGTAATAGCGGTTATAAAGCGATTTACGCTCTTCCTCGCGGATTTTCTGGACAACGACCTGCTTTGCCTTCTGGGCTGCAATACGTCCGAAATTTCTCGGAGTTACCTCTACCTGTACAATATCCCCCAGCTCATATTTCGGATCCTTTAATTTAGCGTTTGCAATGCTGATCTGGGCAGCAGTGTCTTCGACCTCCTCAACCACCGTCTTTTCCGCATAAACAAGGACCTTGCCATTGTCACGGTTAATGATCACACGAATATTGTCGGACTTTCCGTATTCATTTTTGCATGCAGCCACTAAAGAGCTTTCAATAGCCTCAAGAAGAATTTCCTTATTGATTCCTTTTTCTTTTTCTATCTGGGCCAATGCTTCAATTAATTCGCGTCCTTCATTCATTTTAATACTTCCTCCTTTAATAAAAGAATGCCAGCCGTATCAGGGCGATCGCTGATTTATCGAAGGTCATACTCTGTCCGTCCTCAAGTCCGATCGTCACGGTGTTTTTATCATAGCTTTCAAGGGTTCCAACAAATTCCTTTTTCTTGTCCACAGGCCGGTAAAGCCGTATTTCCACATCCTTGCCAAGACTGCGGGCATAATCCTTCTCCTTCTTTAACGGCCGGTCAAGCCCAGGTGAGCTTACTTCAAAAATATAATTTTCAGAAATGTAGTCCTTCTCGTCAAGGACATCGCCAAATTCCCGGTTAATAATCTCACAGTCATCCACAGTAATTCCGCCGTCCTTGTCAATATAGATTCGCAAATACCAGTTAGAACCTTCCTTGACCCATTCTACATCCACAAGTTCAAATTGGTGTTTCTCTATGATCGGCGTAATCAGTTCTTCTGTAAGCTGCTCATAATCCTTTTTTGCCATTTGTTTTCACCCTTTCAGTTCCTTTTGCAAAACCTTTGCGCTGCCGTGTGAGTGCTTTCGCGCCCATCTGTTACTATTCACGGCTTCGCCAAGAATAGCAGCGCCCACCTGCCATTGTGCGGCATACGCTTCCTTGTGCAGAACAATAATAAAGAGTGGACTTACGCCCACTCTTCTAGTATCATCCTATTGTTATCTCTGATATTATAGCACTTCTTATTTGAATATGCAAGATGTTTTTTATACTCCTCGCTTAGGCCTCATTAATTTCCGCCATTTGAATCTGCCGGGTGCATACGCGCTGTGCTAAAGCCGGATTGTGAGTGACCATTAACAGCCCAAGATTTCGCTCCCTAACTTCCTTAAGCATCAGGTTCCAGATCTGTGCCTGGGTAATCACATCAAGCATTGTGCTCATTTCATCAGCAAAAAGAAAACGGGTTCCCGCAAACAGGGAGCGGGCGACGCAAAAACGCTGTAATTCCCCGCCGGAAAGCTCTCTTGGGTAACGGGTCAGCCACTCCTTTTCAATGCCAAGGGCATCCATAATCTCCTGGCGGTACATCCCGGATTCCTGCAGTACCTTTTTCATTTTCCACCGGGGATTAATAGCCTTCTCCGGGTGCTGGTAAATCAGTTGTACCGGGGAAACGCCTTTCTTTGGCAATGGACGGCCGTCTAAAAGGATTTCCCCCTCCTCCGGCACAAGATAACCGGCTAAAAGCCGCACCAAAGTGCTTTTTCCGCTGCCGCTTAAACCGATTAAGCCTACCCTTTCCCCCTCCTCGATTTTTAAATCAACATTTTTTAAAATCCAGGGCGATTTGGGATGGTACCGGAAACTTATATTTTTGGCTTCAATCTGCATGAATACACCTCACATATCCCCCGCGGATAAGCCGCATAGGTATTTCATTTTCACAATCCTTCGTTTTGTGAGGGCAGCGCGGTGAAAACAGGCAGCCTTTGGGAAGATTTCCCGCATAGGGCTGAAACCCGGGGATTGGCTTAAAGCCGTTTTGAGGAAGCGCTTCCCACAATGCCTTAGAATAGGGATGACGCAGCGCCGCCGGCCCTTTGATAAAATCTTTTGTATCTGTAATTTCCACGGTTGTTCCTGCATAGAAAACGGCAATCCGGTCAGCCACGTGAAAAGCCAGGTCAATGTCATGGGTAATAAGGACAATAGCCTTTCCTTCATCGGCCAGCTCCCGGAAAATTTTCAGCGCCTCGGCTGCCGAAGCCAGATCCATCCCCGGCGTCGGCTCGTCGGCAATGACGACCGAAGCATTACTAAGCACCGCAGTTGATACTAAAACTCTGCGGGCCATTCCGCCGGAAAGCTGGAAGGGATAAAGATTTTCCGTATTTGGGGGAAGCCCAAGGCGTTTAAATATTTTTTTCTGCATTGTTCCCTTCTCTTTAGGCGCATGGGCGCCTCTTACCTGGGCACCTACCCGCATTAGCGGGTCCAGATAAGCAACGGACTGGGGAATCAGCGCCAGCTCCTTTCCCCTCATCGTTTCTTTGTCTTTCTTTGCAAGCTTACGGCCATTATAAAAAATGTCTCCGGTTTGCGACGCATTTTCCGGAAGAAGCCCCATGACAGCATGGGCAAGAAGGCTTTTCCCCGAACCGCTTGAGCCGGCGATAGCCACAATCTCCCCGGGGCATACATCAAGGGTCAGGTTTGAAATAACTTTCAGGTCATATTGTTCAAAGCCCCGTTCATACATATGGAAAGATACGGATAAATCCCTGACCGATAAAATTGGTTTTTTACACATTCGTTTCTCCTATTCATGGGCGCTGTACGGGTCAATAAGTTTTTTAAGATTTTCCCCGAGCCTGTCAAACAAAAGTACAATAATCACAAGCATCAGCCCTGGGAAAAAGGCCAGCCACCACATACCGGTAGACAGGTATTGCATAGATTCTGACAAAATAATCCCAATGGCCGGCTGCTCCGGCGAAAGGCCAAAGCCAAGAAATGTAAGGCTTGACTCGTGCATAATTGCATGGGGGAACATAAGAATCAGCCCAATGATAAACTGCGGAACCATATGAGGCAAAATATGATGTACAGTAATCCACCAGCTTGAATGTCCTAGCTTTTTAGATACCTCAATATATTGCTGGGAACGTATCTGCAGCACTTCGCTGCGGATAATACGGGCCAGTCCTGTCCAGTGCGTCACCGCCACGCCAATGAGCACGCCTTTAAGCCCTTTTCCACAGGCAAAGGCAATTAAAATAAGAAGCACTGTATGAGGAATCCCCATAACAAGATCAATGAGCCAGTTCATAAAGTGGTCAAGCCAGGATTTCCCCGTAGCAGCCGCCACACCGATAATCAATGCAATCACAGCACTTACGCTGGAAGCGACAACACCAACGACAATACTCACAGATAAGCCCTTCAATGTCCGTACAAGCATATCCCGGCCAAGCATATCCGTACCGAATGGGTGACTTATGGACGGCATCTGTCCTTTTTGGGAAAAATCTGCGGCAATTAAATCGTCACTTAAAATAAGCCCTGAAATATACACGCCAAGAAGTACCGCAAATATTCCCGCAACAAGAACAATCGCTTTTGTCCTCCGGTTAAGTTTTCTTCTATTCACGCCGATAGCCCTCCCTGATCTGTGGATCTACAATTCCATAAATGATATTTGCCAGCATATTCCCCACAAAAACAAAGACCGCGGAAAACAGCGTAATTCCCAAAAGCAAAGGAACATCGGACCCCATCCCCGCCGCAGACACAGCCGAGCCAAGGCCAGGATAAGAAAAAACATTTTCTGCAAGGACGGAGCCGCCAAACAGTTCGGAAAAGGAACCAAACTGCATGGTAATTGCCGGCAGCATAATATTTCTTAATCCATGTCTTTTTAATACGCTCCACCGGGATTCTCCCCGTGCTTTTGCAAAAAGCACATAGTCGCTTTCAAGGACATCCACAAGCTTCTCCCGTGTATGGAGAGCCACATTAGCAAAGGAAAGAAAGCTTAAGGTCAGCGCCGGCAAAATAAGATGGTGGATGCGCTGGAAAATGGTTACTTCATCCGCAGGCACTCCGGCCGGCACACTCATTCCCATGGGAAACCAGCCAAGAAACACGGAAAAGAACATTAAAAATACAATACCGATCCAAAATGTTGGAATAGAACACATAATCAGACATATTTTTTTCAAAATCCGGTCCGGCCAGCGTCCATTAAACATTCCCATCACACAGCCAAGAAAAAAGCCAAGGATGCCTGAAAATACCCAGGCGGTCAGCATAAGCGCCAGGGAAGCGCCAAACTTTTCTCCGATAATATCAATCACCGGGCGGCGGTAAATCAGTGACACGCCAAAATCACCGTGAAGCACAGAGCCGGCCCAGGCTATGAACCGTTCTACCGGAGGGTCGTTAAGCCCCCAGTATTGTGCAATTTTCTCACGCTGCTCCACGCTCACATTTGGCACGGCTCCCACATATTGCTGTACCGGGTCCACCGGCGACAGGCTGACAAGTATAAAGCTAATAATACTGACAGCAACAAGCAGCGTAATCATGCGCAGGAAATACTTCCCCGCAAATTTGAGATAATACTTATTTTTCATCGTTTCCCCTCAGCTTTCAGATGATAAGATCATTTCAATTCCAAGGCCCCTATTCCCATGTCCATTCCGCAAGATTGGCAATGAGCGGCCATGCCTGTCCATGAGCGTGAATCCTCTGTTTTCCAATGTCAAGGCCATCTTTAACATAATATAAATGGGTCATATTTACATAAAAGGCCCACGGAGCCTCCCCCTTCATAGATGTTCCTGTTTCGCCATCCCACTGGGCCTTTTTCCACCATTCGTAAGAATCTTCAATCGTCAGAGAGTTCATGGCTTTGTCTAAATACATGTCCGTCGTTTCACTTGTGTAAAATTCCGGATTGTAAAAATCCGTCTTTCCCGCATTACTGCTATGGTACAGCATATAGGATGTCATCGGGCTGTCAGACCCCCAGCCCATAATCATTGGTTCAGAGAACATGCGCTTTATCGTGTCATCCGCGCTCACACCTTCGACGGTAATATCAAACCCCATATTTTCTTTCGCCTGGTTTGCCACGGACATGGCTACGGCCTGACGCATGGAATCTCCGGCAAAGTACATCAAATGAAATGCCAGCTTGACGCCATCCTTTTCCCGGATGCCATCGCCGTCAGAATCCACCCATCCGGATTCCTCAAGAAGCTGGTTGGCATACTCTACATCCGTTTCAATAACATCTTCATCATTCCACCACGGCATACCGTCGCACTCTGAATAGGCTGGCTTCGCAAAACCATTTAAAGCCTCATCGATGATTTTCTGACGGTCAATGCCATAGGAAAGCGCTTTGCGCACATTAACATCACAGGTAATATTATTTCCGATCTTATAGCCGTCCTCTGTCACCTTCCCTTCATCGGGCACAGTCGGCAGAGTAATTCCCCGGTTGTCCACGGATTCTACTTCTTCAACATGCATTCCCTCAATTTGAGTTGTTGCCAGCGTTGCGCTTGTCAGAGCAATGTCTACAGTGCCGGATTTTGCAGCCACAAGCCGGGCATCCTCCTCCTGAATAAGAACAACGGCTCTTTGAATTTGGGGCTGCTCGCCATAATAATTTTCATTGGCTTCCAAAATAAACTGCTGGCCTTTATCCCACTGCACAAGCTTATAAGGCCCGGAACCAATCGTATGCTCGGCATTAAGCCCGAACTGATCGTCATAAACACTTTCAGGAACAATGCCAAGCTGGGCAATTGTATAAATAAAAGTTACACAGGGCTTTGTCAATTGAAACTCTACCGTCGTATCATCGGTCGCTGTGCAGCTTTCAAGCATTGTTAAATCCATATAGGTCGCATTGTTTTTAGCGGTATTAAATGTAAAAGCCACATCGGAAGCAGTCAGTGGATCGCCATTAGAAAACTTTACGTCATCCCGGATCTTAAAAGTCCATGTCAGAGCGTCGCCGCTTACCGTATATTCGGTCGCTAAGTCATTTTCCAACTGGTTATCGCCATTAACACGCACTAGATTTGAGTAGATTGGCGAGCCAGTATAGCCAAAACCATTGCATGGGTCAAAAGTATCTCCCTCGCTGGAAAATCCAATGGTCACCTGGGTTCCGGAAGTGTTCCCGCCATCTTCCTGGCCGGACTCAGCTCCGGCAGCCTCCGTACCCCTGGAATCTGCCGCTGGTTTGGAATCTGCCAAAGCTGTTCCTGAATTTCCTCCGCCTCCGCATGCCGACAGCAGCATTGCCACGCCAAGAAGAAGCGTTAATGTTTTCATTTGTCTTTTCATCATCTTTCCTCCTGTAAATGTTTCATTTTTGTTTATGGAAAACAAAGCTTCCTAAATCGCACAAAAAAATACCATGAAGATATTTTTCCTTAGGAAAAAGAATACCTTCATGGTATTGACTTCACTATATCCAGGCAATCTGCCACAAAAGCCAAGCGTAAAAGTTCCTCAGCAGGGTAAGCCGTTAGTTTTCCTGATACCAAAACGGGGATTATAAAGCTGCCATGAAATACATTGCTAAAATACTGCCGGCCTGACCGGAAAAATGACACCTGATGCCAAAATCGATAATTTCATGCACATTTATTATTGTATAAAAATGGCGATTCGTCAAGGACACTTTTCATATTTTCGTATAAAAACATGTTACTATTCACGGCTTCGACAAGAATAATAAAAGCATACTATTCTGACATACATCTCTGATTTGCGCAGCCAACGCTGCTGATCACCAAATCAGGCGTCATATTTTTTTACAAATCCAAAGCCCAATGCGTAAGGCCCAGTATGGGTCGCCACAGTGGCGCCAATCTGCCAGATCGGAACTTCCTCGCTGAGCCAAAAGGTGTCCTTCACCTGCCGGGCCAGCGCCTGCGCTTCTTCCTCATCAATATTTTTCCCGACGCAAAAGCGGTAATCATTAGGATTTTCCTTGGCTTTCTCGAAATAATCCCGGGCAATCTCAAGAAGCTTTTTTAAAGCCTTTGCTTTATTCCTGGCAATACCGCCGGAAAAAATCTCTCCGTCCTTCATAACAATTAAAGGCTTTATCCCCAGCGCTGAACCGGCAATAAAGGCTACCTTTCCGATACGGCCGCCACGCTTTAAATGCTCCAGGTTTCCAACCGTAAAGCAAATACGGCCTGTCGCCAAAATCTCCTTAAGCTTTGCAATCGTTTCCTTATAGGAAAGACCTGCATCGCGCATCCTTACAGCCTCTAAAACAAAAAGCCCCTGCTCTACCGTACACATTTTGCTTTCGATCACTTTAATATGAGCCTTCGGGTAGTTTTCCAGCAATATATCCCTGGCCGTCTTAGCAGACTGATGGGAACCGCTGAGCTTTCCTGACAGGCAAATACAAATAATCGCCTTTCCTTCCTCTAAGGTAGGAGTAAACGCTTCTACATAATCCTGTACACTTGGCAGGGATGTTTTTGGAAAAGCATTATCATCAATCATTTTTTTATAATACTCGGTTGTATCTACATCCAGTTTTTCCTTCATATAATTTTCTTCATCAAAGGACACATAAAAATAAACCGGATGAATATTGTGGGCCTTCATCATTTCCACTGGAATATCACAGGCACTGTCCGTAAAAATTTCATATACCATAAAATCCTCCAAAATGCATGATTACCGGACGTTTACCGCCTGGTCCGCAAGGTAAATCCCCAGTACAGACAGGCGGGATTTACGGCGTTTTGCCATTCCCTTACAGGCGGGAACCGTTTTTCATCAACAAAACACATAGTTTTTAATACTACATAAAACTCTTACGTTATTATAGCATAAAGAAATAAAGAATCCTAGCCCCCAATTTTTCAGTTTAAACGGAGATGATACGCGCTGCATCACTATAAATGAAAGTTCAGGATTGCTCCGTGCCTATGGCAGTCTACGCTGCCGCTCCGGTCGTTGCTTAACAAGCGGTCTACGTTCCACTTCGGTCGTTGCTGGACGCGTGCCATTGGCACGCAGCAACCGTCCTCATACCTTGGGGTTATCAAATGTGCAGGCGCAGGGTCAAATAAATTTGCCCCTGCGCCTGCACACTTGATAACTTTCATAGTAAAAGCTCACATATTTCCTTTCCTGCACGGGCAACGGCTTCACAGTCAAAGCCCATAAATGTCATCGCTCCTAAATCCGCAAGTGTCCGGTTCATATCCTCAATGTTGCCGGAAGCTATCATCCCGGCGGCCCCGGGAAGCTCCCGGCGCAAAATCTCCACAGCCTTTGGAGAGGCTGCCAGTTCCTTTAACCTGCTCTTCATTGTAAACATTTTTCTGAAATCCTGATCAGGCATATAGGTCAGGTCAAATACTCCCGCCTCCATCTCAAAAGCTCCTGCCTCATAGCCGGGCAAAATGACCGTCGCCGTACAGTTAAAAGGAACTTCAAGATGAACCGTAATGCGCCCGTCCGTCTCAAGTCTCCAGTTAGAAACATATCGTCCGGAAGCTGACATATAGGAAGCGTTCATAAACTTCATGCGCCAGTTTACCTCAGGGGCAAGGACGGCGCTTGTAAAGCCCGGCGTTTTGGGAGCAATCCCGGCAATATTTCTGTAAATATATTCAACGACAGAGCCATAAGCATAGTGATTAAGAGAGTTCATCCCTGTACCGCTGATACTTCCATCATCCAGCACAGAGTTCCACCGCTCCCAGATCGTCGTCGCTCCCAAATCCACACAATGGAGCCAGCCCGGGAACTCATGGTCAAACAGCATATGCCACGCCTCATCCTCAAGCCCGTTTTCCGCCAGTACACGGCACATCATTGTAGCCCCGACAAAACCGCCTTTAATTTTGTGGGCGTCCTTCTCAAAGCGCCGGCGAAGGCCGTCCACCAGGCGCTTCTTATCGGTCCACAGGCCAAACTTCAAAGCAACGATATAGGCCGTCTGGGTATCAATGGCCAGACGCCCTGTCGCTGTAAAATATTCGTCCAAAATCGCCTGGCGGATATGTCCGGCCAAAGCTTCATAGGCTTTAGCGTCCTCATCCTTTTTAAGCACCCGGGCTGCTTTGGCAACCTTTTTGGCTGAAGCATAATAATAGCAGGAAGATACATAGGCATCATCCGTTCCGCCCTTCATACTCTGGTCTGTCATTCCATCCAGGGCCAGCCAGTCACCAAAGGTAAAGTCAAAGTCAAATAAATAGCGCTGGCCTCTTTTTACATCCCCTGCTGTAATATAATCCACCCAATCTTTCATCATCGGGTAATAGGTTTCAAGCATTTCCTCATCGCCAAAATATTCATACAGCACCGCTGGAATAAAGGTGGCGGCGTCGCCCCACACGCTGCTGCCCCCGTCCTTCGTTCCCACAAGGGGCGCAAAATGAGGAACCGAACCTCCCAAAGCTTCCTGCGCAACTCTGAGGTCGTGAAGATACTTGTCAAAAAAGGCTCTTGCATCCATATTATAACAGGCCGTAGGCGCAAAAGCCTGGGCATCTCCGGTCCAGCCAAGACGCTCATCTCTCTGCGGGCAGTCCGTAGGTACATCAAGAAAATTCGAGCGCTGGCCCCACAAGCAGTTGGAAATCAACTGATTGACAGCGCTATCCGATGTTTTAAGCCACCCGGTCTGTTCCAGATCCGAATGTACGACACAGCCGGTAAACGCCTCTTTATCGAACACCATTCCCTCGGGCCAGCCGCTTACCCTCACATAGCGCCCCGCGAAAAAAGTAAAATGGGGGCGGACACACTCCTGCCGTCCGTCAGATATATATACAAAACCATGGGTTGCACTCCGGTAATTATCATTATAAAAATTACCCTGCTGCAAAATCTCTCCATATTCAAGGGTAATTTTTGTTCCAGCAGGCAAACAGCAATCAAAAGAAACGTAGCCAGTAAAATTCTGGCCAAAATCTAACACAAGCTCACCCGCAGGCGTCTGTATAATTTCCTGTACAGGCAGCCTTTCACAAACACGTACCGGCACGCTGAACCGCTCCGTCAGGTAATGAACACAATCTCTGTATACCTCAGACTCAAGACAGGCCCTTCTCGCCTGGACCGGCTGCTTTTCTCCCTGCCGCCGGTTCAGCGTTTCCCCGTCATAAATACCGCTATCCTCCACATCCGCTGGCCGATAGCTCCATGTATCGTCGGTTTTAATCAGTCCGTGGGTGCCATCTTCATAATCAAGGTGCAGCTCCGCCACAGCGCTCATATGATCCCCGTAAATATTTTCTTTTCCCATTAACCCAAAGCGCCCCTTATACCAGCCATTGCCTGTATAAATCTCAAAGCGGTTCTGCTCCTCTAAAAGCGTCTCTGCTTCGTAGGTCTGATACTGCACCTCCCGCACATAATCATTATAAAAAGGCGCCAGATATTCGTCTCCGAGCTTCTTTCCATTCATATATGCTTCATAAACCCCAAGGCCGCTTATATAAACCCGGGCGCGGCAAACAGGCTTTTCCACCTGAAAGTCTTTAAAAAACACTGGATGGAAAGTATCTGTTTTCTCTGTGCATATCCAAGAGGCCTCCCATGGCTCCAACCTTTTTCCGGTTTCAAAAAAACATGTATCACTTACTGCCACATCCCCATTGTCGGCCCGGACAATGACCCGGCAATAATACCGCTTCCGTGGAGCCAAAACCATATCCAGCACCTCACAGTGCTGCTTTAGCTCCCGTCCCTCCTTGCAGTAAATAAGCCTTTCAAAAGCCGGCGTGTCCGATACTTCGATCCTCGCATGTTCCTGGCGCCTGCCGCAAAATTCCTCCACTGTCCATGACACCTTAATTTTTCTAAAGCCATACCCTATGGGATTTTCCATCCCGCATATTTTTACCCGCGTTACCTTCACAAAACCACCCTTTCCTCTTATATTGCCGTGCTTCTCACCGCATATTACTATTAATGAAAGCTGAGCGCTCCGTGCTGCGCGCGGCTCCACCACGCATGAAAGCCAGATGGTTCCGTGCCTACGGCACTCCGCCATCTGCCGGTGGTATTCGTGCTTTACGTTCTGCCTCATAGCCGCCGTCCGGGGCTTTCATAGTAACTTTATGATACATCACAGCAGCGCTTTAGATAAGCTAAAAAAAGGACATGTCAAAGTTTTTTACAAAGGAAATCAGGCCAGGACTTCCCGCCGGTATTTTCCCGGGCTTTTCCCAAAATACTTTTTAAAGGCCAGGCGAAAGCCTGACGGTTCGCCATAACCGACGTTAAGAGCAACCGTCTCTACCGGCAGCCTTGTTTTTTCCAGAAGCCTGGCTGCCTCATTCATGCGGATACTTAATATATTTTCACTAAAGCTCCTCCCTGTACAGCGGACAATCAGACGTTTCATATGACGCTCACTATAATGAAAATAACCGGACATTTCCCGAAGGTTGGCTGCCTTGTAATTTTCCTGCATATATTTAAGAATCTGCACCGGGTTAATTTCCCTGCCGGCCGCTTCCTCCTCAAAAGCTTCCTGCTGCGGTAAAATAACCTTGCTGCCGTATCTGCGAATCAGCAGCAAGAAAAACATGGTCAGCAGGGTATCGGACATTTCATTTTTATCAGGTATTTCATCCTGGATCTCCTCATAAATCCTCCCCAGATAATAGCGCAGCTCCCAATCCGTTCCAGTCCGGAAAATCAAATAAGAATTTCCCTGACCGCTGTAAAAAATATGCCTGAAAAAATCTGCCAAAATGCTTGTTCCCGATAAAATATTGAAAAATGCTTTTTCAAAAGTGCTGGTCCGGATTAAAAAATTCAGAACAACTGTATCATCATCAAATACGCCAAGGGCATGTTTCGTTCCCGGCGCAATCAGACATACATCTCCGGAAAACATTTCTGCCTTATGCCCTGCAATTTCATTAACACACTGCCCCGAAAAGACAAAAACCATTTCAATAAATTCGTGTTCATGGAGAAACATGGGCGTATAGCGGCCATGGGGAACAACATTCACATCATAAGGCAGGTCAAAAAAGTCCTGCTCCGCCATCTTCCATGTCAGCGGGTATTTCTCCGCCGCCATAGGCTCGTCCCCTCCTCCGGACCGCTCAAAACGCTTCTTATATTTAATTTCTTCCTCAGACATTTCATCATCAATCCGGCATTGCCCCCAAAAACTTATCTCCATCACTATTGATTACCTCATCACATTTTTTCTTTCATCCCAACCGGCGCCTTATGCGCAAATAACGGCTTCCTGCCCCCGGATAAATATTTTCTGCTTATGCCGTGCTCCGCTTTCCCCAGCTCTTCATCGGAAAAGCCCCGGTTACTCCACCGCCGCACCGTACAAAGCCAATGCCCGCAGCTTTTTATAAAATGGTCGGTCCGCCCGCTCGGACATTGTATGCCATAAATACGCAAAAGCTCCACGATTTCTCCCATTCCAAAATTTTTTTCCACAGCCTTATATTCTATTTCATACATCAAATTATCCGCCCTGCGGGTATCATGGCAAAGGCATTTAATCTCACGGACCATCGCCTGATAATAGGGGTTATCTACATCTACCATATTGACGGAATAAATTTTAATGTCATCCTCTGAAGGCTCGAAATATTCTCTTTTCCCGGCAGACTTTAAAATCTGGCGGTATTCCCTGCGGTTCTCCAAATCCGAAGAAATAATATACTTATCATCATACCACGCCGTTTTATCCTGCTCCACAAGTATATGAAGCGTTTCTTCCACCTGCTCCCACAAGGAAACGGCAATTTCCTGGCGCTGTTCTGTCGGAAGGGATTTTAAAAATATGTGAGAAGCAAAATCACATACCTTATCTGCCTCAATCACGCCATACAGATTCAAACAGGCCCAAAGCGTCAGACGCACGACATTGACAAACCGAAAGACAACCTTCGTATCTTTGTTTGCGTACAGGGCGCGGACCATTTCCTGACACTCCTTTGGAATCACAAAATGGATACTGCCCCCTTCGCAGAACATAAACGCCCAGCCCCTCCATATCAGATATTCCGTCAAAATACGTACATTAGTACCTGTGAGCGGCTGCTTGTCCATCACCCGAAGAATTGTTTCCATTTCGTCAAAATCCAGGTCGTAGACCTCCTCGCCAAACGACCTGCATATCCTATGTTTTACCGCAGCCTCCTTTTCATCTCTGCTTTTACTGTGATGTTTTTTCTCCGCATGTCCTTCCAGAAATAAATCCAAAAGCTGCTCCGGAACTCTCCCTAATATCTCCCCAAGCGCGTCGGCAGGCGTTCCGAAAATCATAAATTTCTCAGAATACTCCTGCCCGTTTTTATCCATAACACCATCGAGCATCAGCTTATTAAATACCTTGTCAATCTCCCGCCGATGGAAGTTTCTCATAAAAGTTTCCTCCTTTTAGCCATTTCAGGCCATATCGGTATGCCCTGCGGCAGTCTTCATCCTGGGGCCTTCCCTTACAGCCCCAAATCAAAAATGGAAAGCTGGTTGCTCTGGGGCAGGCCATCCAAAATATTCTGGGAAGCCAGCGTTTCAATCACCGAGGCGCCCACGCCGGAACGCTGGCGTATATCATCCCGCGAAATATACTTTCCGCCCTTGCCCGCCTCATAGAGAAGCTCTCCGGCGGAATCCGCGATACCTTCAATAGATGAGAATGGAGGCCGAAGCTTTCCGTCCTCAATTAAGAATTTTGTCGCCGCCGATTTATACAAATCGACGGGCAGAAATTCAAAGCCTCTGGCATACATTTCCTGGACAAGGCGCATATCCTTTAAGGTTGCCTCCTCCTTCTGTGAAAGCTTTGGGTTCGCCTTGTAATTTTTAATATTGCGGTCAAGCACCTCCTTGCCCTGGCACATAAGCTCATAGTTAAAGGAGGTGGCTCGGATACTGAAAAAAGCGGCGTAAAAGGCCAGCGGCTTATGAATTTTAAACCAGGCAATTCTAAAGCCCATCATAACATAGGCTACAGCGTGAGCTTTAGGGAACATATATTTGATCTTTTTGCAGGACCATATATACCAGTCAGGAACATCATGCTCCTTCATGGCGGCCTCCCATTCCGGCGTCAGCCCCTTGCCCTTTCGCACACTTTCCATAATCTTAAAAGAAAGCTCGGACTCCATCCCTTTATTGATGAGATAAATCATAATATCGTCGCGGGTACAGATGGCCGTTGAAATCGTTGCCTTGCCTTCCTGAATAAGCGTCTGGGCGTTGCCGAGCCACACATCCGTACCGTGGGACAGCCCGGCAATACGGGCCAGATCGGAAAACGCTGTAGGATGGGTATCTTTAAGCATCTGCATAGCAAAGTCGGTTCCAAACTCAGGAACCCCCAGAGAACCCAGCTCTGTTCCGCCAATGTCCTCAGGAGTAATACCGAGGGCGTCAAGACCGTGGAACAATGACAGTACGTCGGGATCATCCAGACGGATTTTTGTCGCGTCCACACCGGTAATATCCTCAAGCATACGTATCATTGTGTGATCATCGTGTCCGAGTATATCAAGCTTTAACAAGTTATGGTCAATGGAATGGTAATCAAAATGGGTCGTTACTGTTGTCGTTGTCATATCATTGGCCGGATGCTGTACCGGGGTGAAGGTATAAATCTCCATCCCCATAGGAAGCACGACAATGCCTCCGGGATGCTGTCCGCTTGTGCGGCGCACACCGACGCAGCCCTTAGACATACGTTCGATTTCACAGCTTCGTTTGTAAAGCCCGTGATCCTCACAATAATGCATGGCATAGCCATAGGCTGTTTTATCCGCCAGACCGCCCACCGTGCCGGCACGGAAGGTCTGCCCATATCCGAAAATAACCTCCGTATAGCTATGGGCTTTGCTCTGGTACTCACCTGAGAAATTCAGGTCAATATCCGGCTCCTTGTTTCCTTTAAATCCAAGGAAGGTTTCAAAAGGAATATCATGCCCTTCCTTCGTCAATGGCTGCCCGCACACCGGGCAGATTTTGTCCTCCATATCGCACCCGGACCGCCCTGAAAAGCCTTTCACATAATCGGAATCAAAATCTACATATTTGCAGTTTGGGCAAAGATAATGAGCTGGAAGGGAGTTTACCTCCGTAATACCGGCCATATAGGCGGCAAAGGATGAGCCGACAGAACCGCGGGAGCCTACCAGATAGCCGTCTGCCACAGACTTCCACACAAGCTTTTGGGCAATAATATACATCACGGCAAAACCATTGCTGATAATCGAATTTAGCTCCCTCTCCAAACGTTCCGATACGATGGACGGCAGATTTTCACCATAAAGCTCATGGGCCTTTTCATAGCAGATTGTCCGAAGGTTCTCATCGGAATTTTCAATGACCGGCGGGCATTTATCCGGACTTACGGGAGAAATTTTCTCCACCATATCGGCAATCTTATTTGTGTTGGTGACAACAACCTCCTCTGCCTTTTCCGGGCCTAAATAGGAAAATTCCTCTAACATTTCCTCTGTTGTGCGCAGGTAAAGCGGCGGCTGGTTATCCGCGTCATCAAAGCCCTTCCCATACATGATCAGCCTGCGGTAAAGCTCGTCCTCAGGGTTCAAAAAATGGACGTCGCATGTTGCGCACACCGGCTTATTAAATTGTTCGCCCAGCCTTACAATCTTCCGGTTAAATTCTCTTAAGTCTTCTTCGTTATGTACATCGGGATGTTTTGTATCATCAATCATAAATTGGTTGTTGCCAATCGGCTGTATTTCCAGATAATCATAAAAGCTTACAATTCTTGCAATTTCCGGAGCCGGGCGCTGGTCCACAAGGGCTCTGAAAAGCTCTCCCGCCTCGCAGGCCGAGCCGATAATCAAACCTTCCCTGTATTCGTTTAACAGGCTCTTTGGAATCCTTGGCCGCCTTGCATAGTAGGTCAGATGAGATTCGGAAACAAGCCGGTACAGATTAATGCGTCCAATCTCATTTTTTACAAGGATAATACAGTGAAAGGAACGGGCCTTTTGGATCGCCTTAACAGACATATGGCTCATAGCGTTAAGCTTCGTCAAGTCATGGACATCCTGCTTTTTGAGGCGGGCAATAAACTTGACAAATACATGTGCGGTCGCCTCCGCGTCATCCACTGCACGGTGGTGGTTTTCAAGGACACAATTCATCGCCTCAACCACTGTATCCAGCTTGTAATTTTTAAGGTCAGGCAGCATAGCCCGGGCAATACCCAGAGTATCTACAGTCACAAACTCCCGGGCAATGCCCTGCTGCTCGCAGTTATAGCGGATAAAGCTCATATCAAATTCCGCATTGTGGGCAACCATCATACAGCCGCGGCAAAATTCCATAAACTCCGGCAGTATTTCATCAATCCCCCGGGCATCCACAACCATCCCGTCATTGATTCCCGTAAGCTTTTCAATTTCCAGTGGGATGGGAACGCCGGGGTTCACAAAGGTTGAAAAACGGTCCACAATCTCACCGCCCACAACCTTCACCGCTCCAATCTCAATAATGTGGTCGTTCATATAGCTAAACCCTGTTGTTTCGATATCAAATACAACAAAGTCACTGTCCAGGCTTTCCCCGTGTCCATTATCCACAATCGGCTTAAGGTCATCCACAATATAAGCCTCGCACCCATAAATAACCTTAAAAGGATTTCTGACAGCCGCCAGCTCCTCCTTGGTGGCGTCGGGATGCTCCTTCTCATATTGCTTTTTATACGCTTTATCTAAATCCTCAATCGCATGGTTTGCGTCGGGAAATGCCTGGACAACGCCGTGGTCGGTCACAGCGATTGCCGGATGGCCCCAGGCCGCCGCAGTCTTAACCATCGTCTTGCAGTCTACAACGCTGTCCATATCGCTCATCATTGTATGGGCGTGCAGCTCCACCCGCTTAAGGGCGCAGGTGTCCATCCTCTTTTTTCTAAAGTCAGGAATGGTTTTCATTCCCACAACCGAACCAATGGAAATTTCCCGGTCATATTTATCATAAACAGCCATCCCTTTAATTTTTAAAAAGGCATTAGTTTTAACATTGGCTAACACATCGGGGAGCATATCATTTTTTACAAACAGCTTGACCTTAATCGTATCTGTAAAATCGGTCAGCTTAAAAATAACAATCGTTTTTTCATTTCGGATTTCCCGGGTTTCTACCTTGTCATCCTTAGTAAAGGCAAATACCTGGCCGTGGATGACTACATCTCCGATCTCGTCATTAATATCGCTGATGGGCGTAATTTCCCCGTCAAAGCCCCGCCCGTAAAAAATATCCTTATCATCCACAGGCCTTCGCGGCTGGTACGGCTCCCGCCGTACAAAAGGCTTCTTTTCCGGAACCTTTTGCCCCGCGCTTTTGGAATTATCCTGTTTTTCTCCACTGTCGTTCCCGTCAGAGCCTCCTCCGGCGCTCTCCTTCTTAGCCGCCTCATAATTTTTAACAATCTGCGCAATCTCCCGCTCAAGAGTTTCCTGGGCCAGCTTTGCGTGGCGGCTTTCTTTTTCCGGATTAAGCTCAATACGCACATCTAACTGGAAATCAAACCGTTCCTGGTAAATATCAATCAGCTTGTGCTTTACCCGCTCAA
This sequence comes from Clostridiales bacterium, assembly GCA_018369015.1. Taxonomy (GTDB): domain Bacteria; phylum Bacillota; class Clostridia; order Lachnospirales; family Lachnospiraceae; genus Catenibacillus. The sequence continues at coordinate 33,151 of JAGZDD010000007.1, read as the reverse complement.
TCTTTGTTGCTGTGATAAAGTTATCGTCAGAAATAAGCTTTAAGGACGAATTACTGACAAACTCCTTTTTCGCCCGGTGAAAAATGTTAGCCTCCAGCTCACTGTCCTCCCGAAGCTCATCCTCAAAGGATTCCTCATATAGAAAAAACAGGCGCTCCGGCGTATACATATCCGACAGACGGTAATGCTCAATGAGCCGTATTTCGATTTCAGGATCATTAAACATCTGTGCTTTAATCTCGCCCTCAACGCAGCGGATATTTTTCTTTTCAATCAGATATTCACTCTCAATATGCACTTTCAGGCGTTTTCTCGACTTTGCCGCCGTCACCTTATCGATCGTCACCCGCTCAAATAAATCCGTCAGCGCCGTATTTAAGCGAAGATCCGGAAAGACTTGAAAAAATGGCGTACTCATCGTTCCTCTCCCCAGTGGTCCAGCTCATCTTTCAAGGCGTTCAAAAGCTCCCCTTCCGGCAGCTTGCGCACAATCTGGCCCTTCTTTATAAGAAGGCCCTCGCCCTTGCCTCCGGCAATGCCAATATCTGCCTCCCGTGCTTCGCCCGGACCGTTGACAACACAGCCCATGACCGCCACTTTAATATTAAGGTCATAGCCCTGAACCATATTTTCCACCTGGTTTGCAAGCCCAATAAGGTCAATCGATGTCCGTCCGCAGGTCGGGCAGGACACAACCTCAATCCCGCCTTTTCTAAAACCAAGGGTACGGAGAATGAGCTTCGCGGATTTTATTTCCTCCAATGGATCCCCGGTCAAAGAAACACGGATCGTATTTCCGATACCTTCGTTGAGCATAATACCAAGACCTACGGCAGACTTTATATTCCCGGAAATCAATGTTCCTGATTCGGTAATCCCTACGTGAAGAGGATAATTCGTCTGCTGCGCAATCAGCTCATGGGCGCGGATACACATAAGAACATCGGAAGATTTTATGCTGATCACCAGATTGTCATAGCCTAATTCTTCAATTATGCGCACTTTATCAAGAGCACTCTCAACAATCCCCTCGGCGGTCACATGCCCCCCGTATTTTTCGATAAGATTCTTTTCCAGAGAACCACTATTGACGCCAACGCGGATTGGGATATTTCGTTCCTTCGCAGCGTCAACGACTGCCCGGATACGCTCCATGCTCCCAATATTTCCCGGATTAATACGGATTTTATCAACGCCGTTTTCAATGGCTGCCAGAGCCAGACGGTAATCAAAATGTATATCTCCCACAAGAGGAATGTGAATCTGTTTTTTTATCTCCCGGATAGCCAAAGCTGCTGCCATATCAGGAACAGCCACCCGTATAATTTCACAGCCGGCTTCCTCGAGCGCCAAAATCTGGGCTACCGTTGCTGCCACATCCTCTGTTTTTGTATTACACATCGACTGGATCGCTATGGGGTAATTCCCGCCAATCTTCACGCCTCCTATATTTACAACCTTCGTATTCTCCCTGAGCATGAAATTTTCCTCCTTTGGGCCGTATCTTTAAGGCCATTACGGAACCCCCGCAGGGCGTTCCTTCGTTTTGGCCGTTCCTAAACGCTAATTTGTTTTTAGTAACAGTTCAGCCAGCCGGGAGTGATAGGTCAAAAATCGTGTAAACACGATTTTTGACCTATCACTCCCGGCTGAGAGCGCCATGTTATGAGCAAAGGCAGCCGCGAAGCGGCGGAAAGCGCGTTAGCGCGGCTTTGCGAATGGCGCGGGCTGAACTGTTACTGTTTTTATTCTAGCACAGTTTCCAACAGGTGACAATCATTGCTTTCCCTCTGGCCAAAGCCCTTCGCACTTCCAAGGTAACTATTCGGACGCACGGCTGAACAGTTATTTTCCAAGTTCTAAAGCGCCTCATTTTTACACTTTTTTCACAGTCAAACGGTCATAAACCGCCATCACTTTCTCTTTTGCCGCTAAACCTTCAGAAAATGCGCTGGCGCTTCCTGCGGCGACCCCCATCTGAAATGCATGTCCGTAATCCCTTAAAGACAGCCACCCTTCTAAAAATCCGGCAACCATGGAATCCCCGGCGCCGACGCTGTTAACAAGCTGCCCTTTCGGCGCCTGCGCCATATAAATACTGCCATTTTCCGCAAAAAATACTGCGCCCTCGCCGCCCATGGAAACGATAACATTTTTGGCCCCCATTTTTTGAAGCTCTTTCCCATAAGGAAGCACTTCCTCGCGCCGGTGAAAGGCCGCGCCAAAAATTTCTCCCAGCTCATGGTGATTTGGCTTGATAAGAAACGGATGATTTGGCAGGACATTCGCCAAAAGCGCTCCAGCGGCGTCCACGACAATGAAAACGCCTTTGTCCGCAAGACTTGCCGTAATATCCTTATAAATAGAATCCGGTATTCCGGCCGGTATACTTCCAGCCAAAACAAGAACATCCCCTGCCTTAAGGCGGTCAAGCCGCTTCAAAAGCCCTTTAAGCCCGGCTTCGTCAATGTCCGGCCCTAAACCGTTAATTTCCGTGCCTTCAACGGACCTAAGCTTTACATTAATTCTCGAATTTCCGCCGGACAGGCAAATAAGGTCATTCTCAATGCCGAGCATGTTAAGCCTGCGTTGAATCTCATCGCCGACAAAGCCTGCCCGAAAACCAAGAGCCACGCTTTTAACCCCGAGATTATGAAGCATCATAGAAACATTAATCCCCTTCCCGCCAGGAACAAGTTGTTCCCCCACGGTCCGGTTCGTCATTCCAAGCCTGAAATTATGTACATCAACAATATAATCAAGGGAAGGATTAAAAGTCACTGTATAAATCATATACCACACCTCTGTTTTTTAAGCTGCCATCAAAAGCCGCCGCAGCCGCTTTTATTATCTTAATACTGCTATTATAATGCGTTTTGAGGCATTTTGGCAACCATCCAGCCATGCGCCGACCGAAGCGGAGAGTAGACCGCAAGCTTGCTTGCAGAGAGTTTTTCTAATCCTCAGACATAGAGCACTTAGCCCGAAGCGAGAATTTAGCCTTGTTGGCGGCAGTTAGCAGCGTTAGCTGCGCAAATCCGAGATGGCATGGCTGAATAGTTGCGAATTATAAAATTTTGTAGCGGCATGCCGCCCGCCATTGACACAAATATAAAAAAACTGTTAAGATAGTAAGCAAGTATACAAAAAAACGAAAGGAAAAAACATGGATACACTGAAAAAATTTATACGCTACTACAAGCCTTATAGGGTGGTATTTTTTATTGACCTGCTCTGTGCAACCATTATCAGTCTGATTGATTTAGCTTATCCCCAGATACTCCGGACAGCTACAAACACTCTTTTTAAGGAAAGCTCTTCGGTGATTATGAACGCCCTTCTTCCCATGGCTGCCGGCCTTTTGATCATGTACATTATCCAAAGCCTGTGCAAATACTATGTCAGCTATCAGGGCCACATGATGGGCGCGCACATGGAACGGGATATGCGCCAGCAGCTTTTTGACCATTATGAAAAGCTGTCGTTTTCCTATTATGACCAGAACAATTCCGGACAAATGATGAGTAAGCTCGTATCGGATCTTTTTGACATTGCAGAATTTGCCCATCACGGTCCGGAAAATCTTTTTATATCTTTAATTAAAATTATTGGTTCCTTTACATTCCTGTTTTTAATCAACTGGCGCCTGGCCATTCCCCTCGTTGTTTTGGTCGTCTGCATGTTTGTTTTTTCAATCAGCCAAAACAAGCGTATGCAGGCCACATTCATGGACAACCGGAAAAAAATCGGAGAGGTCAACTCAAGCCTTCAGGATACCTTAGCGGGAATCCGGGTTGTCCAGTCGTTTGCCAATGAAAAGGTAGAGCAGAAAAAGTTCCGAAAAAGCAACCACGGATTTTTAATGTCCAAGGACGCCAATTACAAATGTATGGGAAATTTTATGGGCTGCAATCTTTTCTTCCAGGGAATGATGTACCTTGTCACCCTTGTTTTTGGCGGTTATCTCATCGCCAAGGGCCAGATGGCGGCCGCGGACCTGGCCATGTACGCCTTGTATATCGGTATTTTTATCAGCCCTATACAGATTCTTGTTGAGCTTACAGAAATGATGCAAAAAGGGCTTTCTGGCTTCCGGCGCTTCGCCGCTGTGATGGAAACCGAACCGGATATTGAAGATGCGCCGGACGCCGTACCGTTAAATAATGTCAGGGGAGAGGTTTCCTACGAAAATGTTTCTTTCCATTATTCCGACGACGATACCCTTGTTTTGTCCAACGTTTCCTTTAAAATCCCCGCCGGGCGGTCCATCGCCCTTGTAGGGCCTTCGGGTTCAGGAAAAACGACAATCTGCAATCTTCTCCCCCGCTTTTATGACATAACCGGAGGAAAAATTACAATCGACGGTCAGGATGTCCGAAAGCTCAAGCTGCAATCCCTGCGCAGCCAGATCGGTATTGTCCAGCAGGACGTCTATTTATTCTGCGGAACAGTCAAGGAAAATATTGCTTACGGCAAGCCTGACGCTACAATGGAGGAAATTGTTGCCGCCGCTAAAAAGGCTAATATCCACGATTTTATCGAGTCGCTTCCTGACGGCTATGACACTTTTGTCGGCGAGCGGGGCACCCGGCTTTCCGGCGGCCAGAAGCAGCGCATTTCCATCGCCCGGGTATTTCTTAAAAATCCTCCGATCCTTATTCTCGACGAAGCGACCAGCGCACTGGATAATGAAAGTGAACGCTGGATCCAAAAAAGCTTAGAATACCTGGCCCAAAACCGGACAACAATTACGATTGCCCATCGGCTTTCCACCATACAAAATGCCGATGAGATTCTTGTCGTATCGGACAACGGCATTGCGGAACAGGGAAGCCACGAAGAGCTCTTACAGGCGGACGGGATTTACGCACATTATTATAAAATGCAGTTTCGCCAGGTATAAAAGTCAAATCCCCGGAGCAAGCATACAGAGAACAGTAAAAAGAGCAGCAGCACGATTATTTGTGCCGCTGCTCTTTATTCAGCTCAAAACATACCGGTTATAAGGCCGCTCCTGGAAATGCTTTAAAATACTTTTTATAAAAATCAATATATTCCTGTTCTGACATATTTACTTTATCATCAAACATCTGCTGCGCATGAGGGCCATTATTAAATCTAAACTGTTTTGTGTTGCCCGTAACCGCCTGATAAATAATTTCTCCCATACAGGCCGGATCAATAGGGTCATAATGACTGCCTGGATGGCCTGGAACTTCTCCTTGGACAATTTTCATGGTCATGGGTAGCTGCTGTTCAAAAAAATACTTATATTCCGGCATATCATTTTCCAATATTTCCGTTCCTACTGTACCAAGGTTCGATTTTACTCCCGTAGGCTCTATAAGCTTCACATCAATCCCAAAAGGAAGCAGCTCCATCAAAAGTGCCTCTGACAGACTGGCAATAGCCGCCTTGCTCATACAGTAATAGTCCAGCCCCGGATGAATCACCTTGCCATTGGCTGCGCCCATATTGACAATCGTTCCCCGCCCATTTTTGCGCATATGCGGCAGAAACGCTTTGATCACCATAATGTAGCCTAACAGATTGACTTTTAAAAGCTTCAGTATTTTATCATAAGTTCCATACTCCACCGGCCCCAGCAGGCCGATACCGGCATTATTCATCACTACATCAACGGTTCCGAAATCTGAAATCACCTGCCTGGCGACATCCTCGATCACTTCGTGATCGAGTACGTCCAGTTCATAGCATTTGATATTTTTTATCGTTTTCAGATCAATATCCTCATTGATGTCTAAAACGGTACCCGCAACATTCCATCCGTGCTGTGCAAAAACCTTGGCAGTTCCGTTGCCGATGCCTGAAGACACTCCAGTAATAAAAATTGTAGGCATATATTAACCCTCCAGACTTTCATAAGGCCCTGGCAGTTCTTCAACTTCTAATGAAGGTTTGCGGCCCCTCCAATAAGGTTCATAAGAATCGGTTCTGTAGCTGGGCGGTATCAGCCCGCCCGGGCCTGGATTCTTTTCCTTTCCCATAACGCTCCAGGACACATTAAATACGGCTTTCAGATCATCCAGCATATGAAAATGCAGCCATTTCCAGCCCTCTGGCGTTTTCACAAACGTCATATCGTAGGCATCCAGAAACCACATTGAAAGAGGCGGCTGCCCCGCTGGCGCCGGAAGGACCTCCAATCCGTTCGTAAGCCAGTAGCCCCGGGCTGTTTCTCCATCTCCGGCAACATGGACCAGAGGCGTATTCAGCGGGTGCAGGTGTGCAGTTCCCGGCTGGTTATTATAATCGTGATAGATTTGAAACATCTGATAAATCTTTGTGCGTCCTTTATAAACTCCCGTACTTCCCAGCTCCGCGGTTGTCCTTGGATCATCCAGGGCAAAATATTCATAGGTTTTCCCATGCTCCGCATAATAATGATATGACGCATATTTATTCATCAGATTTTGAATTTCAATATAGTCGTCTTCACGCACTGCATGACGCAGAGACTCCCCGCTTTCTTCTAAAGCGCTGCCAGACAGCATAAGCACTTCATCTGCCATACGCAGTGTTTTTTCAATCATTTTCTGCATTTTAAAGTCTCCTTTCTAAAAATGATCGCAAAGCTCCTCATAAGTTCCATAAGGCTGTGGAGTTTCCAGATTTTTCTGGGATTTTCGGTCTGCCCTAAAGGGGATGTGCCTGTCAGACGGCCGTGTCGGTTCAGGGAATGTATCAAACTCCGGGTAGTCGGGAACAACCGAATATTCTCCCCAGGATTTATGATAATAGCCGCGCATTTCCTCACATATTGTCATGCGCAGTATTTTCCAGCCGCCGGCTGTTTTTATAAATTCAACGGCCAGTTTGTCATTAATCCACATATCCGCCGCCGGATCTTTTGGAGCCATAGGGTTTTTAATAGCTTCCAGCCCATTAATATACCACATGCCCTGCGCTGTTTTTCCATCGCCGGCAATTTCAATGACCGGCGACGTCAGCAGCATCATCCGAAAAGAACCAGGGAGCGCATGTTTTCCTAAATTCATAAAATAACTTTGAATTGCTTCCCTCCCCTCGTAAATACCAATATCGCTCCGCTGAAAATAAATCTGCTGGGTATCGGCAAAAAAATACATAAGGCTTTCATAGCGCCCGCCGGAGTATAAAAGGGCAAAGCTTCCTATAGCATTTTCAATTTCAATACGCGCTAATCGCTTGTAAATAAACTTTTCTCTTTCCGCATTTTCCTTCCTCAATATCCCAATTTTTTCAGCGGTTTCATTATTTGTCCGCACAATTTTCTGAATCTGTTCTAACATTTTCTCACCTCGCTCATTTATAAGTTTTATATGCCCTGGGCGGTTCTCTGTGCAGATACGGCTTTCTTTGTGTCGTAAAATAATTTTTATCTTCTGCCGCAAATGATGGTTCTGGCGCATCGGCATTAACAATACTTTCGTGATCTTTAAATTCGCTCCAGCTCCGTTCATAGGTTGTTTCAATCTCATCATAAATTGTCAGGTGCCAGATTTTCCACGCGCCATTTTCTTTTATAAATTCCATATACCACGGCCCAATCTGCCACAGGGAGCGGGCCGTTTCATGTGTTTCCATCCAGTTTCCGGGCGCAATGGCAAGTATACCTTCGGATATAAACATAGCCTTTGCCGTCTGATTGTCCTCTGCGATTTCTACGACCGGCGTTGTTAATTCATGTTCAATAAAACACCCCTCTTTGCCGCCAATTTTCCCGTAATAGTCCACAAAATATGCCTTCAGCTTATCCGCGCCTTCATAAACGCCGTACTTTTCAATCTCAGCCCTCGTTCCCTGCGTCTTAAGAGCAAAACATTCATAAGCGTCTTCAAACAGCCCCCCTTTTAGTGACAGCACAAATTTCGCGGCAATATTGCGCACATCATGGTCGCTTTGTATTCGCTCAAGCGCCTTTTCCTGTAGCTCCTTTACTGCCATCTCCTTCTTTAGCTGTGGAATAAGATCTTTATTTAAGCGGTTCTCCTGTTCCTTTAGCTTTTCCTGAATTGTTTCATTTGTCCAGGCGTCAATGACCTGGATAATATTTTCTGTATTAAATTTTTGTTGCTTTTGATCCATTTTTCCGCCCCCACTTATAATTATTAATAGATAACCATACAAAGCAGCGTTGTTAAACCTGCATAAATCAGCGGTATGATAACTGTACTAAAAAATACATACTTATAGCTTTGCTTATGCGTTGTTCCAAATACCTGCAGCGATACGCATACATTGGTACAATGCGGCATGGAATCCAGCGTAGAAGCTGTGACTGTTGCAATTCTATGTATCGCATCCATATTGACATTGCCAGCAGCAAGCGTTGGCGACAATGCGTTTAAAACCATTGCCAGCGCCCCTGTTCCATTGCCCATGCAGGCGGCCAATATCGCCACGCCAATAAACGTAAGCAGGTAAGGACTTACATTCAAAGATATAATACCGGACAGCAATGCGCCAAAAGCCGATGTACTTTGAACGACAGCGCCAAAGCCTGAGATAAATCCAAGCATAATTGCAAGCGGAATAACTGCCGTTGTTCCGGCAGAAATCCTGCGCAGCCAGTTTGAACGGTCAATATATTTAAAATTAATCGCCAAAGCCCAAAGTGCCGTAATAACCTGAGCCAGAATAACAGCCTCAGTTGCATCAAATCCCAGGGATTTTACAAGAGAAAAAACAAAGCACAGTATAAAGAGAATGATCACTGTTGTAATTGCCGTCCAAAAAGGCGGAATCTTCTTCTCCTCCTTCCCAGGCTCCATATCAGGCATACCTCCCGGTCCGCCTGCCGCAAGCTCGTACCCCAAACTCTGCTTCTTGCAATCCTTTAACATCCAGTAGACATAACCAAGACCAAGAATCGCGGCAAGTACAAAGGCAAAAATACCAACACCGGCGCCAGCATAAATATTTGTTCCTAAAATCGTCGTCGGCAAAATATTAGGCGTTACGGAAGTGCCTGGCAGACAATAAGTTACCGCATTGTAAGCAACCATCATGGCAATCAGACCAATTCTCCTTGGCAAATTTGCCATCTTTAAAAGTCCGAGAGCAATTGGCGCCACAATAAACTGATAAGAGCCTACGCCCAGAAAAGTAAGAAGTCCGGTCATAATAAAAATGATAACCGGAACGGAATTATTACCCAGCAGCCGGATAATCCCGTTAGCCAAAGCATCGGTTGTATGCGTCACCTCCAATATTGCAGACAGCAGCCCTCCAATAACAATAAGCAAGAGGATTGAGCTCATAAATGTTATTGCCTGCGACATAAATGTGTCAAAGATAGCCGTTCTGATACCTCCTTTACAGGTAAGCCCTACAATCACGGCAGCAATCAGACAGGCAATCGTTGGATTCAGGCCTTTATAAGCCAACACAATAAATACGATAATTCCCACAATGATCGCCAATGCAGATACCACAATACCTGTCATATAATTTCCCCCTTACATTAATAAAAATTATTTTTAGAAATGCATTTCTTTATGTTTTCATTATACCTGTACCAAATTCTGCCCACAAGCAAAGAAAAGAGCGTCTCTTGTCAACTAAAAAGGAGACAAGTTTTCTTGTCTCCCACATTATCCTGAGCACCGGCTCAATTTATTAAATTCATCCAAAAACGCCAACACCGGCGTTTTTCTTTCACTATACCGCCAAACACAATATAATTCCAGCTTCCTGTTCAGCGGATAAGCAATCACCTGGTCTTTCTTTGTAAACGAATCCAATTCTGTACAAATTGTAAATCCTACGCCCAGTTCCACCATAGACTTCATTGAATCCCGGTTCGGCACAAGGCGGACATCCGCCAAAGATAAACCGTGCATTTTCCATTCTGACTTAAAAAATTCCACTCCATTTACTTTTGGCAGCATATCCTTTGTTATAAAACAAGGTTCATTTTGAAAATCCGCAGCTCTGGCGCCGGGAACAGCCAGCGCATGCTTTTTACTCACGAGCAGCACCGCAGACAACCGCTTGAAAAACTGCCGGCTGATTGTAGAATTGTCTTTAATAAGCTCAGACAGCGAACGGTCAAATGTAAGCACAACATCTAAACGATTGTCCAGCAATTTTTGTACAAGCTCATTCGCTTCATACCGCTCACATTCCAGTTGAGGTTCCAGCCCCTCCTGGCTGCATCTTTTTGCTGCTTTATATGCCAGATCTTCCAGAAGCATATCATAGGGCAGACCAACGCGCACCCGGTTATTCATCTTTTCAGCCATGGTTCTTGCAAGATAATTTGTTTTTTCCCACTCCTTCAAGGTCCTGCAAAAAAATGCATGGTACAAAACGCCGACCTGCGTCAGGCCAACGCTTGCGGTCGTGCGTTCAAATAACTTCACGCACAGTTCCTTTTCAAGCTGCGCAATCTGCTTACTGACAGCCTGCCTCGTCATATATAATTTTTCTGCGGCATTTGTAAAATTTCCCGTTTCCACAGCCGCCAGAAAACATTTAACAGCAACTTCGCTAATCATTATTTTTTCCCTCACCGCCCCAAAACACTACGATTTAAAAAGCCGGGCTGTCGTCAGCGCTGCCCGGCTTTTTAATCATTACTTCACAATCTTAAAATAATTTTCTTTTCTTGCCAGAGGGCCTGGATAGCCATTGGCCGGATAACCTAAAATACAGGAGCCAACGCCGATATATTCTCCTTCATAACCACATTCGTGCAGCAGCTCCTTGCCAAGGTCTGTTTCAAAGGTCTGGCGGATACGGTTAATCCAGCGGGTTCCAAGGCCAAGGGCATACCCCGCATTCAGCATATTTCCAATAGCAAGGCTGGCATCCTCCACAGGATCGCCGACGTTTTTCTCGGCAAGTACAAGAATCACTGTCGGCGCGCCATAAAATGGATCAAAGCCTTCCGGTGCCCCTGCGATTTCCGCATTTAATTTGGATAATTTTTTAATCCACTCAGGATTCTGAACCGCAATAAAAATCGGAGACTGCTTGTTTCCGCCGGACGCCGCGTTCATTCCGGCCTTTAATACTTCCATCAATTCTTCGTCCGTTACCTGTTCCTTTTTAAATTCTTTCACACTGCGGCGATTTTGTAAATCAATCACTGTTTCTCTCATACTAAATACCTTCCTTTTATAATTTGTATGTAACTATTAATTTTAGAATACAATATACGCTTAAAATAAGCAACGACAAAATCTGAAACTTCAAGCCAGCCCGTCGCAGAGCTGCCGGCAAAACTATTTATATCAGACCGGCCATCAAAAATGCCTTATAAAGCCCATCGTTTTCCACCTCATCTGTCACTGCATCCGCAGCCGCCTTTGCTGCCGGAGTACCGTTGCCCATGGCAATTCCTAAGGCTGCCAGCTTAAGCATTTCGATATCATTTTCGCTGTCGCCTACAGCTATTGTATCACACAGAGAATGGCCCGAAACATCAAGAATACTTTTTATACCTTCCGCCTTATTGACCGATGACAGGGATATTTCGCCGCCCCACCGTTTTGCATTTGGAAACGAAAGAGGAACTACATAAAGCTTTTCGCCCCACTGGGTTTTGACATCTTCATTAGAAAAGCTATCGCTAAAGTACAAAATTTTTTCCACCTTATCCATGGCCGCCGCATCGGGCACAGTTTCCGGCATTTCCACAAGCTTTTTTGCCTTCTTTCCCAGAAGCGCCTGAATCCCTTTCCCAAGCTCTGTGAAGTCTTTTATCTGGCTTTGGAGAATGCAGCTTCGATCATAGCGCTGTAACTCCAAAATACATTGATGTTCCAAAAGCGTTTCTGTAATTTCCCTATACAAGGCTTTTGGGAAATACTCATGCCTCACACATTTTCCGTGATAGGTCACGTAGCTGCCGGAACCGGAAATAATTCCGTCAAAGCCAATATCTATAATCTTTGGCTCAATCTGGCAAATTGGCCTTCCCGAACTAATAAATACTTCATGCCCGCCTTCTCTGGCCAGTTTTATTGCCCGAACCGCTGAATCCGGAACGTGGCCGTTAAAGCCGCGGATCGTTCCGTCAATATCTAAAAATACAATTTTACCCATTGTTTTCCTCCATCAGTAACCGGTAGAAGCTCCCCAGCCATCCGCTCTCATTTTCATTGATAATCATAAAAATGATTTTTCGTATATTTCTGTTTTGACGCCAGGATGTTACATATTTACAAATAACGCTGGCCATCACTGTGTCCTGGCCGCAGCCTCCCGTCATACATACAAACAGGCACTCTGCGTTTAAGAGGGTGTAGTAGCATTGATCCCAATGCACAGCCAAAATTTCATTAACAAACAGATTTCCTCTTAAATTTTCTTCAATCAGCGACAATATGGCAGGCAGCTCCATTCGCCGCTCTATCGTCAGCTCCAGCTTTTTATGCCGGAAATAATCCCTTCCTCTTGGCGGGTCCGGGAACATTTTCTGACAGACAAGCCTGTTCAGACATTTCTCAATAGTATTCCACTCTCCCGATTCCATCAGCGGCGAAATTGTAAGAACGGGAATCGAATATTTCCGGAAAGCATCCATCCGTGCGGTTGTAATAATTATAGAGGGAACCATCTCATCAATTCTTTTTCTGTCATAAATCGGAAACGGTCCTTCAATAATCATCCTGGCGCCAAATCTTGTCCGCAGACCATCGAGAAGTCCATAAGATAAACCATAATTCAAATGGCTTACAAGGACGGCTCGTATTTCATTTTTGGTCCGGTTTTGCGCCAGCCTTTTCCACCCAGCAATCAACAGCGGCAAAATATAATCTTCATCTTCCCTACCCAGCACAATGTGGCTTTTTTCCTTGAGCCTTTGGCAAAAATCATGGGCTATATGTCCAAGAAACGGATACCTTAGCCGAAGCTCATCGATCATATATTTACTTTGGGTCTGTACGGAAACCATACTGTTTAGCATGGCCTGGATATGTAAAATAATGTCTGTACGCAGCACCTTATCTTCCCCGAAATTTATTCGGTACTGCTGCGCAATCTCAAAAATCAGGGTGTCGGCTAATTCCCTGCACTTAAGGTCCGTCACCAACGCCATTTCCATCTTATTGCTGCTGTTAAAATTAAGAATAATAAGCTGGCGCAAAATGTCCTGAAGCCACCAATGCTCTGACAAAGACGCCTTCATTTGCCATTCCGGTTCCATCCGTTTCCAAAATGCCGACACTGCATTTTTTATCTGAAACGGCATTTCCCCGTGACTGCCGGAAAGCAAAGCCCGATCACCAGCCCCGCCGTTCCCAGATCGCCAGTCAGCCTTTGACGCCGCATTTTTCCTTTCTAAAATGACATCGGGAAGCTGGCAGCCTTCAATTAAACGGACATGAGCTACTGCGGATGCCATAATTATATAAATCAAGCCAAAATCATCCAGCTCCAGGCTATTTTGGCGCAGAAGGGATTTCCATATTTTACGCAGCTTATCAAGCGACTCCGGGTTCATTTCATTATCTTTTAAAATAATACCATCTCTTGAATCATAGTCCCAATTTTCACTATAAATCCGAACCATGATATTTCTGCGCTTAACCTCATCATCTGCAAGCCTTACATTGTTTCCTTCCCGGATGAGTTCAATGTACGGCTGATTACAGGTAATTCTGTGCCGTATTTCCCGCAGGTCATTTTCCAGTGTCGTCCGGCTGACAAACATATCGTCCTCCAGCTCCATCATATCGCACCAGCCATGAGCGCGGACAAGGCGGAGAATCAAATATTTAATACGGTCCTCCTTCGTCAGGACCGATGTTTGATCAGCGAAAAGCTCATGGAAAACTTTGCGGTTCCTCACCCTAAGAAAATAGCCTTTTCCCCGGGTTGCCAAAATTTCCAGCTTATAGGCTACCATCTTTTCGTTAATTTCTCCAATGTCATTGCGCACTGTGCGTTCTGAAATTCCCAGCTTTGCCGCCAAATCTTTGCCGGTCACAACCCCATGCTCGCAATTAAGCAAGTACAAAAGCCGTCTCTGGCGGTTATGCAGCCCGTACTTCTCCATATAAAGCCTCCCGAATCCATGATATATGTCCACTTTGTGGACATTATACCATAAATTATTTTAATTACAAATGACACATTTGCGGGGTGTGTCAAAAAACCGGAACGCTTTTTTGTGTCTGTCCTTCCATTACTCCCGCTCTGATAATATACGGAGCAGCTTAATTCTCTGGACGGACAGGACAGCCAGGGCGGTCCCGGCCAGATAGCAGCAAAAAACAATGACAGCAGCATCGTTTTTCAGCTCCAATATTTTCATTCTTTTCGCCTCCACAATATGCACAAAACTTTTTATTTATTATATATTTTTTTGAATATTAAATCAACTTTTATTCTTTATGCGACATTTTATAGTCATTATCAACATTTTTATAGTGATATACTAATATAATTTTGTATTTCATTACATTTTCAACATTTTCAAAGGGATTTTTTATGAAAAAGGAAATGATTATTAGGCGCTTTATTGGGATTGGCACTTATACTTTGCTATACTAGAACTGCATTTGCATCTGGCGGCAAAATTCAAGTTGCAAGTTTGGTCTGCCCACAATGAGGAATACAAGGCAGCCCTACAACAACTCAAAGCAGAATTTATAAACATCAGGAAACATTCCCTTGTTCTCATGGAAGTGCGGTAAATGACCGCTATAATGTATATGAAGTGACGAAGGTTTCTAAATGCAGAGCTTACGGATATACTATTTATACGAATACTTATGAAGAACATGAATTAGTATACTGTCCTGCAAACTAAACACGCAAACAGAGCCAAGGCCACCGGCTTAGCCGGCGGCCTTGGCTCTGCGTCTATAAATCCTCTTTTAATCAAGTATGCGTTCCTATATCGCGTTCTATAGCTTCGTTAATCATGTCAAATGACATCATATCTATTTTTCGGGTACAATATAAAAATAGAATACCGAAAGGCATATTCGTTACCATTCAGCCATGCATCTCGGATTCACGCAGCTAACGCTGCTCCCCCGCCGCTATCGCGGCTGAATCCTTGATTCGGGCTAAGCGCCCTAGACTAAAGAATGACAAAAACTCTCTGCAAGCAAGCTTGCGGTCTACGCTGTGCTTCGGTCGGCGCAGGGCAGACGTCCACCGGACGTCTTGCGCCAAGTTTTTATCATTCTCAGCCGCATGGCTGAATAGTTACGGATATTCATTTATTCCTGCGGGAACAGAACAACCTTAATGGCTTCCCCTGTCCGTGTCAGCTCAATTCCCTCGTTAATCTTATCCAGCGGCAAACGGTGGGTGATAAACCGTTCTGTCGGGAAAGTATCAGAAATCGCCAGCTCATAAGCCTTTTTCGACTGCATATAGGAGGCGCCGAAATGGCCTTTAATCCAAATATTATTGTAATGAATATAATTCGTATCTAATTCCGTTGTGGAACCCTTTGGTACACCGCCGAAAAATACAACAATGCCGCCTTTCTTTACCATAAAAATACTCTGGGCCTGAGCCGCATTAGAAGGATTGGCAGAAATCACTTTGTCCGCGCCCCTGCCGCCGGTCAGCCTGCGCACAGCTTCAATAGGATCTTCTTTGGCGCTGTTAATTGTAACATCCGCGCCAAATTCCTTCACCATGCCAAGACGGGTATCATTAATATCGATCATAATCACCTTCTGGGCGCCGCGGATTTTTGCAAGCTGAGACATAAAGCAGCCGATCGGGCCAGCGCCGATAATGACTACCGTATCATCATAACCTACGCCAATATTTTCCTCACAGGCGTACACTGAAGTCAGCGGCTCGCCAAGGCTGGCCGCATCATAGCTGACGCCTTCGGGAATGTAATAAATTCCGCCATATTTAATCTTCTCCCCGGAAACAGCCACATACTGAGCAAAGCCGCCGGTTCCGGCCAGATGTGCAACCTCTTCATTATCGCAATTTTCACTGTGGCCGCTGATACACGAATCACATTCCATACAGTAAGTACCAGGAAAGAGGAAAAGGCGGTCGCCTACCTTATATTTTGTTTCTTCGGAACCAACCTCATCAACAACGCCAACAATTTCATGGCCGTAAATAAACGGATACTTTCCTTTTCTTGAGTCACAGGTAAGATTACGTATATCAGAACCGCAAAGGCCCACAGCCATAACCTTCAAAATAAGGCCATCCTTCGGACACTCCGGTTTATCGACCATTTCCACGCGAATATCATTAGGTCCGTACATTAAAGCTGCTTTCATCTTCATACAAAAAACTCCTTCCCTATACTGCCGTCATGTTTTCATAGCCCCTCTTTTTCGCAGGCTGTTACTATTTACACATTAAACGGCAGCAAAATTTATTCAGTAACAATCCATGCCCTTAGTTTAAAAAATCCTCTCCCCTTTTTCAAACAGGGAATTACCATTGTACTCCGGCAAAACATTCTTTGAAATTGACAGCCTTCTTTTGATAGGATGAATACAACTAATCGTATAAATGCAGTATCGGGTGTACCGCGCTGCACGCGGTTTCACTGCACATAAAAGCCCGATGGCTTTGCACCGTCGGCACTGAATAATGATGGGGGGAATACATGATGACAAATGCAAAAAACTACCTTCTTGGTATTGATCTTGGAACAACGAATGTCAAGGCAATTATTTTAGATGAAAACGGCGCCGTCTGTGCCAGCGCCTCGCAGGCAAACCACCTTATTTTTCCCGGCACAAATATGGTCGAGCAGGATCCGTCAGAATGGTGGAAAAATACGGTTCTCATATTAAGAAAAATCACTTCCGAGGTTGGAGAAGCTGTGGTCAGAAAAATCCGCGGTATTTGTGTCAGTTCTCAGACCGTAACCATGCTTCCGGTAGATAAAAACGGGAATCCGCTGCGCAACGCGCTGATCTGGATGGACGGCCGTTCTGCCGGGGAGCTTGCTTATATTCGTAAAAGTCTTGGGAATGAACATTTTATTTCAATTATCGGCGCACAGCCGGACGTAGCCTTTCTGCCTAATAAACTGCTATGGTTTAAGAAAAATGAACCTGAGCTTTACAAAAAAACATACCGGGTACTCCAGGTCAGCTCCTATATTAATTATAAGCTGACCGGGCAAATGACAATGGATATTGACCAGGCCGCCCGCTGCCAGTGCCTTGATATCCAGTCTTTAAAATGGTCCGATGAAATATCCAATGTCATCGGCATTGACTTAAATGCGGTTCTACCTGCACCCCAGCTTTCTACTGAGGTGATCGGCAGTGTTACAGACGAAGCGGCAGCCCTCACAGGTCTTATCAGCGGAATCCCTGTTGTCGCCGGGGCCAGTGACGCCATGGCGTCTATGTATGCGACCGGACTGTGCCAGCTCGGCGAAGCCGGTGAATCTTCAGGAACAACAAGCCTCGTCTTTGTAGGAAGCAGGCACAAAAGCTCAAGCAGTCTGCCAATCGTCACAAAGCCCTGTCCGATTCCCGGAATGCCTTATGTTTTTGACGCTCCAATCAATACAAGCGGAGCCTCTATAAAATGGTATTTAGACTGCTTTGGCCAGCCGGAAAAGGATTATGCCAAGGCCCACAATATGAATGTGTATGATCATTTGAATAAGTGCGCCCTGGATGTTCCCGCAGGAAGCCATGGCGTCATGTTTTTCCCCTACCTTCTTGGGGAACGGGCACCCCTTTGGAATTCCCATGCCCGGGGAATGTTTATCGGCATGTCCTTAGACAGCAGCCGGAATGATTTTATCCGGGCCATTTTTGAAGGTACGTCCTTCGCCCTCAGGCATGTCCTGTCAACGATTAATGAAGCCGGTGCTTCTGCCAAGGCCCTGCGGATCACCGGCGGCGGCGCCAAAAGCCGCACATGGTCCATGATTAAAGCCTCCATGCTCCATATGCCTGTATATATCCTGGATGAAAAATCGGGAGACGTTCCCTTTGGCGATACGCTTCTGGCAGGCCACGCCCTGGGAGTTTTTCCTGATATGAAAGCAAGTATCGAAAAAATCGTCCACATCAAGGAAGTTATTGAGCCGGTAGAAGCCTGGGAAAAAATTTATGATAAAATGTATCCGCTGTACATTGATATGTACAAGCAACTGGATAAAGACTTTGTTACATTAAAAGAGCTGGCCCTGTGAGCCAGCTCTTTTTTCCGTATATTAAGTAAACCTTCATGCCGCGCTGCGCGCGGCACCACCGCGCATGAAAGCCAGATGGTTCCGTGCCTGCCCACTTGATAACTTTCATAGTAAATTCGACACATCGTTAAATAAAATAAAGACCATCAAAACCATCAGCAGCGCAAAGCCAATGAAGTTCACAAGCCCTTCCTTTTCCCGGTTTAAGGGCTTTCCGCGGACAGCCTCGACGATAAGGAATAAAAAGCGCCCGCCGTCTAAGGCCGGAATCGGCAGAAGGTTCATTACACCTAAATTGGCGCTGAGCATAACAATAAGCTGAGACATGACGAGGAATACATTTAAGGCCCCATATTCCTTAGACGCCTGATAGCTGTCATCAATAATATTGACAATTCCTACAGGCCCCGCCACATCATCCTTTGTCAGTTGTCCGGTAAAAAGCATGCCAAGACTCTTAATGACTGTCGAAATATTATATTTTACTTCATAGAAGCCATATTCAAAAAGCTGTAAAATATTTCCCTTCTGGTACGGCGTGCTTACAATACCGACACGGTAGCTGCCCTGCTCCTCATCCCAAAAAGGCGTTATTGACACAGTGGCAGAAACACCGCCGCGCTCATAAGTAATTTCATAAGGCCCGCCCGGGTTAAGGTACATATAAAGACTTAGTTCCTTGAACATATGCACCCGTTCATTTCCAATTTTTGTAATCACATCGCCTTCTTTAAGCCCTGCCTCTGCCGCCGGGCTGCCTGCCTCCACGCTTCCGATCTGAGCGTTTTGATAGCCTGTATTCGCCAGAATAATCATTGCAAAAATAAATGCCAGCAAAAAATTAAATATAGGCCCGGCCAGGACGACTGTCATTCTGGCCCATACAGACTTCGTATTAAAGCTGCCTTCCTCCGGAGCGTCTTCATCTTCTCCAAGCATCATACATGAACCGCCAAAAGGAATCAGCTTTAATGCATAAACAGTTTCTCCCTTTTTAAATGAAAGAAGCTTTGGCCCCATACCTACGGCAAATTCAGTCACAGTAATGCCATGCTGCTTTGCAAGAAGGAAATGGCCAAACTCATGGATGATAATAATTACGCTAAATATAATAATTGCGAGGATAATCCCCAAATTACCACCTGCTTTCAATAAAATCGTAGGTTTGTTTTTCCGTCATAAGAATTGCTTCAAGATCAGGCTCCAAAATCACGCGGTGTCCGTCCATAGCACTGCGGATAATCTCAATAATATCAAGATACCCAATCTCCCTGTTCAAAAATTTTGCGACCGCCTTTTCATTGGCAGCATTAAACACCGTTGGCATAGAGCCGCCTGTCCTCGCTGCCTGGTAAGCCAGAGAAAGGCCTTCAAACACATCGGGCCTTGGCGGTTCAAAGGTCATTGTCTTAACCGCAAAAAGATCCAGAGGACGGCTATTTAACGGCCTGCGTGCCGGATAAAACAGGGCATACTGAATCGGCAGCCGCATATCCGGCGTTCCAAGCTGGGCAATCACTGCGCCGTCCACATATTCTACAGCGGAATGAATAATGCTCTGGGGATGGACAACAACCTGGATCTGCTCAAGCGGTATATCAAACAACCACTTTGCTTCCATAACCTCCAACCCCTTATTGACCATTGTCGCAGAATCAATTGTAATTTTTCTTCCCATCACCCAGTTCGGATGCTTTAGGGCGTCCTCCACCTGGATATTTTTAAGTTCCTCCTTTAAGCGGGTGCGAAATGGGCCGCCGGAGGCAGTAAGCAAAAGGCGGCGCACCGCTTTGCCGTCATTTCCCTGAAGCGACTGAAAAATTGCTGAATGTTCACTGTCCACCGGAAGAATCCTGACACCGCGCTCCTTAGCTAAGGGCATAATCAAATGTCCTGCGGTCACAAGGGTTTCCTTGTTGGCAAGAGCAATATCCTTTCCGGCTTTAATTGCCTCTATCGTTGGCAAAATACCAATCATCCCGACAATCGCGGTGACAACAATCTGTGTTTTTTCCTCTGTAACGACTTCACACAGTCCTTCCATTCCAGACACAATACGAACCGGAAGATCCGCCACACGGGCTTTAAGATCCGCAGCATCTTTCTCATCCCATACAGCTGCAAGCACTGGCGAAAACTTTCGTATCTGTTCCTCTAAAAGCTTGACATTGCGCCCTGCTGCCAGCGCCCTGACACAAAGGTCATCATTGGCAGACACAATATCAAGCGTCTGTGTGCCGATAGACCCGGTAGAACCTAAAATCGAAATATATTTCATGTTTCCTCTTTTCTGGCCATCCTTTTTAGGCCATACAGGTATCCCCTTGCGGGGTTTCCTCTTTCCTGGCCGTTTTTTTCGGCCATACAGGTATCCCCTGCGGGAGTTTCTCTTTCCTACATCATAAAAACAGCAAGGAAATACACGGCCGGGGCCGTAAATAATATGCTGTCGAACCGGTCCATAACGCCGCCGTGCCCGGGAATGAGCCGGCCGTAATCCTTCACGCCCTGATTCCTTTTGATCGCAGAAGCCGCTAAATCACCGACAATAGCGATCAGCGCACCTACGCCGCAAATAATAGCGCAGCCAATCACAGGATCTGTAAGGCTTAAAAGCTTACTTTTAAGAAAATAGCCGTATAAAATCCCCAGAATTACCGCGCCCACAACGCCGCCAACCGCGCCTTCAATACTTTTTTTAGGGCTTAAGACAGGCGCCATTTTATGCTTTCCAATAAGACGGCCCACACAATAAGCGCATGTATCATTTCCCCATGCACTGACAAAAATCAGCGGAACAAGAAATAAACCGTCGTTAAGCTGGCGGACCTGGTACATGCACAGCATAAGCACAGGTACATAAACAAGGCCGAACACAGCGAAAGCCGCCTGATCCGCCTTAAATTTTGGAAAAGAAAATACGTAAACACACATAATAAACAGAAAACCAACGCTCAGCGCTGCCATTGTCAGCTCTTTAAGGCTAAAAAGCGTCTGTATTCTTACAGAGGCTACATAAATGACCGCCCCTGCCATTCCTGCATATCCTAACATATTTTTGTGTATATTATATGTCTTATAAAGCTCATATAATCCTATAAATGCCAAAACCGCCGAAAGGAAATATAAGACATCATTGCCAAGGATCATTGCCGCAATCATAATAATAAGCAAAACAATCCCGCTAATCAATCGTGTCACAAACATTTTCAAACGCCTCCGAATCTGCGGTCACGGGCATTATACTGCTCAATGGCCTTTATAAGGTCTTTGCGGCCAAAATCCGGCCAGAGCACATCGGTAAAATAAAATTCCGTATAGGCAAGCTGCCACAGCAAGAAATTGGACAGCCGAAGCTCCCCGCTTGTACGGATTAAAAGATCCGGGTCGGGAATCTCCCGTGAATCTAAATAACTTTCAAAAAGCTTCTCGCTGACCTCCTGCGGCGCAAACTTCCCTGCCACCGCGTCTGCGGTCATTTTTTTCATCGCCCGGACCATTTCATCTCTGCTGCCATAATTTAGGGCAATGGAAAAATTCAGCCCTGTATTTTTAGACGACACCGCTTCGAGCCGTTCAATCGCTTTACAAATATCCTCTGAAAGCCCTGATTTATCCCCAAGAATACGGACGCGCATATTATTTTTCGTTGTCCGTTCAATACAGTCCGTGAGATAGTCTCTCAAAAGCTTCATCAATGTATTCACTTCTTTTTCCGGGCGCTTCCAGTTTTCCGTAGAAAAAGCATAGACCGTAAGATATTTTATGCCAAGATTCCAGGCAATTTCACACATTTTTTCAACATTTTTGCTGCCCTGGGCATGTCCATAATTTCTCGGCATCAGACGTTTTTTAGCCCACCGGCCATTTCCGTCCAAAATAATAGCCACATGTTCCGGTACATTAAGGAGTTTTCCGTCGATCTCTCTTTCCATTAAACAACACCTCCTGGTTTCATATCCGGCAGCGGTTTTAAGGCTGCTGCTGCCGGATTCTCATCTGGCGCTACTATACTTATGCGCAAGAGGGCTGCCACCGCTATACGGCAGCAGCCCCCATAAAGGACATCTTTAACGAATCCCATAAAATGGAATGATATTTTAAGCCATACTGAACTGTTACTATTTTATACAGTCATAACCTCTTTTGTCTTTACTTCGACAGCCTTTTCAACCTTTTCGATATACTTATCTGTCAGCTTCTGAATGGCATCCTCCAGATTTGCGTAATCGTCCTCTGAAATTTCTTTTGCCTTATTCATCTTTTTAAATGCATCATTGCCATCGCGGCGGACATTGCGGACAGCCACCTTTGCAGCCTCGCCCTTCTTTTTAACATCCTTTGCCAGCTCTTTTCTGCGTTCCTCCGTAAGCTCCGGGAATACAAGACGGATTGCTTTTCCATCATTGGTCGGCGTAATACCAATATCGGATGCAAGAATCGCTTTTTCAATATCCTTAATCAGCTTTGATTCCCATGGCGCAATAACGATCATGCGCGCCTCGGGAACAGAAATATTGCCCACCTGCTGAATCGGTGTGGGAGTACCATAATAATCCACAACAAGCTTATCCAAAACATGGGGATTGGCGCGCCCTGCGCGGATGGAAGCATATTCTCTCTCAAGGCTCTCCAGCGTTTTTGTCATTTTAGACTCGTAAGGTTTAATTCTCTCATCCATAAATAAATCCTCCTACATATGATGTCTTATAGTGCCCCGCGCACGCTGTGCGTCCGGCCATTAATCAACGGTGACATACGTTCCGTTAAATTCTCCGCTTAATGTCTTTACAATACTGTTTTCCCCGTTAAGGCCAAAAACAAGCATCGGCATTTTATTTTCCATACACATAATCGTAGATGTCAAATCGACAACCTGAAGCCTGCGGTCCACAACCTCCTGAATACTAATTGAATCAAACTTCTTTGCGTCAGGATTTGTCTTAGGATCGCTGTCGTAAACGCCATCTACCGCTTTGGCAAGCAAAATGGCATCCGCTTCAATTTCTATAGCTCTGAGCGTTGTTCCTGTATCGGTTGAAAAATAAGGGTGGCCTGTGCCTCCTGCGAAAAATACAACCTTTCCCGCATTAAGCGCTTCCACAGCGCCGTCCTTGGAAAACAATGTTGTAAAAGCACCGCATAAAAACGGAGTGAACACTTCCGTTTTCATTCCCAGCACCTTAAAAATCTCAGACACATAAATACAGTTCATCACAGTTCCCAACATCCCAATCTGATCGGACTTGGTGCGCTCAATGATCTTGCTGCTGTTTCTTCCTCTCCAGAAATTGCCGCCGCCAATCACAATGGCTACCTGCATCCCTTTATCATTAAGCTGCTTTACCTGCCGCGCTACACTGAGGCAGGTTGCTTCATCAAACCCAAAACCTTTATCGCCCGACAGAGCCTCACCGCTGAGCTTCAACAAAATTCTCTTTAATTGTATCATCTTATACACCTCAATATTAATCTATCACAAATTATGTATTTTTTCTACTAAAACTTTCATCAATTATCCTTATCGGTGCGTCCGTCCTGGCAAATGTATTGCCGAAAAAATAACTGCTAATACAACCCCAATGGCAAGGCCGGAAACATGAGCCACATTATCCACACCGCTGCTGCGCATCCCCTGATACAAAGTAAACAAAACAAACATGCCAATCTGGAAAAAGCTCAAATCCTCCAAATGCCCTTTATTTTTTATAACAAGATACAAAATGCCTCCGGCAACACCAAAAATTGCTCCGCTTGCCCCCGCGGACACAACATTTTCCCGCATCTGCATATTGGCAATATAAGACACAAAGCCTGATCCAAAGGCGCAGACAACATAAAAAATCAAATACTTTATTTTTCCCAAGGCCCTCTCTAAATTATCCCCAATAAACGCCAGGACAACCATATTACTAATCAAGTGTTCCCAGCCAAAATGGAGGAAAGCGCTTGTAAACAGCCGGTAATATTCATGGTTATACTTAACCAGCGGCCAGTAGGAAGCGCCAAACTTTATCATCAGCTCCGTATCATTGGTCGATCCAATCCACTCAATAATTAAAAACACAATAATATTGACAGCAATAATTACCGTATTGACCGGTGACATCCGCTTCACCGGGCTATAACCAGGGTAAGGGCCTCTCTGAAAACGATACACATACATACGCGGCCTGCCACTCCTTTCCTTGATTTTGCCGTGTTTTTCACGGCAGCGGGTTATCCCCTTGCTGCTTTTTTCTTACGCTTTAAGAAAATCAAAGGCATGGCCCGGCTCTGAATGAAGAAAATGCATAAGCATATAAGCACACATAATTGCTACATTTTCTTCCCTTAATATGCGGCGCACTTCTGCCTTATCCGCCAGAACAATCTCTATTTCCTCATTTTCCTCCTGCCCTGCTTTAGACGGCACACCGCTGGCATAACCATAAATTGTACCGCAGGATTCGTCCGTCATGCCAACCGTTGTAAAAAAAGGCTTGCAATACATTTCCGGCGCGTCCGCCGGGGTAAAATCCAGTCCGGTTTCTTCCTTTAGCTCCCGTATACCAGCCTCCTTAAAGGTTTCACCCTCATCCACAAGACCTGCCGGAAATTCATAAATATATCCGTCCAGAGGACAGCGGTACTGCCGGATGAGAACAACTCTGTCCTGCTTTTCTCCGTAAAGGCTGTAAATAATCACGCCATCCGGGGTATTCTTGTGCGTTTTCAGCTTAAGCCCTTCAATTTCCTTTGCCCGTGAGGACACATAATAAGCACTGTGCTTTCCCGTATCACTCACCATATCCAGCTCATATAAATTCAAAAACTTCGTCGAAGTCAGCTTCGTCACATCATTAACTCTGCGCATAATTTCCTCTTTCCTGGCCTGTTTTTTTCGGCCATATAGGTATCCCCTTGCGGGGTTTCCTCTTTCCTGGCCTGTTTTTTCGGCCATACAGGTATCCCCTTGCGGGGTTTCCTCTTTCCTGGCCTGTTTTTTTCGGCCATACAGGTATCCCCCTGCGGGGGTTAAATAGTTTCAAAATGAGGCTTTCTCTCTTCAAACCATGTCATATATTTAAAGCCTGCGCTCTTTAACATTTCCTGTCCAAGGCGTGAAATGCTGCCAGTCTGCTCTGCCACATGGGCATCTGAGCCTATGGTAATAATCTCTCCGCCACATTCCTTATATAAGGCCAGCAGATCCGCTTCTGGCATAGGGCTGCCGTTTTTTCGCGCTATTCCTGACAAATTCAGTTCAATCCCCCGCCCCTTTTGTATGAGGAGTTTAAAAAGCTCTCGAAATTGTTCATAAAATTCCTTCATATCCGGCTGCTTCTTTGTCTGCTCATAAATGTATCGTGAAGGATAGGTGATATGGCCGCAAATATCAAAATCATAATGCCGGGCCAATTCTAAAAGCCATTCAATATAATGGGCATAAAACTTACTGCAATCCATTTTTGTATAATCGCAATAATAAATATCTAAGTCATCTTCAATGTTGTGTATAGAGCCTATAATAAAATCCAGCGGATATTTATTTAAAAAAGCGCTTGCCTGCTCCGGATTGATCTGTGGCTGCCCCAGTTCAATTCCGGCATGGACAAGGAGCTTGCCTTTATATTTATTTTTAAGCTCCTGCATACATTGATACCATGCTTCGCAGTCGAGCACTTCGCCATAAGGCTTATCGGAATAAATATCCATATGATCTGTCAGCGTAATTTCCGACAGCCCCCGGCGGATGGCGGCAAGGCATACCTCCTTTGGATCAGCCTTACTGTCAAAGGAAAAATGTGTATGAAGATGGTCGTCTGTTAAAAACATGAAAATCCTCCTTGTTAAACCTTAAGCTTTCTTTCTTAGTTCCTTTGGCAGATCTTCATAAGGTACTGGATAGAAAAACAAAGGCTGCCGCTTAATATAATAGCCGATCATCAGGGCAATAAATGCAATACGCCATGCCACCTGGCTAAGGGCCAGCCACACATATCCATTCCCTAACGGCGCCACAAAGGCAACAGAACAAAAATCATAAACAAGCTCCAGGGCAAAACCGCACATAATCGCAATCCAGGCATATTTTTTAAATTTAAAACACCCAATAAATGTCAGAACACAGCATGTAAGAATTGCTATATTATAAGCCGTGGAAATAATATCCATAGTTTCCATATGTAAAAATATATCCGCGATCATATAAATGGCAAGTATAATGTTCATCGGTGTCAGCACTAAATGATAAAACTTGTGAAATTTCAGCGGTGTGATTTCAATAACGTAATATCTTCTGAAAAATCGTTTCATAGATCTGTCCTTTCTAAAAAAATAACCGTTCGGATAGTTCGCTTCGCACGGCGATCATAAGCGAGCCTTCCGCTGCTCGAAAATACATATCGCGGCAAAGCCATACCATGGCTGTCAGCGTCCATGGTATAATGGCCTGTTTGTAGCCGCTGTCCTTCCCTATTGTACCACGCAGCCGGGTGAAATGTATAGACTTTATTGAGTATAATTAGGGAAATCGGCAACTGTTCGTTGTTATTCACAGCTTGGCTAATCACTCGCTGATTAGCCAAGCCTGGCAGTGATTCAGGAGAAAGCCGGCTCTTTTTGCGCGAAGCAACGAGCCAAACTGGGGAGCTTACTCACCAGCTTGGCGACTGACGCGGCCTGTTGAAGCGAAGCGTCAACAGGTGCAAAGCAAAAAACCGGAGCCTAAGCCGCGCCGTTTATGCGCACGCTGCTGCTCCGGTTTTATCGTATGTTTGTGTTCTACTCCGTCCGGCGCTAAACGCGTGGCCTGCGCTTTTGCTCCGGTCAGTGCCAAACTGTTAAATTTTTAAGAGATGTAACCAGACGGATCGACCGGAACACCATTGACCCAAACTTCAAAGTGAAGATGAGGGCCAGTGGAATAGCCTGTGCTTCCCACGGCAGCGATTGCATCGCCCTGGCTGACCTTCTGTCCGACAGAAGCATAAATTGCTGAACAATGCTGATACAGTGTTGACATTCCGTTACCATGGCTTACAACAATATAATTGCCTCTGGCCACATTATAGTCCACAGTCACTACCGTTCCCCCATCAGCAGCGTAAATGTTAGAGCCAGCTCCGGCTGCAATATCCACGCCCTTATGATTCGACGAAGCCCCGGCTGTAGGAGATGTGCGGCCGCCAAAACCAGAAGAAATGTATCCCCCTGCACATGGCCAGATATAGCTTCCAGTTGCCACACCTGCCAAAGATGAGCTTCCCGATGAGCTGCTATCGGATGTATCGCTGTTTCCTGGCATACTACCGCTGTCCGTTGAACTGCTGTCTGACGGACTGCTTGTACTATCCTGGGCGCTTTCATCATTCGACGTATTACTGTCAGCCTGAGCACCGCCATTATCCGATGCGCTGCTGTTATTCTGAGTACTTTCATTATCCGGGGTGCTGTCATCGCCCTGGGAGCTTCCCGCATCTGGTACGCTGCCGCTGTCTGCCGAACTTTCTGTTTCATTGCCTGTATTATCAGTATTCTCCTGATCTGATACAGCGCTGCTGTCCTGTGTGCTGTCCGTATCTGAACTATTTTGGCTGTTAGACGCGCTGCTATTATCCGAAGAGCTATCGTCATCCTGGCTGTCTTTTTCCGTATTATTCTGCTGCTTTGCAGCTTCAGCCTCCTGAGCGGCCTTTAAAGCAGCCTGACGGTCTAACTCCTCCTGATATTCAATCGCAGCAATAATATTATTTTGATCCTCAATTTGCTGCTGGGTTGTATAAATGCTGTTGTAGGCATCGCCAATATCGCCATTAATGGAACCAAGCTCAGCCTGCTTTGCATCCATAACCATTTGAAGTTCTTCCTGTTTACTTTCTTCCTGTGCTTTTAAATTTTCCAGTTCCGTTTTCTGGCTTTCCAACTGTGATTCCAATGCCTCAATTTCCTGGCGCGTCTCATTGAGCTGTGTCAGTAATTGCGTGTCGTAATCGGAAATCCTGGAAATATATTCCTTTGCATTGAGAATTGAAGAAATATCCTCAGCCTGCATAAACACTTCCATCATCGTCGTATCCCCGGCTTCATACATTACCCGGATACGGGCTTTTAAGGCTTCATACTGAGAAGCTTCTTTCTCTTTTGCGTTTTCAAGGTCTTCCTTTGTTTTGGCAAGGTCTGTTTCTGTCTGCTCCAATTCCTTCGTCAGGCGGGCGATCTCCTCATAAACAGAAGTCAGCTCCGAATCAATCTGCGCAATATAAGACTCCGTATCTGCCTTGCTGGCCTGAAGCTGTGCCAGCCTTCCTTCCAACGCTGCCTTTTGATTTTCCAAAGCGCTAAGTGTCTGCTGGGCCTGCTCCTTGTCGCTGGCAGCAAACGCCGGTACGCTTAAAGAAAATGCAAGTGAAAAAGCAACAGCAGCTTTCAGAGTGCGCAACACTTTTCTCTGCATGGTAACTTCTCCTTTCCTCTTTCTTGCCGCGGCTTTCACGGCATCTAGGTATGCCGCTTGCGGCGTTCCTCTTTCTTGCCGCGGCTTTCACGGCATCAGGTATGCCGCTTGCGGCGTTCCTCTTTCTTGCCGTGTTTCTCACAGCATCTAGGTATGCCGCTTGCGGCGTTCCTCTTTCTTGCCGCGGCTTTCACGGCATCAGGTATGCCGCTTGCGGCGCTCTTCTTTTCATACGCAACGCAACTGTTCAGCATCCAAACAGTTACTGTACAACAACAATAATAACACACTTATTACAGAATGTCGATATATATGACACAAATATTAATTATTTGTTACATATCAACAAAAAAATTCCGCGCCTGCCATTGCTGTTCCACGCTCTGGGCCGAATAGCGGCCAATAGCCCTGTAGACAAAAAGCCGTCAATAGTGGGGAGCTAAGCGTCAGTGACACTTGTCAAACACCGACCGAAGCGACAGCGGAGAATGCTAAGCGCCGGTATTGCTGCGTGTCAGTGGCACGCAGTAATACTGGAACGGAGTGTAAACCACTTGTCAAGCACCAGCCGCAAATTTATACTAGTTTTCGCTGACTATTCAGCTATGAGGCTGAAGATAAAAAACCCGGCGCAGGGCAGACGTCCGGAGCGGAGCCGCGCTCAGCGCGGCATGAATGTTTCCAGCCCAAAATACGTCAAAAGCCCGTCATAAATTCCTTCCGCAAAAGCATATTGCTCATCAATGAGGCGCTGGCGATCCTCAAAGTTCGATAAATAAGCCAGCTCCACGAGAATGGCAGGCATACGTGTCCGGCGTAAAACATAAAGCGATGGATTAATGCGCACTCCGTTATCTTTTGTTCCTACAACATCCACAATTCCATTTAATACATGCTCTGCCAGGTAATAGCTTTCTGTATATGCCTTATATACATAAACCTCTGTTCCTTCAATATTGGGATTGACATTAGAATTAACGTGAATACTTATAAAATAATCTGCTGGCCAGTTATTTGCCATATCAACCCGTTCTTTTAAGCTTGTGGCATTACTTGTACCAAGAATCGTCTGTTCTGTGGGCCTTGAAAGGCGGACCTCAAACTCTTTATTGGCCCTTAACATTTGCGCCAGATAAATTCCCACATTATAGGTAATATCCTGCTCATAGATCCCTGAATTTTGCGCCCCGGTATTATGCCCGGTTGGATTATGCCCCTGATCTACAAATATCTTTATAGCCAAAAAATCACCCCTTAACGTTCTATGACAGCATATGCGTTAAGGGGTGAAATATTTCCTATGAAAGTTATCAAGCGGGCAGGCACAGGAGTAATCCTGGCTTTCATCCGCGGCCAAGCCGCGCGCAGGCAACGTCTTTAGGACTTCCGGAAGGCCCTGCAATTATGATATTTTTTGAAAAACATGATACTCCCGGCCTGAATTTAAACGCACAAGCAGCAGCGGAAAATCAGGAACCTGGGTACCTGTGCGTTTTGCCAGAGCATCAAAGCTGCGGGCCAGACTTCTTGGCGCTGTAAACCAATCTCCACATTCCTGGCCCAAAAAAGTACGGAGCCTTATAAGGCTGACCTCATTTCCATCAACCCGGTGATCGGTCTGAACACACATACAATCCAATACGCAGTACGCACCGCCGGAAATTTCCGCTACAAGGCTTTTTGCCGTCTTAGCCCGAAGGCATAGAGAAATGCCTGCAACCAGAGCCAGCAATGCCAATACGCCAAAAAAGATCATGGCCGCCACGCCAAAGGAACCGTCTGCGGCCTGAAGAATAATACCGCAAATCAGAAAAACAGCAACAGCAATCATTACTATTCCCCAAAAAAGTTTTGAGGAAACACCTTTTTTATATTGGTTAATCAACTTTTCACCAATGATTTTCTGCTCTTGTCCAGATGCTTCCCGCCATCCGTCAAGCTCATTCTTTGTCTGAACCGTCATAAAAATTTTTCAGCCTTTCCAAAAAGCGGGAACGTTCTTCATCTTCATAGCCTCTGAAAAACACTTCCAATATGTCCTCCTGGTTAAATAAATACCGGTATTCGTCACCTAAATAGCCTTCGGGGTACAATACACCAATATAATCATATTCTTTGCCGTCCTTATTATTGGTCTGGCGAACGCCGCAAATCATCAGGCGCTTTACGCCGCCTTTTAAAATAACGACACTTCCGACAGGTAATAAACTTTCAATACTCATCATTATTCTCCAATCCTATCATTTTTATAACTATTCAGCCATGCGGCCAGGAAGGGCAAGCTTTTGCACAAATCCAGGATGCGTAGCTGAATCGTTATATCCTTCGATTCAGCCAAAAGCCCAGCTTGTCGCTGATTTCCAAAAAGACTTAACGCCATCCGTCACCGCAGTCGCCGCTTTTCCAACAGAGTCAGCAACCGCCTCACAAACCTTTCCTGCGCCGGACGCCACATCGGACACAAGCTCTCCGGCCCCGGACACTACCGCCTCGCCCATATCCAGCAGGCCATCCGATACTGTTTCTGTAAAGCTCTTATCCCAAAGCGATTCACACAGACAGTCAAGCCCCCATTTCGCGGCAACGGCAACACCTCCGACAACAACCGCAGGCGCCGCAGTCACGCCAAGAGCCGCGGCCCCGGCAGTCACTCCAGCCGTAATCAGCATATCCGAGCCAATATCTACTGCGGTTTCCGTTACCGTTTCAGCCACAGCCCGTCCGCCGGAAATTTCGCCGGACTTATATTCTTCATAATTATCGACGGCGCTTCCCGCAAAGGAAAGCACCCCGCCAAGCCATTTTGCACCAACGGCAAGGCCGTCGCCGGCCTTCGCGGCCTTTGTCATATCGTCGCCATTTTCCAAAAGGTACTCGCCGGCTTCTCCCTTCAGTGCCTTCCAAAAATCCATATCCTCCGGAATATTTTTGGTATTCCAGCCAAAAAGATATTCGGCAATCTCGCTCTCCTTCATTCCATTTTTCATCCAGGAAGCCATAATCCCGGCAATGCCGGCCCCGCTTTTGCCAACGCCAATCCCTTTTTCCAGGGCCGATTTTTCCTCATCCAACAAATTCAGCCACGCTGCCGCGGTCTTTCCGGCAGCGCCCTCCTCGCCAAGAATCCCCAAAAACAGCTCGTTCAGAAGGTTTTTGGAGCAGTCTTTATTTTTCAGACGGTCATTGAGAACGGTAAATGCCAGGCTCCCGAAAATAGATGAGTCCGGCAAGTCGGCCCTGCTGCCAGACATTTCCCCTGTAATTCGGCCCTCACAGGCAGCATAACGGCTCCTGGCCTGCTCCAGTACATTGGACATATGGCGCAGGGTCTGGCTCTGGCGCGACAGCTCGTTAGAAATATTTTGGAGCCGCCGCTTTATTTCATAAGAGGATTGGTTTGAAAAGCTTAAACTGCCCCGAACGGAATGAACGCAGGACACAATCTGGTCCATATGCGCCGGCATATTTTTAAACTTTTCTGCGCCAGAATCCATAGACGCCCATCTCACTGTCAGACAGGTCATAAAATCCCCCCCTTAATTAATAAAACATCCATTTCCGTCAAGCTGTGTTGTGGACCACCACGCAGAGGAGCCATCGTCATCAAAGGCAATGACATAGACGGAGGCGCCGCTCTCATCTTTTTTTATTTCCGTATAAGTTCCTCTATTGGCAGGATATGTGGCCGTCCAGTCTCTTCCGTCCTGGTGCCATGTAATTGTCATCGTTCCATCCTCATAGCCATCGGTAAAGTTTCCTGTAACGACAGCCTTTGTTCCGTCGGCCGTCCACCATGTATACGTACATGTGCCATTGGCATTGCCATCCCATGTACCTTCAAGAAGCTGGTAGCTTCCATCGGAATAATATTTTAATTGAATACCGCTGCCTTTTCTCTGGTCATCGCTGATTTCACCGTAATAAACACCATTGCTATCATATAAAAGAGCTGTACCCTGGGAAACACTGCTCATATAAACACCGTCGGCAAGATAACATGTGCTGATCCCCGTAGAAGCATCACTCTTGACCGCTTTTGCTACGCCGTCATAATTTCCCGAATCCATCATCGATTTTAAGGATGTTAAAAATTGGGTGCGTTCCTCAATATACTGAATACTTCCTACTAAATTGGAATATTCCTCCTGCCCAAGAGTTTCCTGCATTTCTTCTGCCAGAGCATAGGCCGTATCAAAATCCCCCTCTGCAAGGGCGTCGTTAATCTCGCTGTACCCCGTAGCTATGGATGCTTCATCAACCTCGCCCTGACGGGAGGCAATCTCCGTATTCTCGGGATATTTTTCATAACCCTCAGCTAAAAGCTGTACAGCGTAGTCCTCGCACCCTTTTGCTGACACAAGAATATCGTAAAATACCGGATACCACCGGGCATTGTCCGAAGCACAATCTACCTTCCCGGCCACCGCGTCACTGCACTGCTCATACCTCGCAAAAAAGTCGGAAACCTCTGTTTTAATATCTGCATTTTGCTCTTTGGCAAGCTTTGTCACCAGAGCTTCCCCCTGGGCATCCATATAAGTATTCACCGCATTGATAATATCCTGCGCCGCAGAAGCGTCTGGCTGCGACTGCAATGC
>JAGZDD010000006.1 GCA_018369015.1 Clostridiales bacterium | reverse complement strand
CGGGTGCTGCCTAGGACCGAGATTTTTATTTCTGCGGACAGCGAGCCAGGCGGCCGTGCCTTTGGCTCCATTTGGCAGCTGCTAAGAGGTGCAAAGGCTCCTATGCAGGCATCGGGAACTTTGACTAAAAGGAAGCTATTTTGCCCGCGAAGCTATGAGGATTGTGTAAAGCAGGGAATTGTTAAAGCAGACATTCAATTTCTTGAAAATAATTTTTCAGGGAATTTAAGCATTGAAGAAAACATTTATTTGCCGGATATGAAAAAAATGCGGGTTTACGGCTTGTTAAAAAATATCCGGTACGAGCGTTTTTTACAAAAGGAGTATACTGCCTTAAAGCGGGAGGAAAAGGAAATTTCCATGCCCGGGCAGTCTTTATGGGATATGCTGTTTTTAAGACTGATTTACGGAAGTATGCGAATGATTTTATTTGCAGGAACGCTGCCGGCAAATTTTAAAGACGCCAGTAAAACTTATATTCAGAAGCTTGTGGACAGGGATAAAATTTTGGTGTTTTTGTCTGTAAACGAACAGGAGCTGAAAATGTTCTGCCATGAGTTTTATCATTGTGAACATCTTCTACCTTAAAGTGAATATCGTCCTCTTATGCGCCGGGAACCATGCTGTTATAATTTTGTCATACAAAAGAACGGGGATGGCTTATAAATTAAAAATTCATAAAGCCTGTACGTTCTGCAAAACTCAGGCGCTGTGTTTTGCGCGCAATGTTATTATTACAAGGAGGTTTTCTTATGAAGAAAAGATTATGGGGAGTGTTATTAACAGCGGCTATGGTTATGAGCGCGGCGGCAGGCTGCTCTGAGGCAGGAGGCGGATCTGGCGGCGGGCAGACACAGGCGGCGGGGAGTACGGCCGGCGCAGGGCAGAGCGAAAGTACAGGCGCTGCGGACTCGGCGGCACAAACAGCCAGCCAGGCCGCGGAGGAGGTTGATACCCAGCTTGCGTCCGGGGATGTTAATAAGGCGGATTTAAAGGTGACAGCACTGTTTTACAGTTTGGAGGGCGAATACTTTTCGATTCTTGATACCCTTCTGGAAGAAAATATTACGGGTTATGGCTATCAATATGAATCTCAGTCCAGTAATAATGACAGCCTGGCGATGATCGAGCAGATTGAAAATGCCGTAGCCGGCGGTACGGACTGCATATGGATCTGGACATTAAACGGGCCGACGGTAGCGGATGCACTGGCCTCCGCGAAGGCCCAGGGTGTTAAGGTATTGGCTTTTGTGGCCGATCCAGGCCCGGATGCGAGGGATGTTTTCCGTGGGTCAGATTCCGTATACAGCGGCGAATGTATCAGCGAAATGGCTATAGAATGGGCGGATGAGGTATACGGCGCTGACGCCGAGGCTGGTTCGATCAATACAATTCTTATCGGAACAACCTCCCAGACAGAAATGAAAGAGCGCCTCGAAGGTATGGAATCAAAAATTAAAACCGACCCGAGATTTAATATTCTTGAAGTCGTTGATAATGAATCATCGACTGTAGCAGCCCAGCAGGTGACAGAAAATATGTTTAATAAATATGGCGACATTGACTGCTTTATTACAAGCGGAGGGGAACTTGCCTTAGGTGTTATCGGATATACAACATCCCCAGGAAGCCCGGTAGAGGATCACCAAAAGTTTGGGATTTTCGGAACAGAAATTAACGAAGAACTGGCATCCTATATGGAGCAGGATATTTACGATGGCTCTGTTGTCAATGGCGGAAGGATTGACGATAACATTAAGGTTATGGCAGAAATTATTGACGGGCTTTTAACAGGGAAGGAAATGGATGCCGAAATTCCGGTAGATATGGGACTTTTAACAAAGGATCAGCTTGCAGATTATGGCTATTGATGCCTGTCAACGATAAAAAGGAACGGCTGGCCGGCAGAGGAACCGTTTCGTATTCCGGACGGCTCCCCTGGCGGGAGTCTTAAGCTTCCCGGAACCGGCCTTCTTTGTAAAATGAAGGAGTTAGCCATGGAGAATAAAGTGGTATTAAAGCTTAGGGATATAACAAAGCGTTAT
Source organism: Clostridiales bacterium (assembly GCA_018369015.1). GTDB lineage: Bacteria > Bacillota > Clostridia > Lachnospirales > Lachnospiraceae > Catenibacillus. The sequence goes on along the minus strand of JAGZDD010000006.1, from coordinate 59,098 downwards.
CCCGGAGTCCTGGCCCTGAACCATTTTTCCTTTGATCTTCGGGCCGGGGAGGTCCATGCCCTTGTGGGAGAAAACGGCGCGGGAAAGTCTACACTGATTAAGTGTCTTTCCGGGGCCGTGACCCCGGAGGAAGGAACTGTAGAAATTGAGGGAAAGCAGTATCAGGGAATGACCCCGAAAATTTCCAGAGAGCACGGGATCGAGGTTGTCTATCAGGAGTTAAATCTTATTGAAAGTCTTACGGTAGCTGAAAATGTTTGCTTTGGGAAAAAATACGGGAAAATGGTCAGCTTTAAGGTGCTGAACCGGGTGACAGAGGATATTTTTAATGAAATGGGAATCCATCTCGACCCCAATAAGTACGTGTTTGCTTTGTCTACGGCCCAGCAGCAGCTTGTAGAAATCGCTAAATCCATTTCAAAGGATGTAAAAATTCTGGTTCTCGACGAGCCGACGGCTCCGCTGACGAATAACGAGGTGGACGTCCTATTTTCGATTATCGAAAAATTAAAAAAGAAAAATGTATCTATGATTTATATATCCCACCGGCTGGATGAAATTTTCAGAATTGCCGACCGGGTGACTGTGATGAGAGACGGGGAGTTCGTAAAAACAATGGATGTAAAAGAAACAAACCGTCAGGAGCTTATCCGGTATATGGTTGGCCGGGAGCTTAAGGAAACTTATCCGGCGCGAAAAAATATTACTGATGAGCCGATGCTTGAGGTTGAAAATGTCAACGGCATGGGCGATAAGGATATTACCCTGCATGTGAATAAAGGTGAGATTGTGGGGCTGGCCGGGCTTGTGGGCGCCGGGCGGACGGAGCTTGCCAGAATGATTATCGGGGCAGATAAGATGGCGTCGGGAACGATCAAAGTGGGGGGCAAAAAGGTACAGTGCCGTTCGCCCAAATATGCGATTAAAAACGGCATCGGCCTGATCCCCGAGGATCGGAAACGCCAGGGAGCGCTTCTTAATTTTGGCGTTGACTGGAACATTTCCATTGCCCACCTTCCGGCGATTTCCCGCTGCACTTTTGTTAAGAAACGAAAAATACGGGAAGAAGCGGAAAGCTATATTAAGCTTCTTAAAATAAAGACGCCGTTTATCTGGCAGCTTGTGAGGAACTTAAGCGGCGGGAACCAGCAAAAGGTGGTTCTGGCTAAAATGCTGGCAACCAATTCGTCCGTCCTTATTTTTGACGAGCCGACCCGTGGTATTGATGTGGGCGCTAAAAATGAGATTTATCAGTTAATGACCCGGCTGGCGGATGAGGGAAAGGCAATTTTAATGATCAGCTCGGATATGGAGGAGCTTTTGGGCATGTCTGACCGCATTTATACGCTGGCAGAAGGGCAGCTCACCGGAGAGCTTTGCCGGGAGGAATTTTCCCAGGTAAAGGTGCTTGAATTAATGTCTTGTCATTAGTGGAGGGGATATAATGAAAACAGTTCGCAAAATACTGGAGAAATATTACATATTAATTGTGCTTATTCTTGTGGGTGTATTTTTCTCCATTGCCGCGCCTAACTTTTTTACTTTGAGAAATCTGACAAATATTTTTGTGCAAAATTCTTATCTGATTATCGCAACCATCGGCATTGCTATGATTATGATCAGCAGCGGCGCGGATCTTTCTGTGTCCTATCAGATCGGGCTTGTCAGTATTGTGGCCGGAAAGACGCTGACCCAGATGGGGCTTCCAACGGTTGCCGGCATTATTCTTGGGGTACTGACGGGTATACTTCTTGGCTTTATTAATGGTTTTTGCACGGTAAAACTGAGGGTTCACCCAATGGTAACAACAATGGCGACCATGACGATTTATCAGGGGATTGCTTTTGTCACTTCCAATTCGGAAACCTATTTCAATTTCCCGGACGCATTTAAGGCCATTGGCCAGGGCTACATTGGGCCGGTCCCTATTTGCTCGATTATTATGGTTTTTTGTGTTATTATAGGATATATCATGTTGACAAAAACTTATTTTGGCCGTTATGTGTATAGTCTCGGGGGAAATGAGGAGGCTGCGCGGCTTTCCGGGATTAATGTAAAGCTTGTGAGAGTTCTGGCCTTTGTCATTTCCGGCATTTTTGTGGCTGTAGCCGCCCTTGTCGTTACAGCCAGAACCGGAAGCGCCAGCGCAGGCATTGCTACAGACGCCATGTTTACCTGCTTTACAGCCTGCGTCCTTGGAGGGATTTCCTTTAACGGCGGCGGAGGCAATGTGCTCAATGTTGTGCTGAGCGTATTTATTCTTGGAATGTTAGCCAACGGTATGCAAATGATGGGGCTTTCTATTTATGCCCAGTATGTGGCCAAGGGCGTACTGCTCATCGCAGCCATTGCCTATGACAACTACCAAAAGGCGGCCAAGCTCAGGGAGGCTTAAACACTATGTCCTATGAACATTTATTAAGCCCCGTAACGATACGGGGGAAGGTTTACCGTAACCGGATGATTGCGGCGCCGACGCTGTTTGCCCATGCTGTGTATTTTATTCCAAAAATCAGGGAAAATGTTTACCGCATGGTGGAACGGCGGGCCGCAGGAGGTTTTGCCGCTGTTTCCACCGGCGAACTTCCGGTGAATTTTGAAGAAGGGATTACTTCCTTTGTAGATCGCCCGGTCGATTATACGAAATATGAAGGCGAGGATTTTGAACATACAAGGGAGTATGCCCGCCGTATTCAAAAGCATGGGGCGCTGGCCTATCTGGAGTTTTGCCATGAGGGTTCCATGGCGGAAACAAAAGCCCCGCATGAGCCGTGGGGGCCTGTGGCTTATACCCGGGAAGACGGGATAAGCGTGCGTGAACTCAATGAAGAAATGATGCAAAAAATATGCCGGGATTTTTATAATATTTCTGTCTATGCAAAAAAATGCGGCTTTGACGGCGTTTTGCTCCATGGGGGCCACGGCTTTTTGCTCCAGCAGTTTATCTCGCCATGGACAAATACCCGGACGGATGAATACGGTGGTTCTATACAAAACCGGGCGCGTTTTCCTAAAATGCTCCTTGAAGCAGTGCGCTTAGGTATCGGCGAGGATATGGTTTTGGAACTGCGCTTTAGCGCCGAGGACGGGGTTCCCGGCGGTATGACCATTGATGATACTGTGGAATTTATGAAGGAAATCGACGGTATGGCGGACATTATCCATGTTTCCAACGGCTTGAAATGGCGGGGAAATCATACAAAGACGTTTTCAAGCTTTCTGGATATTCATGGAATTAACGTGGAATATGCGAGAAAAATCAAAGCGGCGGTCCACCGCTCAAAGGTGGCGGTGATCGGCGGCTTAAATGACCCGGATATGTGCGAGGAGATTATCGCTTCGGGGGCGGCGGATTTTGTGGAGTTTGGCCGGCAGGGCTTTGCCGACCCTGCATTTCCGGCGAAGGTTGCGGACGGGCGCCCGGAAACTATCCGGCGCTGTGTGCGGTGCTTTCAGTGCTATCCGGGTTCCTTTGAACATCCGACAGATAAGCCTCTGACGCAACGGGGCTATACGCAGGAACAATTCCTGAAAATTTTCAATCCTGCGGCCATGGGGCGCTGCGCGATTAATCCGGATTCTGGCCTGGAATTTTATTCTGACCAGATCCCTAAGGTCATAAAGCAGGAAAAACTGCTTGTTGTGGGCGGCGGTGTTGGAGGTATGCAGGCTGCTATAACGTCGGCTGCACGGGGACATAAGGTTACGCTTATTGAGCGGGAGGGCCGTCTTGGCGGAACGGTGAATTTTACGGATAAGGATGATGACAAGGCGGATCTTCGGAATTTTAAAAATCTTCTGATACGGGAGGTGGAAAGCTGCGGCGCAGATATCCGTCTGAATACGCCGCTGACAAAAGAGCTTATAGGGCAGCTAAAGCCGGACCGGATCATTGCCGCCATTGGCGCAAAGCCGGTACGTCCGGCGATTCCCGGGATTGAGAAGGCAAAAAATGCCCTGGAGGTTTATGAGCATCCCGAAGCTGTAGGACGCCGGGTTGTCCTTGTGGGCGGCGGGCTTGTAGGCTGCGAGGTCGGGATTTACCTTGCCCGGCAGGGCCGGGAGGTGACGGTGATTGAGATGAAAAAGCTTATGGCGCCGGAAACCTATGCCTATTATAGAAATGCCTTGTTGGAGCATATGGACAAATACCAGATCAGGCAATATACGGATACCCGCTGTGAGCGGTTTGAGGCGGACGGCGTATGGATTTGCCAGGGTGGAAAATCCTTTAAGGTGCCTGCGGATACATGTATTTATTCTCTGGGAATGAGCCCGGATAAGGAGACAGGGCAGGAGCTTGGCAAGCTGGCCGGGAACGTGCCTGTGGTATGGATCGGCGACTGCAGGCAGGCCGGAAAGCTGGGCGACGCGGTCCGGGGCGGCTATATGGCGGCGATGTATGCGGGAACTGGAATGGAAGTACCGGACTGACAGGCAGCCGTTACTCTGCCAATGCTTTAGCTGCTTCTATCACAAGCTGCTGAAGCTTAGTTCCCCGGTCCTGCCATATAAGACATTCATCCATGGCAAAGTGTTCTTTCAGGGGAATAAAGACAACCTGTTCCCCTGCGACTGCCCGGTAATCATCCTTGAGGACGCTCACGCCTTTGCCCGCCGCGACAAGCATTAAAAGTTCTGTAATTGTTGTTGCCTCAAAAATGACATGGGGCGCGAAATGGCACAGTATGCCAAGTCCTACAATAGCGTCAAATTCTGGATTTGATGTGCGGTAGGACATGGCAATCATATCTTCGTTTTTCAATTCTGAAAATGATATTTTCTCTTTTTTGGCAAGGGGATGGTCAGCCGGCAATACGGCTGAGATTTCTCTGTGACGTAAGGGAAGATAATTTAATTTCTCATTTCTGGCCCGGCCCGACGCGATGACAAAATCAACGCCGCCGTGGTCGGCTGCCCTAAGCAGCCCGCTTCCTGGAAAGAAATAAAGCTGCGTTTTAATCCCTGGATAGTGCTTGTTAATAAAACGGATCAGCCGGATGGCCTGGGGCTGATACTGCTCCGAGGGCAGTCCGAAGCTTACGGTTCCCCGAAGAAGCTTGGCCGCTGTCAGGGCCTTATCAACCCCTGTCTGGTATTCTTCAAGGATTCGTTCACAGGAGGCGGCGAAACATTCGCCTGCCGGAGTGAGCGTTACGCTCCGGGTTGTCCGCTCCACAAGTTTTACTTTCAGCTCATCTTCGAGAGCGCTGATGCTTTTGCTTAAAGTAGGCTGGGTAATGTAAAGCTGTTGGGACGTCCTCGTGTAATTTCCCGTTTTTGCAAGAATATAAAAATAATAGATCTGAGTCATTGTCATAATGTTTTCCCCCTGTTTTTTATATGCAGCAGAGCCGCGCAGCACGGCATATCTGTTGATGATGAAAGCCCGGACTGCGGCGGCATGTCATAAATATTTGCGCGATACGCCCGGAGGGCGGCCGCCGTGCCTGCACGTGCGGGTACACATTCCGGTTCATTTATAAATATTGTATAAGGTTTATTATATAACTTTTTTTCATAAATAAACAGAATAAAAATGAATTTCTATTATAAATATAGATTTGTTATACTATGCCTATACAAAGGCGGCAGGGCCGCCAAGGAGGAGGAAAAGTTTATGAAAAGAACAGTAAGAAGCCTTATTGACGCAAAAAAGCCGTTTATCGGCACATTAATGCAGTTTCCCAGCGTTGAGCTGACAGAAATGTTCGCCTATACTGGGTTTGATTTTCTGATTATGGACATGGAGCATGGGCTTATTGAAAATAAGGACGCTCTTGAAATGGTGCGCGCCTGTGAGATCCATAATACAGCAGCAATGATCCGTGTTCCCCAGGTTGACGAGGAAAAGATTAAAAAAGCGTTGGATATGGGGGCCAGCGGTTTGCTGATTGCCGGTGTACATAGTTATGCGGATGCCGTAAATGCCGTAAAATATGCCAAGTTTAAGCCCATGGGCGTGCGGGGTGCCTGCCCGGCTGTCCGCGCCAACCATTTTGGTCTGGATGACCATGTCAGCTATTATGAGAAGCAGAACCGGGAAACAGTGCTTTTTGTCGCCCTGGAGGGTCCGGAGGTTGTTAAGGAGATTGACCGTATTGCAGGGATTGAAGGTATCGACATTATTGGCGTAGGCCCGGTAGATATGGCGTTAGCCTTAGGCGTACCCGGGCAGGTTGACGCGCCGGTTGTCCGGGAGGCGATTGCAAGAGTAAAGACAACGGCCAACGCTAACGGAAAGCTGTACGCCTCTTTTTCCAACCATATTGCAGATTTTATTGAATCTGATGAACCGGCAGATTTTTATATGGTTGCCGGAGATACATGGCTAATTGCCGATATGCTTAAGACGGTACAGGAGGATTTGGAAAAATTGCGGGCTAAGGATGCCGCCGCAGAAAGGGGCCTGTGATGAATATTATTGGTCTTATTGGAATCGTTGCGGCGATGATCCTGCTGATTATCCTCGTTTACAAGGGAATGTCTAATATTTACATTGCGCCTGTATGCGCGCTGCTTGTGATTGTTACCAATGGGCTTCCCATACTCTCTACGTTTAAGGAGGCTTATCTGGGAGGAATTGCGGATTGGATGCCTGTGGGCTTTGCCTATGCTGTTTTAGGCGCTTTGTTTGGGAAAATATATGAAAAAACAGGGGCGGCACAGACGGTAGGACGGTTTTTGCTCAGCAAATTGGCCGCGGACCGTCAGGTTTCCCAGAGCCGCCTTGTCCTGCTGGGCCTCATCGTTATGAACGCAGTCAGCGTTTTGCTGACATGGACGGGCGTATCTGGAATTGTTGTGATGATGGCGACAATCCCTATTGCTTTTTCTATTGCCCGGACGGCCAATATTCCAAGAGAATTTATCCCTGCGATTTTGATGAATGGCGGAACCATTGCCGCCCAGGCAGCGCCGGGAGCGCCAAGCATCGGGAATTTAACGGCTTCGTCTATTTTAGGAACGCCGTCGACAGCGGCGCTGGTTCCCGGACTGATAAATATGGCGATTGTTATTGTTCTGGGGATTGTGTATATGCACAAGGTGATTATGCGTTCCATACGGGCCGGGAAAGGTTTTGTGGAAATGGATAAGGCCGCATCCTCTGATTCCGGGGAGCGCAAATATCCCAATTTCTTCCTTGCCCTTATACCTCTTGCCGTCATTTTCCTGCTGTTTGTTATATTCAGTCTGGATATTATTGTTTGTCTGACGGCGGGGATTTTGATTTCGGTACTGCTCTTGACCCGCTATTTGCCAAAAAAAGGAACAAAAGAGGTCTTTGCCATGCTCAATGACGGTATATCCGGGGGCTGCGTCGTATTTTTCCAACTGGCTTCTCTAATGGGCTTTGCTTCGGTTCTTCAGCACAGCGGAGCCTTCCAGGACATTATGGACGCTGTAGCGGGAATGAATGGAAATCCTCTTGTAGTGGGAACGCTGGCTGTTGTTGTCTTCGTATTACTTACAACGTCGCCGCCGGCTGCCGTACAGCTTGGGCTGCCGATGGTGCTTCCCGCTGTGCAGAGCGGAACACTCATTGCCGGCGCGATTCACAGAACGGCGGTTATTGCCACGACGACCTTTGAGTGTATGCCTTATACTGGCGCCGCCATTATTTCAATGTCCAGCGCAGGCGTATCTTTTAAAGAAGGCTATAAGCATGTTGCTGTCTGTAATATTGTCATTGCGCTGTTTTCCACAGCGGTGACAACGCTCATTCTTGTCCTGTTTCCAGGACTGGCTTAGAAATAGACAAATATTTCTAAAGCTGTCGCAGGAAAAAGTTGCCAATAGAAATAAATGCTGGTATCCTGAGTATGGGTTGCTATTCAGCTGCGTTAACGGCGTGGATACGAGATGTGTGACTGAAGCGTTGTGAGTATAGTATGTGGGATTTATGGTGCTATTTGAACCTTAGAATAGTCAGGAGCCTTATAATGAGATCAATAAGATTGACAGCGTTTCGCTGAAACAGACAATGCTTGCGGAAATAAATGCGAAGTCCTCTTATATGGATTATCCGTGTTTTGGAAACGATTACTGCTATTATGCGGTAAATCCTACGATTTCTGCAAATTCGGAGGTAAAGATCTGCAAGGTGCCGTTATATGAATCTATTACCCGGGAAGATCATTACGAAGCAGAGATTGTGTGGAAATCCGGGCGGCCGGCTGACCGGAACTCGTTTAAAATTTGTCAGTTGGACGTTTATGACCCCTATGTAATTTTCACCGTGCTGTCCTCAGAGTACGCTCAGGCTGTGTACAAGCTTTATGTTTACAATGAAAGCACGGATGTCATGGTGATTAATGGGCTTAAGGATGTTACCTATGCCGGGTACAATAATGGCTGTGTTGTTTATTTAGATGATGCCGGGGAACAGGTGAAAATGACAGATATTGAAACCAGTGAAAATGTCGCTTTGTTTCCGCTGGAAACTTATGAGAAGGGAAGCACCCTGGCCTGTGACTCTGATTATATTTATATCAATTATCAGGCGGCTTATAGTGAAGCATTGGGAACAGGAGATGCTCTGGCGGCAAAGGATGATTATATGGTCATTGATATTTATGATTATGACGGCAGGCTGCTTACAACTGTGGATATGTCTGAAAGCACAAAGTATGAATTATGTTCCAGGTATCTTTGCAGTACCGATAAATATATTTTTATTGGGGAAGCCAGCAATCCGTGGAGCCGGGGATTGTACGTGATTGAAAAGGAAGATGTGGAAATTGGCGGCAGCCTGAGATTACAGAGCTGTATGTGAGGGATATGTAGACTGTATGCAAATGGTGTAGTAATGGTACGCAAAGGACATAGAAAGTTACTATTTACAAGGTATCTGTGAACAGTAACCATAGAAATGGCGTGCAGGGGGAATGATGTACAAACAGCAAAAGCGCCGGAGAAATCAGAAATCCGGCGCTTTTGCTGTTTGGCGGGTACACCGTCAGTCTTTTTGGGGCCTGGAGCCGGACCGTTGGTATTTTCCCGGCGGGCAGCCCACGGCCTTTTTAAATTCCCGGGTAAACGCATAGGCGTCGGCATATCCGGTCATTATAGCGGCTTCTTTAATGCTGATTCCGGATTTTAAAAGCAGGGCAGCCTGGTCAATGCGCTGCTTTTTCCGGTAGGCTCCGGGGGTTGTGCCTGTATATTTTTTAAATTGTTTTCGGAAGCTTTCATAGCTTAGGCTAAGCTGCCGGGCAAGGAGCGGCAATTCCACACTTTTTGAAAAGTCGGACGAAAGAACGGCGCAGGCTTTTGAGATCGACTGGGGGAGCGTTTTGGGAAAATCCTGGCTGACAGCCTCCCGGCTTAAGGTCAGGACAATTTTTTGCATGTCGGTTAAGAGCTGCGGGTACTGGCAGGGGGAGGCATTTTTCAGGCGCGCAAGAAGACTGTCAAGGGGGGCTGTCATAGTGCGGTCAAAGGCGCTTTGGATGACCGGGGGCTTTGGCAAAAAGCCGAGGGCGTCCATATAATCATAAACGGGCTTACCAAATGAGACAAAAAATTCCAGCCATTGTCCGTCCGGGAAAATTTGCGTTGTATGGGTATTTCCGGGAATACGCTGGACAAAGCTGCCAGGCTTCAGCAAAATTTTTTTGTGGCTTTTGTCGCTGTATACGCCTGAACCGGAAAGAAGAATAAAACAGCTATAATAGCCGATCGTAAAATGATGCTGAGAGCTTTTGGCGTCGGGCTTTGGCATATAGCCGCAGGCAATGACGCCTTGGTTAAAATCATTGCCAATACACCGGTAAATAACATCCTTATAACATTCCATTCGATGACATCCTTCCCTTTATTTTATATCGCTGTTTTCTGGCGGCAGCCGTATGCAGCGCCAAAGCTGCTGTTTGCAGGTAGCCTGCGAACAGCTTTGCTGTGAGCTGGCTGTTGTATCGCAGCGGATAGGGAAAGGAACTCTTCCCCTATCCGATCCATTTTAGATAAAAAATATCCCACAAAAACTATTTCAATTTTAACACATTATGGGTAGGATAAAAACATGAAACAAGAGGAGGTTGTTGACTTATGTTTAAAAATGATTGGGAGAACCCCCATGTGACCCAGAAAAACCGCTGTGCCATGCATTTCCCGGCGGGGGCCTATGAAAATGTGGCCCAGGCATTGGCGTGTGACAGAAACGCCTCGCGTTATGTCCAAAGTCTTAACGGTGTTTGGCGTTTTTGCCTGTGTGAAAGCCCGGAGGATTTTCAGGCCGGCTGCATTGGGGAAAATTTTGACGATACTGGATGGGATGAGATTCCTGTGCCCTCGAACTGGGAGCTTTTAGGCTACGGCAAACCGGTGTACACAAATATTGCTTATCCTTTTAAATCCCAGGAAGGCAGAGAGCGGTTTGAGGTGGAAATGATTCCTGGGCAGTATGAGCTAAACGCGCCTTTTGTTCCGTCTAAAAATCTGACGGGCTGTTACCGGAGAACCTTTGACATACCGTCTTACTTTATGGAACGGGATATTTTTATTGATTTTGGCGGCGTAGAAGCCTGCTTTTACTTATGGATCAATGGGAAAATTGTCGGTTATTCCCAGGACAGCAAGCTTAATGCGGAGTTTGATATTACGGACTATGTGCGGCAGGGAACAAATACCGTTGTTGTGGAGGTTTTGCGTTTTTGCGACGGCACCTATCTCGAGGATCAGGATTACTGGCATTTGTCCGGCATTTACAGGGAAGTGCGCATTATTGCCCGGCCGAAAATGCGTATGCAGGATTTCAAGGTAGAAACGCTTTTTGAAAATAATGATTATTCCAAAGGTTACATATCGGTGATGATACACCCGCGCAATGACATGCCTGGTTTTGGGAGCTGCCATGTGCGGCTGGCTTTGTATGACCGGGAAGGACAGGCGGTTTCATCATGGGAGACAAAGCCCTTTGCCCAGTACCTTGCTTATTTACAGCCGCCAAGGTATGTGGCTTACACAAAGGAGGCGGTATTGGCGCCCCATTTGTGGACTGCGGAAACGCCGTATTTATATACCCTTGTGTTAGAGCTTGTGGACGGCAATGGCACTGTGCTTGAAACCGAAAGCTGCCGCGTGGGCTTTCGCCAGCTTGAAATTAATGGTGAGGGGATTTTGACCCTCAACGGGCGCCGCCTTGTTTTGCGGGGCGTTGACCGCCATGAGTTCTGCCCGGAAACCGGGCGGGCGCTAAGCCGTGATTACATGAGAAAAGAAATTGAGGTAATGAAACGCCTGAACTTTAATGCGGTGCGCACAAGCCATTATCCAGATTGCGTGGATTGGTATGATCTGTGCGATGAGCTTGGCATTTACCTTGTGGACGAAACGAATTTAGAAACCCATGGCTACGGCGGCGGCCTGAGCGCGTCGCCGGAGTGGACGGCCGCCTATGTGGAGCGGGCGCAGCGCATGGTGCTTCGCGATAAAAACCACCCGTCGGTCATTTTATGGTCTTTAGGCAATGAATCCGGAGCAGGCTGCAACCACGGGGCAATGTACGGCTGGATCAAAGCGTATGATAAGACACGGTTTGTCCAGTACGAGTCGGGAAATCCGGGGAAAAACATTTCCGATATTATTTGTCCGATGTACCCTCAAATGCCATGGGTTTTGGACGCCATGGCAGACAGCAGCGACCTGCGCCCGTTTATTATGTGCGAATATGCCTATGCTAAAAGCAACAGTAACGGAAATTTTAAGGAGTTTTGGGATTACATTCATAAGTTCCAAAGATTTCAGGGCGGATTTCTGTGGGATTTTGCGGATAAGGCGCTGTGTGTGGAATCTGGCGGGGCAGAGAGCGCCGTGCAGGATGCGAAACCTGCAGGGTCAGAGCGCGCCGTGCAAGACGCGAAACCTGCAGGGTCAGAGCGCGCCGCGAAAGAAGCGAGAACTGGAGAAGCAGGGCGCGCCGTGCAGGATGCGACACCTGGTGGGCGGAATAAAAGGTATGTCTACGGCGGCGCTTTTGGCGAGGATGTCATGGACCAAACGCCGGATATGTGTATGAATGGCATTGTTTTCCCGGATTTATCGTTCAAACCTGCGGCCTTTGAGGTACGAAACGGACAGGCTCCGGTGACGGTCGAGGAGGCCTTGGAGCCTTACCTTGGCACAAAGGAATGGCGGATCGTGAACCGTTACCATACGCTGGATCTTTCCCACATAAAGCTTGTATGGGAGCTGATGAATAACGGGGAGGTTGTCAGGAAGGGCGTGCTTCAGGACTTTTATACGCCGGCAGGAGAGAGCGAGGTTCTCAATCTTCCGGTAGAGGATAAAGATATTTATGGAGAAAGTTATGTCAACTTATATGTCCAGTATAAGGAGAATCAGTTTTTTGCTGATGCGGGAGAAGAAATTTACCGGACACAGATTCGTGTGGGCCGGGAGGTTTATTGCCCGGAATGTAAGCCGCTTAAGGGCGCTGCCATGGCTGTGGAGGAAGATGAGAAGCAGCTTACCGTGTACGGCGGCGGCTTAGAAATTGTTTATGATAAAATCAATGGCTGTGTTATCAGCGCTGTGAAGGATGACGTTCTTTATTTTGAAGGCGGCGGGGAGGAATTTTACCGCGCCCTGACCGGTATTGATGAGGGCACCCATGATCCGGGGCCAAACCGGAATTATGCCGGGCATTGGAACTATTTTGGGCTTGACCGCTTTAAAAAGAATGTTGAATCTGTGGAAGTGCTTCGCGGGGAAAATGTTGTTATTATTGAAGAAAGGGCGGCCTTTTATGGCGCGCCGGCCGTCGGGCTTGGCGCTTTGGGTGCCGCTGTTCCGGCGCTGCGCACAGAAACGAAATATATGATTGGAAGCGGAGGCGTGGAATTGTGGTGCCGCGTTGTTAATCAGAGCGGCGCGGACACATTGCCGAGAATCGGACGGATGTTTAAGCTTCCGAAGGATTTTAGAGAAGTGGTCTGGTACGGGCGCGGACCATGGGAGAATTACTGTGACCGCAAGGACAGCGCCCTGATCGGCGCTTATAAGAGTACAGTGCGGCAGCAGCACCAGCCCTTTATTGTGCCCTGTGAGTGCGGCGGCCATGAGGATGTCCGCTATGTGGAGCTTTCTGACGGCTGCCGGACGCTGCGGTTAAGCGGCGGCGCCGATTTCCATTTCAGCGCCCTGCCCTACAGCCTGGAACAGTATTTGAACGCCGCCTATGAGGATGAGCTGGGGGAACAAGAGGCTACATGGCTTTGCATCGACGCACGGCATACGGGACTTGGCGGAGATACGGGGTGGAACCGGAATATCCACCCCGAATACTGGATTGGGCCGGGAATTTATGAATATAGGCTGAGGCTGGAATTAAAATAACAGTAAATCCGGTTCCCTTTGTTCAATATATGCATGGAGTGTTTCCCTGTCCACGAGGGCCGGGGTGACGCCCCGGTGCGATACGCAAAAGCCTGCGGCGTATTGGGCGATGGCAACCGCCTTTTCCAGAGGATAGCCGTCGCTTAAATAGCAGGCAAGGGCCGCAATGAAGGCGTCCGCGCCGCCGATGGTGTCTACCGCGGGAAAATTGGGGGCCGGGAAATGCCGGCGGATATGCTTTGTATGTACATAGCAGCCTTTATGGCCAAGGGTAATAATGACCGTGGGGATACCCTTGTTATAAAAATATTCTGCCTCATCCTCTACGCAATGGCTGTATTTTGCTGGGCAAAATGTGGCGGCCTCGGTTTTGTTTGGGATAAAAATGTCGGTTTTTTGATAGAGAATGTCCGGGAGGACATTCATGGCCGACGGTTTAAGTATGGTCTTTACCGACATCTGCCGGGCTGTGGAGGCGGCCTGAATGACCGCCTCCATAGGAACGTCTGTGGAAAGCAGGCAGTAGGAGCAGTCCTTAAATAGATCGCTGCGGCGGCATATATCCCGTGCGGACAGCTTAAGGTTTGCGCCGGGCAGATAGGTTGTCGCTCCCTCGCCGTCCTTTTGAAGATAAATATAAGCCTTTCCGGTGGGGGTGTCAAAATCCCGGGTAATGCCGTCGGACGGCAGCTTTTCTTTATCAAGGATGTCAAAAATCAGTCCGGCTTCATGGTCATTGCCAACCTTTCCGACAAGAATAGCTTCATGCCCGAGCCGGGCAGAGGCAACGGCCTGATTAGGGCCTTTTCCTCCGGCAATGGAGGAGGAGTCTGTAATTACCGCGGACTTACCGGTCTGGATCTGTCCATCGACAATAAACGTAATATCGGCATTAATACTCCCAAGAATCAAAAATTTCTTGCCGCCGCAGTCTGGGGCTTTGCCCAGGCTGTTTTTGTTGTTTAAAACATATGGAAGCTGCGGCCTATCCGGGCCTTCTTTATCTGTATTTTTCTCGCACAAACTTATAAGCTGGCCGCAGGCCGCACGCCCAAGCTCATAAAACGGCAGCCCATAGGAGGATACCGGGCTGTTTTTTGGGGCCGCCCCGGCGGTGATGACGGAAACATCCGAAGGAACATGGTAATGGCGGATGAGGAGCCGTTCATATACAAGCAGGGCGTCTTCGGGAACACTGCACAATAGCCCGGTGTAATTTTCCAGAGGAAGGGCAAAGTCTTCTTTTTCAGGCGCCCATGCATAGGCCATATCATCGGTAAATGGGATTTGCCCGTCAAAAAGGCAGCTTTTAAAGCCGTCTAAAAATTGCTGAGAAATGGAATCCTCCTTGCGGATCAGACAGCAGATTTTTTTATGTCTGTGTTCAAGAAGCGTCTGGGCGCACAGTCTTCCGGCTTTTTCATAATCAATGCGCCAAGCGCCCGGAACTGCAGCGCTATTGAAAAAATATACAGGAATCCCGCTTTGCTCAAAATAATGCCTGTTGCCAAGGCTCTCGCCAGACACCGGCTCCCAGAGGATACCGTCGGCTTTATTTTTGCAAAGCGCTGTTATATGCTTAAGCTCATCCTCAGCCGAATTGCGGCTGTCCATGGGGATGACGCAGTAGCCTTTTTCCTGGGCTTTATGAAGAATACCTTGCAGCATATTTTCAGAATTTCTTATATCTTTCATTAAAACTCCTAGAATAAATGTTTTAGCCGTAGAAATATTTTTGACTGTGCCATAAGGCGTATAATTATATTCTTTAACAATTTTTAAAACGCGGTTTCTTGTTTCCTGGTTTATATTCACATCTTTATTGTTGACAATCTTTGAAACCGTGGAAATTGAAACGCCAGCCATTTTAGCTATATCTTTAATGGTCATAGTACACCTCAGTTATAGTGGCGCCGCCATAAGGCGGCATGTCCGTTTGCATGAAATTTTGTATGCTCAGCCGCATGGCTGAATGTTCATAATCCGATACATTTATCATTATGGAGGATGAAAAGGGCTTTGTCAACCCTATGATGGCAAAATAATTGTGAAAAATATACAGGAAAACATTTTAAAAAATAGTTTTTATTAACAAAAAATATATGGAAGGGTTGACAAACTTTGGAGAACGGATATAATAAAATCATAAAGAAAAACATTTTACGAAAACATTTTCATAAGGAGGGCACTATATATGGCTGCAAATAATGCATGGCTGGCAAGGCAGCTGGAGTATCCAAAGGGCAGGGTGGATGCGGTCATTGATACGGATACTTATAATGAGATTGACGATCAGTATGCGCTGGCCTATGGGATTAAATCGGAGGATAAGTTAAACATTCTGGCAATTTACGCGGCGCCTTTTTCAAATAAAAAATGCGACGGGCCTGCCGACGGTATGGAAAAAAGCTATGATGAAATTATGAAAATATTGGAGCTTATGGACCGTCAGGATTTAAAAGCCCGGGTTTATAAAGGCTCTGACCGATATCTTGGCGATGAAAGGACGCCGGTGCTTTCGGAGGCTGCCAGGGATCTGGTGAAAAGAGCTATGGATCATACACCGGAAAACCCTCTGTATGTGATTGCATTGGCAGCGATTACAACTGTTGCCTCGGCGCTGCTCATTGAACCCAAAATCAGTGAGCGTATCGTTGTCGTATGGCTGGGAGGACAGGCCCATTTCTGGCCGGATAACCGGGAGTTCAATCTCATGCAGGATATAGCTGCCGCCCGGGTTGTATTTTCAAGTCCGGTTCCTTTGGTACAGCTCCCGTGTATGGGGGTGGCATCCACATTCCGCGTCAGCGGCCCGGAGCTTTTGCACCATTTAAAAGGGAAAAATTCTCTGTGTGATTATTTAGTGGACGTAACGACGAAGGAAGCGCTTAAGGACGGGGGAAACAGCTGCTGGAGCCGTCCGATATGGGATGTGACGGCTGTGGCATGGCTGGCTGGACGGCGGTTTTGCTCGGACTGCCTTGTGAGCCGGCCCATTCCTGAATATGACGACCATTATGCATTTGACCCGACAAATCATTTAATGACCTATGTTTATTCGATTGACAGAGATGTTCTGTTTGAGGATCTTGTAGTAAAGCTGACCCGGTAGGAGGAGATTATTGATGAAAAGTAAAGTATTGGCAATGGTTTTAGCAGGAACAATGGTTACTGGTTTATTGGCAGGCTGCGGTTCGCCGGCGCCATCCGCGGACTCGGCGGGAGGCACGGCCGGAAATGGCGGCGATGAGGGAGTTGTCACTCTTAAGGTGGCGGCGATGGCTTTTAATGACCAAAGCCTTGAAGCAGAAGTCGAGGCTGCGGCCAATGAGCTTCTTAAAGATAAGGGTGTGGCGATCGATATTATTTTTATTAATATCGGTTCATGGCAGCAGCAGACAAACCTTTTATTAACCGGAGGAGATTCGGTGGATATTATCCCGTGGTATGGAACACCGCTCACAACCTATGTTAATAACGGACAGGCCTTGGCGTTAGATGAGCTGGTTGCGCAGTACGGCCAGGGAATACTTGAGGAAATACCCGAGGATATGCTTAATGTCGGCCGCATTGACGGGAAGCTTTACGGTATCAGTACAGACCGGGAGGTTGCCAACAGCTATGGCATTTGGATGCGCAAGGATATACTGGAGGAAACCGGTATTGATCCGTCAACAATTAAAACACTGGAGGACTGCGAGGCCATTTTTGCAAAAGTAAAGGAGCTGCACCCGGAGATGACCTGCTTAAGCGGAGGCGCAGGGGGAACGCTCCAGACAAATACGTGGGGCTGGGATCAGCTCAGTGATAATAATAATCTGGGAGTTATGCTTGATAATGGGCAGGCGGGAGAAGTGGTCAATCTTTATTCTTCCGATGAGTATGAAAATTATATACGACTGATGCGAAGCTGGTATGAGAAGGGCTATATTTCCCAGGATGCTTTAAGCAATGTGGAAGACCCGTCGGTTGCCATGCGGGCGGGAACACTGTTTTCAGCCCTTTCTCATTTAAAGCCGCTTTTTGATATGCAGCAGGAGCGGGCGACGGGCTGTGAGATTGAAGTGATCGAGCTTGTTCCGGCATCACTTCAGACACAGACCGTCCAGGGAATGACCTGGGGCATATCTGCGTCAAGCTCACATCCAAAGGAGGCCATGATTCTTCTCAACGAAATGTATACCAATGACGAGCTGTCCAATATTTTGATTAATGGTATCGAGGGAAAGAGCTACGTGTATACAGACAAAGAGAAAAACATGATTAACTATCCGGAAGGTATTGACGCCTCCAACACGCCGTATACAGCGCAGTCGTGGATTTGGCCAAACGCCTTCGACACCCCGGTGTGGGAGCCTTATCCAGAGGACTACTGGGAACAGATTGAGGAGTTTAATAATACGGCTATACGCTCAAAAGCCTTTGGCTTTGCTCCTGACACATCGGAAGTCACCAATGAAGTGACGGCATGTACAAATGTTGTGGCAAAATACCATCCGGCGCTTATGGACGGCGCTGTGGATGTGGACAAAACGCTGGATGAGTTTTTGAGTGAGCTTGAAACCGCAGGCATTGACAAGATTATTGATCTGAAGGAAAAGCAATTTGAAGAATGGAAGGCGCAGCAATAATGAAAAAACTTAAACGCTTCTGGCCGTTTTATGTAATGATGGTTCCGGGGCTGCTTTATCTGATCGTCAATAACTACCTTCCCATGTTCGGCTTAGTCATTGCGTTCAAACGCATTGATTACCGGCTTGGCATTTTCGGGAGTCCGTGGACCGGACTCTCGAACTTTGAATATTTATTTAAAACCTCGGATGCCTGGACGATCACCCGCAATACGATCGGATATAACGTTATATTTATTATTCTTGGCACAGTCCTGTCTGTGGCTGTGGCCGTACTTCTCAATGAAATACGCGGAGTAAGGCGGAAAAAAATTTATCAGACATTGATCCTTATTCCCTATTTGATTTCAACCGTTGTTATTAGCTATCTTGTCTTTGCGTTTTTGAGCGTGGATTCCGGATTTTTAAATAACAGTGTGGTCCGGGGCCTTGGCATGGACCCGGTTTCCTGGTACAGCGAGCCAAAATACTGGCCTTTCATTTTGGTGATTGTTTATCTGTGGAAAAGCTTTGGGTATAGCTGTATTTTATATTATGCCTCAGTCATTGGTATTGACGGGGCGCTTTATGAGGCCGCTGTTGTGGACGGCGCCAGCCGGTGGCAGAGGATACGCCATATTATCCTGCCATCTCTTCGGGGAACGATTATTACCCTTACACTAATGAGTGTAGGAAGGATTTTTTATTCCGATTTTGGTCTGTTTTATCAGGTGCCTATGGACAGCGGGCTGCTGTACGATGTGACCAATACAATCGATACGTATGTGTACCGGGGGCTTTTAAAGCTCAATGATGTAGGAAGGGCTTCGGCCGCCGGATTTTATCAGTCCATCGTCGGCTTTGTCATTGTTTTGGGCGCGAATTTTGCCGTGCGCAGGATTGATAAAGAAAACGCCCTGTTTTAGGTAAGGAGGAGAACAA
The DNA here is from genome assembly GCA_018369015.1 of Clostridiales bacterium. Classification (GTDB taxonomy): domain Bacteria; phylum Bacillota; class Clostridia; order Lachnospirales; family Lachnospiraceae; genus Catenibacillus. The sequence continues at coordinate 40,208 of JAGZDD010000006.1, read as the reverse complement.
TGGTTGATAATAACAAAGGCTTTCACTTTTCGATTAACTTGATAATGATCCTTTTGTCCGCGTGCTGCCTCCTGCCTTTTATTCTTCTTGTGATGTCATCGCTGACCGAAGAATCGGCGCTTGTCCGGGATGGCTATGCTTTCTGGCCAAAGGCTTTCAGTCTGGACGCCTATGCCTATATTTTTTCCGGCTCCGCTAAGATTATCCGGGGCTATGGGATTACCCTGCTTGTGACGGCTGTGGGAACAACGATCGGCATACTTATAACGATTCTTTTGGCTTACCCTCTGTCGCGCAAGGAGGTTCCGGGAAAAGGCGCGATTTCCTTTTTTGTGTTTTTTACAATGTTGTTTAACGGCGGTCTTGTTCCTTCCTATATGATTTGGTCTAATACATTTCATATACGGGATTCCATTTGGGCGCTGCTGCTCCCGAATCTTTTGATGAATGCTTTTAATATTATAATGATGAAAAATTATCTCAAATCCAATATTCCCGATGAGATTACCGAAGCGGCAAAAATTGACGGAGCGGGAGAGTTTAAAATTTTATTTAAAATCGCTTTTCCGATGGCTGTGCCAATGGTAGCGACCCTTGGCCTTTTAGTTGGCCTTGGGTATTGGAACGACTGGCAAAACGGCCTGTATTATATTGTAAGCCGGACAGATTTGTATTCTGTTCAAAACATACTCAACCGTATGCTTTCAGACGCCCAGTTTATTGCCAGCGGCCAGGCTGGAGGAAATATCGGGGAAGCGGCGGCCGCGCTTCCGAGTGTTGGAATAAAGATGGCCATTGCCGTGGCCGGTATTCTTCCAATTATGGCGATTTATCCTTTTGTGCAAAAGTATCTTGTCAAGGGGATTACCATCGGCGCAGTTAAGGGGTGAAAAGTAATGAAGATTTTAAATATCGGTTCGCTGAACCTGGACCATGTTTATAATGTCGACCATATAGTGGCTGGCGGAGAAACACAAAGCAGCAAAAGCCTGCGCGCCTACTGCGGCGGCAAGGGCTTAAACCAGTCTATTGCCCTTGCAAGGGCCGGGGCTTTGGTTTTCCACGGAGGGCTTATTGGCAGCGACGGGGAAGCGCTTCTTGACATGTGCCGCGAAAATGGTATAGATACGACATATATCCGTCAGATTGACGGCAGGAGCGGACATACGGTGATCCAGGTGGATAAACAGGGCCAGAACAGCATACTGCTTTATGGCGGCGCAAACCACCAATTTACGGAAGCGTATATTGATGATATTCTAAAAAATTTCGGGGAAGGGGATATTCTCCTTCTTCAAAATGAAATTAATTTCGTGGATTATATTGTCGAACAGGCATTTTTGCGGGGGATAAAAATTATTTTGAATCCGTCGCCCATGAATGAGGCACTAAAAAAGGCGGATTTGACAAAAGTTTCACTTTTTATAATGAATGAGATTGAGGGCGAACAGATTACCGGGGAAAAAGAGGCTGGAAAAATTTTGGCCCGGGCAAAAGCATTGTTTCCAAAGGCCCGGCTCGTTCTTACTCTCGGAAAAAAAGGAAGCGTTTACACCTATGGAAATGAGGAGCTGTGGCAAAAGGCTTATCCCGCAAACGCCGTAGACACTACGGCTGCGGGCGATACATTTACCGGTTATTTTATTGCAGGAATGACAAGGGGGCTCGACGCTAAAGCCTCTCTTGACCTGGCGGCTAAAGCTTCCGCTATGGCGGTCGGGCGCCGCGGAGCCGCGCCGTCGATCCCGTGGCTGCGGGAGGTGTAAGCGGAGCGTGACTATTCACAGTCAGCCGCAAACACTTGCTGTTTGCGCGATAGGCCGGTCAGGCGCCCGCCGTGCTTGCACGGGCGGGCATCTGACCGGCAACGGTCATCGAGCGGCAAAGCCGTGAGATGAGCGAGGTATCGCAGCAGCGGATAGGGGAAGGAATCTTCCCCTATCCGATCCGTAGGAACATGGTATAGGTGTGGGCAGCTCCGGCGGATTGTGCAAAAATAAAAATACTATCCCTTTTAAATAAGAAGGACTTGGAAGTTTATATAATTTCCAGTCCTTTTTTCTGTGCAAATGATAAAAAATAGACAAAGATTTAGGTGGAATAAAAATGAAATTTATGGTAATATTATCGATAGATGTTGTCTTTGGAGGCAGGCAGAATGAAAGACCAGAAAAAGGATCATAATGTATTTAAAGCTCTGGCGCTCATTAGCCAGTTGGGGATAGGGATGCTTGTTCCTGTGTTTATTGGCCTGTTTTTGGGGCGTTGGCTGGACCGCTTTTTTGGAACAGAGTGGCTCACTGTCATTTTTTTGATTTTTGGCGTACTTGCGGCTTACCGGAATCTTTACTATTATACAAGGCCGCTTATAAAGGGGGAAAAAGAAAAGGAAAATGAAGCATTGTTTAGCAAAGATAAGCATGGCGGTAAAAAATAGAGTTTGCCGTTACCATGAAACGCTTGTAGAGCTTATCGCGGGAATTATCCCTGTGACAGTGCTTGCCGGTGCTGTGGGCGCTGTCTTTGTTTCTGAAAAGCTCAGTTTTTGTTTAAGCCTTGTTCTTGGAGCTGCGGCCGCGGTCTTTCTGGCGATCCATATGTTTGTGACCATTGACCGTTCGCTGGATATGTTTGCCGAGGACGCATGTAAATATTCTAAGCGCAATTATGTGCTGCGCCTTATTTTTATGGTTTTGCTTGTCCTTTGCGGGCTGAAGCTGCCGGGTATTCATTTCCCCGGGCTTTTTATCGGGCTGCTGACCTTAAAGGCCTCTGTGTACTTAAGGCCGGTCAGCCACAGGCTTATTTCAAAATTGTATGAAGCTGCTGAAATTTCGTAACGGTTTGGCATGGCAGAATTGTTGCGAAACTGCCGGGTAAATCCTACATACAGGTTCAAACAGTTGCCCGGACAGCGTTTGAGGAGGTGAGTATTATGGAAAATGAAGTTGACTTTATGATCCACGGGTACCTTGAGGTTCCTTTTTTCGGAAGCACAGTTTATATAACGACAACCCATGTGTGTATGTTTATTGTCTGTGCTTTTCTTGTCATTATTGGAATCATCGTCAACCGTAAAATGAAGCATGGGTCTTTAATACCCGGGGGTATACAAAATCTGGCGGAGTATTATGTGCAGACGCTCGACGGCATTGTAAAGGGAAATATGTTCCGGCACTGGCGTAAATACGCCAATTATATTCTGACAATTTTTATGTTCCTGCTTGTTTCTAATATTTCCGGGATTTTTGGCCTGCGGCCGCCGACGGCGGATTACTGTACGACTCTGGCGCTGGCGCTGATAACCTTTGCGGTCATTCAGTTCAACGCTTTTAGGACGAATGGAATTTTTGGGTATTTAAAAAGCCTCACCCAGCCGCTTCCGATTTTGTTCCCGATTAATGTGATCGGGGAGTTTGCCACGCCGGTATCGCTGTCGCTGCGTCTTTTCGGGAATATTATGGGCGGAACCGTAATGATGGCGCTGTTTTACGGTCTTTTGCCAAAGCTGGTGACGATTGGGATTCCTGTATTTTTACATGCTTATCTGGATTTGTTCGCAGGAGCAATTCAGACGTATGTTTTCTGTATGCTAAGTATGGTATTTATTAATGATAAACTGCCAGAATAAACGTAACAGTTCAGACGGCGGGCAAACAGGGGCAAAAACAGGCGTCAGGTTTGCATGTAAGCATGATTTTGCCCCTGTTTGCCCATCGGATGGACAATCCGATGCTTATTGTCCGGCAAAAGCCGGACAATAAGGTGACGCCGTATGGGCGGTGACAAATAAGCAGACATGCCGCCTTAGAGCGGTATCATCATAAATGATAGGAGGATTTTATTATGATAACAAATGAAGGTTTAATTTTAGCGTGTTCAGCCATTGGTGCAGGTCTTGCAATGATCGCGGGTATCGGGCCTGGTATCGGCCAGGGTATTGCCGCCGGCCACGGCGCCGCGGCTGTTGGACGTAATCCCGGGGCTAAGGGCGATATTACATCGACAATGCTTCTTGGTCAGGCGGTTGCTGAAACAACAGGTCTTTACGGTCTTGTTATTGCCCTCATTCTTCTGTTTGCAAATCCGCTGCTTGGAAAGCTTTGATCCTTCATTGGGGAACGCTTTCATGGGCGGTATGCCGCCGGATATCAGATGTTAGTTCCTGTTTACGGGAACCGTGAACAGGAACAGGAAGGGAGGCTGACCGTTTGGACGGAAGGTTATTTGGCCTTGATGTACAGCTTGTCTTTGACGCGATTGTCATGTTTGTCTTTATCATGCTTTTGTACCTGATCATGTCAAAGCTGTTTTTTAAGCCTGTGCGCGCTTTTATGGAGAAGCGCCAGGAGGGCATTGACGATGCTTATGCAGGGGCGAAGGACGACCATGACAGGGCGTTGGAGCTTAAGGCCGTGTATGAGGAAAAATTAAAAAATGTCAATAAAGAAGCCGAAAATCTTATGTCCATATCCCGCAGGATGGCCCTGAGGCAGCAGGAGGAAATTCTTGATAATGCCCGGGCGCAGGCAAGGGAGATTATGACAGCCGCACGCCAGAAGGTTACTTTAGAGAAGGCAAGAACGACAGATGAGGTTAAAAGGCAGTCTGCCGCGCTGGCGGTCCTTATGGCTTCGGAGTTTGTTACGGTAAGCCGGCCGGAAAATGCCAATGCCTATGTGGAGGAAATATACAGGGAAATGGATGGTGACACATGGCAGAGTTGATTATAACCGGAGTCAATATATTTGTTTTAAGCTTTTGCCTTGGATATTTTCTTTCACCGATGATAGGGAAAATGCTGTCTAAAAGAAAAGAAGGCATTGCCGCAGCATTATCTTTGTCCAGACAAAGCCGGGAGGATGCCCGCCAGGAGGTTGCTTTGTATGAGCGCCGCCTTGAGCATTTTGAAGATGAACGCCAGGAGCTTCTTTTGAAAGCCGGGGAAAAGGCTGGGGTCCTGGAAGCTCAGATTCTTGCCGCCGCAGATGAAGAATCTCAAAGAATACTTGCAAGAGCCAGACGGGAGGCAGATCTTTTAAGGGCAAAGCTTGAGGATGAAATGCGCCGGGAAATAGTTACATGCGGCAGCCAGGCGGCTGCGCGGCTTATTGCAGAGCATATGGATGAAGCGGCCTGCGGCCGGCTCATCGATGAAACTTTGAAGGAAATGGGAGAGGAAACATGGCGAAGTTAGTGGACAAGACGTATGGCGACGCCCTTTTTAATCTGTGTATGGAGGAAAATAAGATTGATCAGGTGATGGACCAGGCCGATTTTCTTGACCAGATGTTTAAGGAAAATACGGAACTTCTGGATCTTCTTTGTCATCCTCAGATTTCAAAGGAAGAGAAAATACAGGTTATTGCGGATTGCTTTGACGCAAGGCTTGACGACGCCCTGACGGGCTTTCTGACAGTGGTTGTCAATGGGGGAAGACAGCGGTTTATCCCTGAAATTTTAAAGTATTTCAGGGAAAGAGTAAAGTCTTTTAAGCATATAGGCACGGCCTATGTAACGACCGCAGCCCCGCTTACAAAAGAGCAGAAGCAGGCTGTTGTTGGCAGGCTTTTGGAAATTACAGATAATTTGAGCTATGAAATGCATTTTGATGTAGATACATCCCTGATTGGAGGAATGGTGATCCGTATCGGGGATAAAGTTGTAGACAGCAGTATCCGGCAAAAGCTTGAGACGCTGTCGAAGCGCTTATTATAAAATGAAAGAAGGTGCCAGAGGCTCCATGAATTTAAGACCTGAAGAAATTAGTTCTGTGATCAAGGAGCAGATTAAGCGATATAAGACCAGGATGGAGGTTTCCGATGTGGGAACTGTTGTCCAGGTTGCCGACGGAATTGCCCGTATTCACGGATTGAATAAGGCCATGCAGGGAGAGCTTCTTAGTTTTCCCGGGGATGTTTACGGCATGGTTCTTAACCTCGAGGAGGACAATGTAGGCGCTGTTTTACTTGGGGATGAAAAAAATATTAATGAAGGGGATGTCGTAAAGACGACCGGGCGCGTTGTTGAGGTTCCTGTAGGCGATGCTCTGCTTGGGCGTGTTGTCAATGCCTTAGGCCAGCCGTTGGACGGCAAAGGCCCGGTTCATACAAAAAGTTTCCGCCAGATTGAGCGTGTGGCTCATGGTGTCATTGACAGGAAATCTGTAGATACGCCGCTGCAGACAGGAATCAAGGCCATTGACGCGATGATTCCCATTGGCCGGGGGCAGAGGGAGCTGATCATCGGCGACCGCCAGACAGGAAAGACGGCGATTGCTATAGATACGATCATCAACCAAAATGGGCAGGATGTTTATTGTATTTATGTGGCTATCGGACAGAAAGCGTCCACAGTAGCTTCCATTGTCCATACATTAGAGTCCTACGGGGCGATGGATTATACGGTTGTCGTATCTTCTACAGCGTCAGAGCTGGCGCCGCTGCAATACATTGCCCCTTACGCGGGCTGTGCCATTGGCGAGGAATGGATGGAGCAGGGAAAGGACGTACTTATTGTTTATGATGATTTGTCCAAGCATGCCGCTGCTTACCGTACGCTGTCGCTGCTGCTTAGGCGCCCGCCCGGGCGCGAGGCTTATCCGGGCGATGTTTTCTACTTACATTCCCGGCTTTTAGAGCGGGCGTCCAAATTGTCCGACGCCCTTGGCGGCGGTTCCCTGACGGCTCTGCCGATTATTGAAACCCAGGCCGGGGATGTGTCCGCTTACATTCCTACAAACGTGATCTCAATTACGGACGGCCAGATTTATCTTGAAACTGAAATGTTTAACGCTGGACTGCGCCCGGCAATTAATGCCGGACTCTCTGTTTCCCGCGTGGGCGGATCGGCCCAGATTAAGGCAATGAAAAAAATTGCCGGCCCTATCCGGGTGGAGCTGGCCCAATACCGGGAGCTTCAGGCATTTGCCCAGTTTGGCTCCGAGTTAGACGCCGCCACAAAGGAGCAGTTAGCCCAGGGAGAGCGCATACAGCAGATATTAAAGCAGGGGCAGTACGAGCCGATGCCTGTGGAAAAACAGGTTGTTGTTATTTATATGGCGACGCGAAAGCTGCTGCTTGATATTCCGACAGATCAGATTTTGGAGTTTGAAAAAGGGCTTTTGGAATATATGGACACAAAATATTCCCATATCCTCGAAAAGATCCGCAGGACGAAAGTGCTTGATGATGAAATTGAGGAGAATATTGTTAAGGCGGTTGGGGAGTACAAGGAAGAGGTGATGTAAATGGCCTCTATGAGAGAAATAAAACGGCGCAAAGGAAGTATCCAGAGTACCGCGCAGATTACTAAGGCGATGAAACTTGTATCTACAGTAAAGTTTCAGAAGGCTAAAGGAAAAGCGGAAGGCTCTAAGCCGTATTTCGATAAAATGTATGAAACAGTGACATCCATCCTGGCAAGGACCGGAAATATGATCCATCCGTATCTGACCGGGAGCGGCTGTGACAGGAAGGCCGTTATTGTTATCACATCGAACCGGGGGCTGGCCGGGGGCTATAATGCGAATATTATTAAGCTGATTACCGGAGCCGGATTTGAGCCGGAAAATGTAATTCTCTATACGATTGGCCGTAAAGGGAAGGATGTTCTTTCCCACCATGGCTATACGGTTGCAAAGGATTATTCCGATGTGATTGAGGCTCCGCTTTACAGCGACGCCCGGAGTATTGGAAAGGAAGTGCTGGATGATTTTGCCGCAGGAAGGATCGGGGAAATTTATCTGGCTTATACAAGTTTTAAAAATACGGTTGTGCATATTCCAAGGCTGCTTCGGCTTTTGCCGGTAAGCCCGGCAGAAACGGGAACGGAACAAAGCTTCGCATCTGAGGGAAACAGCTTGGGCGCCGGCGGCGCTTTACGGGGCGGGGAGCTTCCTATGAACTATGAACCGTCCGCGCCGGAGGCGCTTAATGAGATTGTTCCCAAATACGTGTGCAGCTTAATTTATGGGGCGCTTATGGAGGCTGTGGCCTCGGAAAACGGCGCCAGGATGACGGCCATGGATAATGCCACGAGCAATGCCGAGGAGATGATCGATGCGCTGACATTGAGCTATAACAGAGCCAGACAGGGGGCAATTACCCAGGAAATCACAGAAATTGTTTCTGGTTCTGAGGCGCTGGCGTAGTCCAAAGGCGCGGTAAAGGAGTGAATAATACAAATTATGTCAGAAAAGAGTACAGGCAAAGTTACTCAGATTATTGGGGCGGTGCTGGATATAAAATTTCCCGAAGGCATGCTCCCTGAGATTAATGATGCCATTCATATTACCCGCAAGGATGGCGGGCAGCTTGTTGTCGAGGTTGCCCAGCACCTTGGCGACGATACGGTGCGCTGCATTGCCATGGGGCCGACGGACGGACTTGTCCGGGGAATGGAGGCGATAAGCACTGGCGGGCCGATCACGGTTCCTGTGGGAGAGGAAACGCTTGGACGTATTTTCAATGTCCTCGGCGAGGCCATTGACAATAAGCCTGCGCCTGAGGCAAAATACCATCTTCCGATCCACCGGAAGGCGCCGAAGTTTGAGGAGCTGTCAGATGCGAAAGAAATCCTGGAAACGGGGATTAAAGTTGTCGACCTTCTCTGCCCTTACCAGAAGGGGGGAAAGATCGGCCTGTTTGGAGGCGCGGGCGTTGGGAAAACCGTGCTGATCCAGGAGCTTATAAGAAATGTAGCTACGGAGCATGGCGGCTATTCGGTATTTACCGGCGTAGGCGAGCGCACCCGGGAGGGTAATGACTTATATTATGAAATGACGGAGTCAGGCGTTATTAATAAGACGACCATGGTGTTCGGACAAATGAATGAGCCTCCGGGAGCGCGTATGCGTGTTGGGCTTACGGGGCTTACGATGGCAGAATATTTCCGGGACCACGGCGGCAAGGATGTTTTGTTGTTTATTGACAATATTTTCCGCTTTACCCAGGCTGGTTCTGAGGTATCGGCTCTGCTTGGCCGTATTCCCAGCGCTGTAGGCTATCAGCCGACCCTTCAGACAGAAATGGGCGCTCTCCAGGAGCGTATTACATCCACAAAATCCGGTTCGATTACGTCCGTTCAGGCCGTTTATGTACCTGCAGATGACCTGACAGACCCGGCGCCGGCGACAACCTTTGCGCATCTGGATGCGACAACTGTTCTTTCCCGCTCGATTGTGGAGCTGGGGATTTACCCGGCGGTTGACCCGTTAGAATCCACAAGCCGTATTCTTGACCCGAGGGTTGTCGGAGAGGAGCATTACAGCGTAGCCCGTGGGGTTCAGGAGATTTTGCAAAGATACAAGGAGCTTCAGGATATTATTGCGATTCTTGGAATGGATGAATTATCTGAAGAAGAAAAGCTTATTGTTTCCCGGGCAAGAAAGGTACAGCGTTTCTTGTCGCAGCCCTTTTTCGTGGCCGAACAATTTACGGGCCTTACCGGGCGCTATGTTCCTTTGTCAGAAACGATTCAGGGCTTTAAGGAAATTATTGAAGGCAAGCATGATGATATTCCAGAGAGCTATTTCCTCAATGCGGGAAATATTGATGATGTTCTTGCGAGGTGCCAGTAAAGTCGGACAGGTGAGAAAATGGCAGATAAATTATTTGAATTGGAAATTGTTTCCCCGGATAGAGTTTTTTACAGGGGGCAGGCGTCTATGGTGGAAATGTCCACGACAGAGGGGGAGATTGGCGTTTATGCCGGGCATATCCCTATGACGAATATTTTAAAGCCCGGTATTCTTCATATTGTGGAGGCCGGCGGGCAAGATAAATATGCGGCGGTTCACGATGGCTTTATCGAGATTCTGCCGGATAAGATCACTGTTTTAGCTGAAATTGCCGAATGGCCGGAGGAGATCGACATTAACCGTGCCAATGAAGCTAAAATCCGTGCCGAGCGCCGTCTGTCTGAAAATGCGCAGGAGCTTGACGCTGCAAGGGCCAGGCTGGCTCTTGGCAGGGCCAAGATACGGCTTGAGCTGGCCGCAAGATATGGAAAGTAAGGGCAGCGTCAAGCCTGACGCGCCCTATGTATGAAGCTGGCAAAAAATTTTACAGGCAACTTGCGCCTGATTTTCGCCGGATTTAATCGTATAGTCTTGCGCCGAGCGCGGTCGCTTTAGCGACAAATTTCCGCTCTGCGCAAGTGCGCATCCAAAGCGGAGTGTTTTTATTTAATAGGAAAGGAAGTTCCTATTAAATAAAAAAATGCCCCGGCAGTATAAGCTGCGGGGCATTAAGTTATTAAAGGGTTTATTGTCTGTTGTGGCGGCCTATTTTAACATCTCATCCTTTTTAGCAAGAATCGCCTCTACGGCTGCGCAGGCAGGGCAATCGCAGTATTTAGCCCCGGCAGCTTTAATTTCTTTGGCATGGGCGGCAATGCCTTTAGCGGCGTCTGCGCCGAAATAGGTCATGCCGGCTTCGGACTCGGAGAATCCGATAAGCTGGTCAATTGGCATAATATCAGCTTCCAGCTCTGCAATATATTTTTTCGTTTCATCAGCTTCGTTTTCGGTTCCTACCGCAGCAAGCCATGCATTGGCACTATCCTTTGTTTCACTGCTGCATGTTGGGGCGTCAATTAATTCGCGAGTCTTTTCAACAACAAAATCTAAAATCTGTTTCTCCATAAATATACCTTCTTTCCTCTTTTTTGCCGGTATTTCACGGCATCCAGGTATGCCGCCTTTGCGGCGTTTCTTGTGATTGCCGATTTTTTATTTGGCTCTTTTATTTTAGCATAACCGGAGTTGCTTTGCAATTTCAAATCCCTGGCCGGGCCAAGGGGAAAACGAGGAGTATTTCACTTCCCATTTCTTATGTGATAATTCCGCTTTCTTTTAACTGGCCCCATCCCGTATCCTGCGGCGGACAAGAGAATAAGAACCAAAAGAAGCTTTTCTGTTCTTCTCCAATACGGCAGATAAAGGTCCGGGGAAATATACATACCCTCCCGCCAAAAAAATTCATCCTCGCCATAAAGAAAGCCAAGGCCATACCGATCATCATAAAGCATCTGAACCTTTTCCCAGAATGTAAAATATCCGGAATCGAACATGAATTTCCGGGTGATATACACGAGATCTTTAAGTTGTATATACCCAAATTCCTGATCCGTATAAGGGACCTCCGATATGCCCTCTCTTTCGTCTGTCGTCATCTGCCTATACTGAGTGACTGACTGATACTGCTGCTCATCCGGCAAGGGAAGGGCGTATCTCCAGCCGCGGTCATATGTGGCAAAACTTAAGAGTGTAGGTTCCAGCTTAGACCCGTAAAAATAATAAGTCTCCCCTGCTTTTAACGTGTACATAATCTCTGAATGTACGTCGGGTTCTGTATAATAATAAATATCCCGATCCAAAATAATAGATTCAGAAAAATAGGGCATCTCTATTAGGGCACGTGCATAACGGTTGTATAGCTTTTCTACATCAACATCTTCCATCCGGTCATTTTCCAGATAATCTGTATATTTTTCATCGGGAACAAAATCATCCGTTAAAACCTTATTGTAACATGTGGTATGCAAAAAACGCACGGTTAAAAGGACGACGCAGATCATAAAAATCCAGGCATGTAACAATTTTTGAATGGATAACATGATAAATCCCCCATAATAGTGATATAGTGCCTGTTACAGGCACTATATCACTATTTATGCATACTAATTTGTTTTTACAGAAAATCCCAGGCCAGTAGCCGTCCTTATAGGTGAAAAATACATTGTTTGATAAGCGCCGCTTTGATTTTTTCCTTTTGCTGAAATGATTCCTGTAATGTTGTATGACGAACCATTTTTTAAATAAACAGGACCGCCGCTGTCTCCACTATCAATAGGTGTACTTCCTGAATTGTTATGGACGGATGTTCCATAAAGGCCTTTTACGGTAGCCTGCTCTGAGAAACCATCTGAAACATTAACAGTTACATCTACCTGATTAATTGTTCCGTAGGCATATCCTGTTGTTTTTCCATATTTATAAATAGCGTTTCCTGCCGCTGGATAATAAGTACATCCTTTAATTGAATTTGTTCCGCTTGAAGAATATACTTTATTTGTAGGTGTATATCCGCTGTTTAAAGTTATAATTGAAAAATCGCCATCCCAGCCGCCAAAACGTTTCAAAGCAATCTTTCCAATCGCAGAACTGCCTTTATAAATTGTGTTTTTCGTATTAAACCCATGCCCACAGGTTAGAACAGCATTTTGACCGTTATAAGTTCCACCAATACAAATAGATGCAGTACTATTGCCGCTTATAATTCCTATCCCATCTCCGCCATAAAGAGATGCCGTAGCAATGATCGGCTCACTTTCTGATATGACCACCGGATAAGCGGATCTCGTTCTGGCAAGATAATTCTGTAACGCATCGGCATCCTGAGGTTCCACATTTACAAAAACGTTATTGTTTTGGCGGTCTACGCCATAAGAAACTAATGCATAGTCATCGGCTAATGAATCAAAGGAATCTCTAATCGAATTAAGTTGATTAAGGGAATATTGCGCTTGCTCAAAATTTAATTTATCATAGTAGTTAGCCCAAGTACGGTATTTTTGCATGACACTATCTGACATATCCGTCAAAAGTATATTTAATTGATCATCTACCAAATATTCCCCTGCATATTCAGCTGGATAAATAATTGTATTATTACCATTTTGAGTAAAATGGCTATATATGCTTTCTACTGCTGCCACAGCCTCTTTTTACCTATCCATATAACTGTCCAAATTATTCTGAGATTCAATAAGCACTAATTCATCTCCCGCGGCATTACTGGCGAATAATTGTCAGTAAATAATTTCGTAAGAAATTATTTTTTACTTCACATTTGTATTGTAGCATATATTTTATTCTGATTTCTATTTGCATATTTTACGATGTTTATTTCTTTATTTTGTATATTTTTCTCAGACTCTATAAAACACTGTAATTTCCCCAAAGTATGAACACGGTTGCTGCGTGCCAGTAATGACCGGAGCGGCAGCGTAGCCTCCGCAGGCGCGGAGCAATCCTTGCTTTCATGCGTGGTGGAGCCGCGCAGCGCGGCATAAAAGTTTATTATGAACTAATATAGTTTCGCTGTGGTTTGCAAGTACTCTGTAAGCCGCAGACCCCTGGCTTTTGCCATGCATTTTTATTGCCCTTTTTTTTCAAATGCTATATAATCAATATAATATAACAGCTCAATGTAGCCGCATGGCTGAAAGGGTGTATGTGGTTTATGTTTCATTGCGGTCGGCGCTTAACAAGTAGTGGTCTGCGCTTTGCTTCGGCTCGTTGTCCGCGAAAAATAACAGGTGAGTGAAGTAGGAGGTATGATTGTGGGTAAACCTGATGATAACAAGACGGCTGAGGAAGATAAGGAAAAAAAACATGAGCCGGGGGATTCTAAGGCGAATGAAAAAGCTGACGGATATATAAAACGCCGCCGGGTTCCAATATGGGCTCGGGTGCTTATTGCCATTGCAGTGATTCTTATTGTTGGGGCTGCGGTTATTTATGGCTATATGCAGAGCAAGCTTGGGAAGATTAACCGTGTAGATGAGCAGGAGCAGACGGCGATTGCGCCGGAGGAGGAGTATTTTGAAACCGGTGAAACCATGGGGGAGAGTATGCAGACTGCCCTGCCGGAGGATATTGAATGGGATAGTGACGCCCGGGCATTTACCCAGGAGGGGGTTACGAATATTTTGCTCATCGGACAGGACGCGAGAGCCTGGGAGCGGCAGGCCCGTTCGGATTCTATGATTATTGTGTCCATTAATAAGAATACAGGAAAGATTTCTTTAACCTCACTAATGAGGGATATGTACGTACAGATTCCGGGATACAGCGATAACCGGATCAATGCGGCCTACGCCTTTGGCGGCATGGAGCTTTTAGATGAAACGATTGCTAAAAATTTTGCTATAAAAATTGACGGGAATGTTGAAGTGAATTTTGACGGCTTTGAAGCGGTCATTGATGTGATCGGCGGCGTAGATATGGAGCTTAACAGCGCGGAGGTTAAGCATTTGAATAAAAAGCATAAGGACTGGTATTTAGTGGAGGGTACCAACCATCTGGACGGAGAGAAGGCGTTAGAATATGCCCGTATCCGTAAAGTAGGCGACGGAGATTTTGAGCGGACGGACCGGCAGCGCCGTGTGCTCATGGCCGTATTCGATAAGATGAAGGACATTAGTATTACCCAGATGCTGGAGCTTATCGACCAGCTTTTCCCGCTGATGACAACGGATATGTCAAACTCGCAGATCCTTGGAATTGGCGTAGATGTGCTTTCCATGGGCGTGGATCAGCTGGAAACCTACCGCCTTCCTGCGGATGATATGTATGATGAGGTGCGGGTTTTTGCCAAGGACGGAACGGCGATGGATGTGCTGATTCCGGATTTAAGTGAATGTAGGGCGTATTTTTACCAGAATGTTTATGGAAAATGAGGAGGCATGATGATGGTCATTAAGGAAATGATAAAGCTCCCTTCTCTGTCCGGGGATAAAGGCCGGAGCGTTTATTATTATCTGCCTGTCGGCTATGAGAGCGGGAACAAGTCTTATCCTGTTTTATATATGTTTGACGGCCACAACGTCTTTTTTAACTCAGACGCCACTTACGGCAAGTGCTGGGGCATGAAGGAATATATGGACAGGACGGCGGCTGGAATGATTATTGTGGCTGTGGAATGTAACCACGAGGGAACCGAGCGGTTGTCGGAGTATTCGCCGTGGCCGTTTCTGGCGCGGGGCATGGGCCATATAAAACCGAAAGGGGAAGCATATATGGATTGGCTCATCCAGGTGCTAAAGCCTGCTGTGGACCGGCGTTTTCGGACAATGCCCCAGCGGGAGTTTACGTATATTTGCGGCAGCTCCATGGGAGGACTTATGTCTTTGTTTGCGCTGTGCCGTTACAATCATATATTTTCCAGAGCTGTGGCGCTTTCTCCCAGTCTTTGGGTGGCTCCTGCAAAAATGACCCAGCTCATTCGGGATACCCAGTTTTTTCCGGATACGAGAGTGTACATGGATTATGGCAGTGAGGAAATGAAAAATCACAGTAAGATTTTGGAGGCATTGAAGCGGAGTACAGGTGCATTTTTAGATAAACAGGTGAATGTCTGTATGCGTATTGTGCCCGGCGGGCAGCACTGCGAGGCCTGCTGGGAGCGACAGATTCCAGTATTTATGCGGTGTCTTGAGCTGGAAAATGAAGGTGATAAGAATGAATATTGAGTATCATAAGCATTATAGCCAATATCTTGGCCGGGATATGGAGTTTAAGGTTTATGGGCACAGCGGACGCCCATGCCTGTATTTTCCATGCCAGAATGGACGGTTTTATGATTTTGAAAATTTTCGTATGATTGATGTGTGGTCAGGACCTATTGAGCAGGGCCGCGTCCAGATATTTACGGCAGATACGATCGACGGGGAAACATGGTCCGCCAAAGGCGGGAATCCTCACGACCGTATCGTGCGCCATGAACAGTGGTATCATTATGTTGTCGATGAGCTTGTTTCGGAGATTTTTGAAAGGAACGCCGCCGGGAACGGCGGGCAAAGAGCCCGGGGGATTCTTAGCTTTGGCTGTAGTATGGGGGCTATGCATTCAGCCAACTTTTTCTTTAGAAGGCCAGATTTATTTGACGGCAATTTGTCCTTAAGCGGGCTTTACAGCTCACGGGATTCCTTTGGCGATTATATGGAGCCGTTGATTTATGATAATTCGCCCATAGATTATTTAAGGAATATGCCGTGGGATCATCCGTATATACAGATGTATAATGAGCGGAAGCTGATTTTTTGCGTCGGCCAGGGTGCCTGGGAGGACGAACTTAAGGCCAGCACCAGGGAGCTTGAGGAGGTGCTTTGCCAGAAAGGGATTCATGCATGGTTTGATTACTGGGGCTATGATGTCAACCATGACTGGAACTGGTGGTTTCGCCAGGTAGATTACTTTTTGCCGAAGATACTATGAAAGCCCTGGCGATTGGCTTTCGTTTATAGCAGTGCCGCCGTAAGGCGGCATATCCTTTGATTATGAAGCAGGAGGCTTATTATGAATTTTATATTTATTTCACCCAACTTTCCTACCAATTATTGGCAGTTTTGTAAGGAGTTAAAAAATAACGGCGCGAATGTCCTTGGCATTGGGGATTCGCCTTATGATGAGCTGGATATTAATGTTAAGGAAAATCTTAATGAATATTACCGGGTGGATAGTCTTGAAAATTATGACGAGGTTTACCGGGCCGTGGCATTTTTTTCTTTTAAATATGGAAAGATTGACTGGCTGGAAAGCAATAATGAATATTGGCTTGAAAAGGACGCCATGCTTCGGACCGATTTTAATATTACGACAGGCTTTAAAAATGAAGATATGTACCGGATTAAATTTAAGTCCGGGATGAAGAAATACTATGAGGCCGCGGGGGTTCCCACAGCCAGGTACCATATGGTTGAAGATCTTGAAGCTGCCCGGGAGTTTATCAAGGCTGTCGGTTATCCTGTGATTGTGAAGCCAGACAACGGCGTGGGGGCCAGCGCTACATATAAGCTGAATAATGAAGCGGAGCTTGTAAAGTTTTTTGAAGAGCTTCCTCCTGTGCAGTATATTATGGAGGAATTTATTGACGGGCGCATCTGCTCCTACGATGCCATTATTAACAGCAAAGGGGAGCCTCTGTTTGAGTCGGGCAACGTCACGATGGTGTCCATTATGGACACAGTGAACAATGAGGAGGACAGCTATTATTATATTGAGAAAAAGCTTAAGGATGATGTTAGGGAAGCCGGGCGCCGCTGCGTGGCCAGCTTTGGCGTCAAGAGCCGGTTTGTCCACCTGGAATTTTTCCGGCTCCTTAAAGATCAGGAAGGGCTTGGCAAAAAAGGGGATATTGTGGCACTTGAGGTGAATATGCGTCCGAGCGGCGGTTTTACAACCGATATGCTCAATTATGCCAACAGTGTGGATGTTTATAAAATATGGGCGGATATGATTGTCCATGACCGGATCACTGAAAACTATAAGGGCGAGCATTTTTACTGCCCCTTCGTGGGCCGCAGGGATGACCGCACATATGCCCACAGCGATGAGGAAATTGTGGAAAAATACCGTCTGTCCTTATGTATGCATGTGCGTATGCCCGAGGTTTTGGCCGGGGCTATGGGAAACCAGGTCTATATTGGCAAATTCAAAACAAAGGAAGCTATGGACGGCTTTTTTAAATATTTGCTGGAGCCGGGGAAATAGGTTGAATATAGTCTTTAGGTTACGGTTTACAGGGCGCCTGTGAACCGTAACGTTTTTAGGCGCACGGGCGCTAAAGCTCCCGCGCACCTATGTGAGAGTTCCGCTGGCGGAACTCTTTTTGATTTAACAGGAAACTTCGTTTCCTGTTAAATCAAAAAGCTCCGCTTTGGATTGCTCCGTGCCTATGGCACTCCCGCAATCCTGCCCCAAAGTATTCGCACTTTCCGTTGCCTGACGGCAACTCGTGCTCATACTTTGGGGTTATCAAATGTGCATACGCAGGGTCAAATAAATTTGCCCCTGCGCCTGCCCACTTGATAACTTTCATAGTAATATTTTGGAAAGGTGTAATTATGGAAAAGAAGATTGAATATAGTGATTTTTATATCGAAAATTGTGAGTATAAGGACGCTGTAGTAGCAAAAGACTTTTATATGTCCGAATCTAATTTGCCTTTTATGGCCTGCACCTACCGGTGGCCCGGCGCTCAGCTGCACTGGCACCATTACTGGGAAATTTTATGTCAGATTGAAGGAAAAACAAAAATTAAGGTTGGCAATGAGGAGTTTTTGTCGGAGGAAGGCGACATAACAATTATCGGTTCGGATGAACTTCATTCTACCCGGAAAATGACGCCGGAGCATTGCCTGCTGATTTTGCAATTCCGGGGCTCCGTTTTACTTCCATATTTGAAAGAAATCGAGCAGTTTAAGTATTTATCGAATATTATTTTTGAGCAAATGGGAAATAAACAGCATTTCCGTATCCAGAATAATTATTATATCCGTGGTCTGTTAGAAAGGACATTAAAAGAATACCGGGAAAAGCAGTTTGGGTATGAAATTCAAATACAGGCATATCTTATGCAAATGTTTGCTTTTTTTCTGAGAAATAAATATATCTGTATTCCTCAGCTTGACCCGGAAAAGGTTTCGGCGTTAGAAAAGGTTAAAAACTCGCTGATTTATATGGAAAATAATTATAATAAGCCTATGGAATTACATGAGGTTGCCGCGCAGTCATGCATAAGCATTTATAATTTTTGCAGGATGTTTAAGGCGGCCACAGAACATACATTTGTGGAGTACCTTAATTATATCCGTATTAAAGAATCTGAAAAGCTTTTGCTGTTTTCAGAGGATTCCGTTGGAAAGATCGCAATGGATACCGGTTTTTCAAGTCTGAGTTATTTTAACAGAGTATTCAAGAGAAAAAACGGGGTTAGCCCGCTGGTCTATCGAAAGCAAAATTGTACAAAAAATAAGCAAGATAAAAATAGCAATGGCAGAGAGCATTTTATATAATTCAAACCATAAAGATCACAGAAAAATAATAAAATCAGCGCTGAATTGTTCTGTAATCTTGAGGTAAATATGCATAATATACATATATTGGAGGAGTATTATGAAAAAGAGTAAAATCGGGTGTTTATGTATTATTTCTCTGTCGTGTCTGCTGGCGGCCTGCCAGGGAGCGCCAAAAAACGAAAGCAGTGATCTTCAAGAGAGCAAGAATGGTCAACAAAACGGTTCTGTATCGGATAATGGTACGGATAAGCCAGACAAAATTACGATTATTTCAACAACGGATGATGTTGCTTTATTTGAACATGTGGGCGGGCAATATGAAGAAAAGTACGGGATTGCTGTAGAAGTGATCAGTCAGGCTTACGATAATACACATCAAAAAATTGCAACATCTTTCAGCGGGCGGACTGACGCAGATCTTGTATATGTAGATGTGCCATGGGCGGCCGAATTTGGCGACCTGGGAATTACGATGGATCTTAATTCATATATGACGGAGGAATTTTAGGAATCCTTTGTGGACGCCACATTAGAGCAGCTTGTTTATGACGGAAAAACTCAGGCAATTCCATTTGCCAATAATGGAAAATGGATGTTCTATAATAAAAAAATCCTTGAAGAGGGCGGTTATGAGAATCCTCCGGCAACCTGGGATGAGCTTGAAAGCATGTCAAAGGATCTGATGGAACAGGGCCTTGTAAAATATGGGATCGCCTGGGCCGGAAAACAGGCGGAGGGCCTGATCTGTGATATGACGACAATGCTTTATGCCTTTGGCGGCCAGTGGATGGACGATCAGGGGAAAATGGTATTTAACAGCCCGGAAGGCGTGCAGGGCTTATCTGTGATGACGGATTCCATTAAAGAAGGGTGGGCCGATCCGGCGTCCTTATCTTATGGCGACAGAGAAAATCTGGACCCTTTTATGGCCGGGGATGTTGCTTTTGTTATGAACTGGTCCTTTGCCTGGGAACTTGCCAATGATCCTGATGAATCCGAAATTGCGGGGGATGTGGGAATATGCCTGGTTCCCGGAAATGGAACTGTGACTAGTGCGGCTGTGACTGGCGGCGGTGGTATTGGTATTATTTCCACCTCGGATTCGCCGGAATATGCCTGGAAGTTTATTGAAATGCTTGTAAGTCCGGATAATCAGAAATTTGCTCTTGAAAATAACGGAACGCTGCCAACGCTCAAAGCGCTTTATGAAGATCCGCAGCTTCTTGAAAAATACGGCTATCTGGAGCTGATGTATCCTCAGTATGAATACTCTCAGTTCCGGCCGCAGCTTGCGGATTACAGTGAATGGTCGACAATGCTCCAGCCCAAGATCAGCGCGGCGCTCCTTGGAGATCTTTCCCCTGAAGAAGCGTTAGATCAGGCGGCCGAGGAATCCCTGAAATTTACAAAATGACAGGAAAAATTAAGCAGATACAAAAGCGTTACATTTGAAGGGGGAAGGGGTAATGTCTAAAAACAAAGCAAAGTATCAGTCTCGGACAGCCTATATGATGATTGCTCCGGCAGTGCTGATTATTTTCGGGATGGGGATATTTCCTGTATGCTATTCCATATGGCTAAGTTTTAACAAGGTTCATCCGATGAGCTTTGAAACGGATTTCATAGGACTTCAAAATTATAGTGAAATCTTCGCCAATTCTGAATTTTGGCAGTCGATAGGGATTACTTTGTATTTCTGTATTGTTTCTATTGCAGTCCAAATGGTTTTGGGTGTGCTTGTAGCGATGCTGCTGAACCAGAGATTTGTAGGGCGGGGGATTGTCAGAGCTTTGATCCTCCTCCCGTGGGCCGTACCTACGATCGTGAATGCGAACCTTTGGAATTGGATTTTAAATGCCAATTATGGCATTTTAAACAGGGTTTTAATGAAGCTGGGGATTATCTCAGATAGTATAGCCTGGCTGAGCGATGGCAGTACAGCCTTGCATATGATTATTTTGGCAGATACATGGCGGATGCTTCCGCTGGTTGTTGTTATGCTTCTTGCAGGGCTCCAGACGGTATCTAAAAATGTTTTAGAGGCGGCTGTCGTAGATGGGGCGGGAGCATGGAAACGGTTTTGGGCGGTTTACATGCCGGCGCTTAAGCCGATGATTTTAGTGATCCTGGTCCTGCGTACGATCCAGGCGATCCGTGTCTTTGATATTGTCTATGTCCTGACAAAAGGCGGACCGGCAAATAAAACAATGGTCATTAGCTTTTACAGTTACTTTGAAACCTTTAACTACTTAAATTATGGGAAGGGCGCAGCCATCGCCATGGTGATCGCGGTGCTGGCGCTTGTGCTTTCGCTTCTTTATTTTAAGGTGTTAAGATCAAAGGATTAACCGGGGAGGGTGTTATGAAGCTGAAAAAAAGATTGAAAAGAGTTTTATTGTATGCTGCCGTAATTCTTGTGGTGATCTGGACAATGGCGCCTCTTTTATGGATGTTTATTTCCAGTATTATACCGGGGAAAGAAATGCTTAATAGCGGAACAAATCTATTGCCGGAACAAATAACTTTTGAGCGCTATGCGACTTTATTTGGAGCAGGCGGCGAGGCTGAGGCTCAGGCGGCAGTATTTCGGCGTTCTATTGCCAACAGCTTTATCGTTGCCGGAATATCCACACTTCTTAGTATTGTGCTGGGCTCACTGGCAGCCTACGCATTTTCAAGATTGATATTTAAAGGAAAAAAAGCCTTACTGTTTTTAGCCATGTTTTTCCAGCTGCTGCCGCCTATTGCACTTTTAGTTCCTTATTATGTGATGGGGAGCCGGATGGGAATGTTGGATAAGCTCATAACGCTTATTGTTATTGATACGAATTTTATACTGGCCTATGTCATTTGGGTGATGAACGGATATTATGCGTCTATCCCGAAGGATTTAGAAGATGCCGGGAGGATCGACGGCTGTACATGGTTTGGGGTATACCGTAAGATTATTGTTCCCGCTGCGGCGCCGGGATTTGTGGCTGTGGGCGCGCTGTCCTTCCTTATGGCTTGGGATGAATTTTTGTACGCTCTTGTCTTTACTCAGTCGGACGCGGCAAAGACGATTCCTGTGGCTGTTTCGGAATTTAGCACAAAGTTTGGCGTGGATTATGGAATGATGATGGCTTCCGGCGTTGTGGCAACGATCGTGCCTTTGTGCCTGGCGCTGTTTTTCCAAAGATATATTGTATCCGGGCTGACAAGCGGGGCTGTGAAAGAATAGACGCAGGCGGCATGTTTTGTTTATGATAACAGATACAAGGAGGGAGAAGCGTGAAATTAGGATGTGCTGTGGGATGTTTTACATATCCCCATTATAATGCGCCTTATGATAATGCCGTAAAAAGAATCGGCGGCATGGGATTTCAGGGCGTGGAACTGATTGCTGCTCAAAAGGAAGACTTAGAGCATTATTATACAGCGGAGAAAATCCGTACATTAAAAAATCTGTATTTAAGCTATGGGATGGAACTGACGGAATTTGTCCTGTATGCCAATCTGGTTACGGGGCTGATGGAGCGGGATATAAAAAGCAAGCAGGAGGCCTATGACATTTTTAAACGCGGCGTGGAAACGGCTGTGGCTCTGGGAACGGATAAGGTGAACATTGTTTCTAACTGGCCCAATGAAATGAGGGCGCCGATCGATTATCTGCCCTGCTATTTCCATCCGTCATTATCTTCACCGTTAGAACCTAAATTAAAGATGGAGCTGCCGCCGGGATACGACGCTGTGGGAGCGTGGGAAAACTATATGGATTCTTTAAGGGAGCTGACCCGGATATGCGAGGAAGCGGGGATTTATTTTGTATTAGAAGGCCATGCCAATGTGGAGGTTGGCACAACGGACGCTTTTTTAAGGGCGGCGGATGTGATCCAAAGTCCAAATTTTGGAACGAACTTTGATACGGCTTGGCAGCTTGTACAAAGAGAATATTTGCCGTGGTCGATTTATAAGCTCAGAGATAGGATCAAGCATGTCCATTTAAGGGACGGCGATGGCCTGCTGTGTTATTCGCTGCCTCCGGGAATGGGGATTATCGACTGGAACGGTGTTGTCCGGGCATTAAAAGAGGTTGGCTATCAGGGCTTTTTATCATTTGAGCTGACAGGCTATAAAGAACCGGAACGGTACATAGCAGAGGCTAAAAACTATATGGAAGAAATTCTTAAGCAGGAAGATGTATGGGGGTAAGAAAATGATTTTAAGTGTGAGTACATGGAGCGCGCACCCGCTGTTAGAGAGCGGGGAGCTGTCGATGGAGGGCTTTGTGGAGCTAATAGGAAAAATGGGCGCGCAGGGAATGGAGGTTGTGGATATTGATTTTAAAGATACTTCCTATGAGAATATGCGCAAGCTTCAGGAGCTTGGCGAGAACAATGGCGTACAGATAACCTGTATGTCCTTAGAACATGATCTGTGCCGGACAAGCGCCGATTTGCGCCGCCAGGATATAGAAAAGGTAAAGGCGTGGATCGATATGAGCGTCCGGCTGGGCGTGCCGCTCGTACGGGTATTTACCGGATGGAAGAAGGAAAATATCCCTTATGATACTCAGATGCAGTGGGTATATGAAGGACTCCGTGAAATCTCAGATTATGCGGCTGTGAAAAATATAAAGCTGGCGTTAGAAAACCATAATGATGTATGCCTTCGCGCCGGGGAAATCCTTGAGCTGCAAAAAAAGATCAATAATCCGTATTTGCGGACATGTCCGGATATTTTTAATTATAAAAAATTTACCGGGCCGCAGCAGCCGCTCATTGATGATGAATGCTTTGAGGAAATTGAGTATTTATTACCTATGGCGGCCAATGCGCACATTAAAATATGCGAGGCCGTAAATGGGAATACGAAAGAGCGTTATCTGGATATTGAACGTATGATTAAAAGGCTGGCGGCGAATGATTATCACGGCGCGCTGACGATTGAATTTATGTGGCCGTATATGGATAAGAATAAAAATCTTATCAATGAGTTAGAAAATGCCATAGCACTTTTGGACTATCAGATGAAAAAAACAGGGGTGAAGGACGATGAATAAAATTAATATTGCAGTTGCAGGCTGCGGCGATATTGCGCATATCCGGTATTTTAATGCGCTCAGTCAGTTGACAGACAAGTATCAGTTAGTGGGTGTCCATGATATGAAGCCGGAGGTTGTGAAAAAGACCTCAGAGGAGTTTCATGTAAAGGGTTTTGATACATTAGAAGAATTACTGAAAATGGAAGAATTGGATACGGTCATTGTCACAACATACCATCCAAGCCATGCTAAGATCGCGGTGGCCGCTATGGAGGCCGGAAAAAATGTCATTATCGAAAAGCCATTTGCGACCTGCGCAAAGGATGCCAGGCTTGTCCGGGATACGGCAAAACGGACAAAGAAGCTTTGTATGGCGCTGCCCTTTGAAATTTATCCTGCCTTTGCAAAAGCAAAACAAATGATAGAGGACGGAGTGATTGGCAAAGTGGCGTCTGCCGACGGAATGTTTGCCCATCAGGGTCCGCTGCATGCGCCGTGGTTTTTTGATAAGGAGCTGGCCGACTGGGGAGTGCTTGCAGATCTGGGGATTTATCCGATTTCTATTTTATCCTATTTACTTGGCCCTGTAAAAGCTGTGTCCGGTAAAATTGAATGTCTGACGAAGGACAGAGTTTCTCTTGCGGGCCAGGCATTTACCTCAACTGTGGAGGACAATGTGGCAGCGGTTTTAGAATGGGAGAACGGCGCTGTAGCGACGGTCCGCTCAAACTGGTGTACAGCGGCAGATAAAAATGGCTGCATTTATTCTATCAATGTTTACGGAAGCAAGGGGATTATCTACATTAATATGCTGACCCATGAACTGATTGTATATTCGCCGGGAAAGGTGATCGAAAATGCCAAGAAAATAACCTATCTGGGGTTTGATGACAGCTACGTGATTGACCTTCCGCCCTATGACGACCATTTAGATATATTAAATGCGTATGCCAAAGCCCATGAAAATGGCGGAATGATTGAAAATGACGGCTGCAATATCGACCGTCAGGTCAATATCATAGAAACGATAGAAAAGCTTTATGAATCTTCGGCAACCGGGTATAAAATGGATATTTTTTAGGCAGCTTAAATCTCAGATAATCTTTTGTACATTATATGCTGTCTTTCATGCACACAGTCTTGACTTTTTTTTATATTGGTATGAAAATATAGGACGTAATCAAGGTATAAAGGAGGATGTGATTAGTGATGAAAGGCAGTATGATAAAGAAATTTGCGGCATTTTTGCTGGCAGGATGTCTGATGTTTTCCATGGGCGCCTGCGGTACGGATAAAAATACTCCGGCCCAGAGTACTGCGGATACGACAGCTTCAGAAGATACAGCGGCGGCTTCAGAAGATACGGGGGCAGTTTCAGAAGAAACGGGCGGCGCAGACAGCCCGGCAGCTGCGGATAGCAGCAGCGCCCAGAGTACCCCGGACGGCAGCACTGTTTCGGCTGATTTTGATGCGAAGGCTTATATAGAAATGCTGTTTACTGGCGATGTTGATGAACTGACAAAGACCTACGGCCATGAGCAGGAGCTTATTGATGCGCTCGAGCCTCAGGGCGGTTTTGAAGGATTGAAAGATCAGTTAAAGGTGCTGGGCGATTTTAAAGGCGCCGGGGAGCCGGTTGTTTCGGAAGTTCAGGGATATACATCTTACAGCGTTCCCTGTGAGTTTTCCGTACAAAATGTAAATATTGTCATTAATGTGGATTCTGAAAATAAAGTCGGAGGCATTTTTACAGCCGAGTATACAGCGGGGGGAGAGACGCAGGCGTCTCTCCCTTCCGGCCTTGTGGAGAAGGAGCTAAATGTGCCTGTGCCGGGAAAGGACGGCTGGGAGCTTCCAGGAACATTGACGCTTCCTGAAGGTGAGGGGCCTTTCCCGGCAGTCATTCTTGTCCATGGTTCAGGAACAAATGACAGGGATGAAACTATAGGCCCGAATAAGCCTTTCAGGGATCTGGCCTGGGAGCTGGCGGAAAAAGGAATCGCTGTTTTGCGCTATGATAAGCGCACCTATGTCTATCAGAAGGAAATGATCACAGAAACGAATCTGACGCTGTATGATGAAACGGTAGATGACGCCGTGTCTGCTGTGAATGTGCTTTTGGGCCAGGAAAATATAGATTCATCGAGGATTTTCATGCTGGGCCACAGTCTTGGCGGCGAGGCCCTTCCAAGAATCCATAATGAACTAACGGAAGGTGAAAAAGAAGCCGCAGGCTACATTTTTATGGCAGCCCCGGCCCGTCCGGCATCGGTGTCTATGAAAGAACAACTGGATTTGCTGTACGCCTTGTCGCCCTCGCTGACAAAAGAGCAGGAGGCGCAGAAGGAACAATCCTATGTGTGGCTCAAACAGCTTGAAAATATAAATGAACAGCCGGATGACGCCGTGCTGTTTGGCGCCTATGCTTATTACTGGAAAGATTTGGAAAGCTATGATCCTGTGGCAGAAGCAAGCACTATGGCAGTTCCGTGTTTTGTCATCCAGGGCGAGGAGGATTACCAGGTAACTATGGACGATTATGCTTTGTGGCAGGAAGCTTATGGAAGCAGCGGCAACTGGACATTTGCTTCTTATCCCGGGCTGACCCATTTATTTATGCCCGGAAAAAAGGCCAACGGCTCTGCGGATTATATGACGGCCGCCCATGTGGATTCAAACGTCATTGACGATATTGCCGCCTTTGTGTCAGGGGAATAATCCTCTGGAGATAAGTAAAAACGTTACTATTTACAGCTTTGCCGGGAATAGTAACGTAAAAGCAGATTGTATGCATGAATCCGAGATGGCATGGATGAATAGTAACGAATAGTTACCTTTTTAAATATAGTATAAATTCCTTCAATTGACAAATAATACATCTATGACCATGATGAAATTTGCATATGGAGGAATTTTTATATGAAAGCAACTGGAATTGTGCGCAGAATTGATGATCTTGGGCGGGTTGTTGTTCCAAAGGAAATCCGCCGTACCTTACGAATCCGCGAGGGAGATCCTCTGGAAATTTTTACGGACCGGGAGGGGGAAATTATTTTAAAGAAATACTCTCCGATCGGTGAACTGAGCGCGTTTGCAAAGCAGTATGCGGATGCCCTGGCGCAAAGCAGCGGACATATTATCAGTATTACAGATCGTGACCAGCATATCGCTGTATCCGGAGCTGCCCGCAAGGAGCTTTTGAACCAGCCTATAGGCTCTGCTTTGGAAGAACTTATTAACCTCCGGGAAACTCGGTGCTGTACAGTGAAAGATAAAGATTTTATCCCAATCAGCAATCAGGAGAAAGAAACCTTTACCGCCCAGGTGATCTGCCCGATTATTACCGAGGGAGATGCCATTGGGGCTGTAATTATTACAAGCAGAATACAAAATATAAAAATGGGAGAGGTCGAGCAGAAGCTGGCCGCCGCAGCCGCCGGCTTCCTTGGCCGTCAGCTCGAACAATAGCCATTGTTACTGTTCACAGGTACCCTGTAAACAGTAACTAGCCATGTGACCATATGTTGAAAAACATCTAAAATCTTTAGCCCGGCTTTAGGAAAGAATGATATAATGGATGCGTAAGCAGACATTATATCGCGTCTTTCGCGCGGCGAGCGTAAGCGAGCCTTTTGCTGCGCGAAAGTACGCATGTCAGGCGAAGCCATAAGATGGCCGCAATGCGGCCATCTTATAATGGATGCGTAAGCAGACATTATATCGCGTCTTTTACGCGGCGGGCGTAAGCGAGCCTTTTGCTGCGCGAGAGTACGCATGTCAGGCGAAGTCATAGCATGGCCGCAATGCGGCCATGCTATAATAGGAAAAAACATATTGGAGTGGTACCGATGAAAATATTGATTGCAGAGGATGACAGGCGGTTATTGAAATCCCTGCTGCATATTTTTACGATAAATAAATTCAGCGCGGACGGAGTGTCAACAGGAACAGAAGCGCTGGAACATGCGCTTACGGGGGAATATGACGGGCTTGTTTTAGATATTATGATGCCTGGTATGGATGGTATAGAGGTGCTCAAAACGCTGAGAAGGAAAAATATTACAACGCCTGCGCTTTTTCTGACGGCAAGGTCAGAAGTTTCTCAGCGGGTGGAAGGGCTTGACGCCGGTGCTGACGATTATTTGCCAAAACCATTTTCAACGGCAGAACTTTTAGCCAGAGTCCGGGCGATGCTGCGCAGAAAGGAAAATTATACGCCGGAGCTTTTAACCTTTGGGAATCTGATACTGAACCGGTCAACCTATGAAATTGTATATCAGACAAACAGCCAGACGCTTAGCGGAAAAGAATTTCAGGTCATGGAAATGCTGATGCAAAAGCCGGGGATGATAGTTACGGCAGAACAGTTTTTAACTCATATATGGGGCTGGGATTCAGAGATTGACACAAGCACTGTATGGGTACATATTTCAAATCTGAGAAAAAAAATGGATAAAATCAGGGCGCCTTTTTGCATACGTTTTATACGAAGCGTAGGCTATGTTCTGGAGGAAATTTTATGATTTACCATTTGCAAAAAAAGGTTATCCGTATTTGCGGAATTGCGGTGCTTATTGTGTTTTCAGTGATTTTCCTGCTGATTTGCGGCTTTAGTATCAAGCAGTTAAATGAAACAATGGATGCTATGCTCGACCGTATTTCAGATAATGGCGGGAAGCCCCCGGAATGGGGGGATGAAAACGACCGTTTGGACACGCCGATGGGGAGGCCGGGGGGGATGGCGGAGGCTCCCCCCTTTAGTACCCGTTTTTTTACTGTGCAGTTTGATAAGAGGGGCGGGGTAGTTTCAGTGGATGTTGACTTCATTTCTTCTATAAGTGAAGAAGAAGCGGAACAATATGCGTTGAAAACATATGAGAGTGGACGGGAACGTGGCTGGCTGGGGGATTTCCGCTATAAGAAGTATCAGACCGGACAGGGAACCGCTATTGTCTATGCAGACGGCAGTATGAACCGGTTTATTTCCGGCCGCCTGCTTTTGTCTACGGGAATCGTGCTTATTGTCAGCGCTGTGGCTATTTGGCTCATTGTTATATTTTTTTCCAGGCGCGCCGTCCAGCCTGTGGCTGAAAGCTATGAAAAGCAGAAGCAGTTTATTACAGACGCCAATCACGAATTAAAGACGCCGCTGACGCTGGTAATGGCGAATCTTGATATTCTGGAGAGCGAAATCGGCGAAAACGAATGGCTTTCGGACATCCGCAGCGAAAGCGAGCGTATGAGCGCTCTTGTAAATGAGCTGGTTGCATTGGCGAGGATGGATGAGGACCGGACAAATTTGGAAATGCGGCAGTTTTCTCTGAGCGATATGCTTGTGTCGGTTGTGTCTGAATTTCGGGTACTTGCACAGGAACGCGGAAAATTTATGGAAATAGATCTTGCTGGGGGAATAGATTGCATTGGAGACGAAGCGGCAATCCGCCAGATGATTTCCATTCTTTTAGACAATGCGATTAAATATTGTGATGTTGGCGGAGATATCACAATACGCCTGGAAAAACGCAAGCATCCGGCGCTTTATATCGAAAATACATATAAGGATGTCGGTGAGGCGGAGCTGGATCGTATGTTTGACCGGTTTTACCGGGCGGATAAAGCCAGAACCTTTACCGGAGGCTTTGGCGTGGGGCTGTCGATTGCCAAGGCGATTATAATGCAGCACAAAGGTGAAATTAAAGTTTATAAAAAAGATGAAAACCATATTGGTTTTAAGGTCATATGGAAATCGTAGCGAAAGCAATCACAGGGAGTGGTTGCTTTTTTTGTGTGCGATAAGCCCTGCAAGCGGCTGCTGTGCTTGCACGAGCAGGTCTTCGCTCCGCTGCGGTCCGTGCCAGAGGCGTGCCACCGGCACGCAGCACCATTTGCAGAGCAGCGGCCAGCGGCGCGGTATCACATCGGCTAGGGAAGGAAACCTTCCCCAGCCAATTTCACAAATCCTTCACGTCTTTCTTTAGGCTGGCTTTAGGGCTGCTTTGTAAAATAAAATGAAAATATTTTTAAGGAGGTATAGCTTTATTATGGCGGAAAAGAAAAAGGAGGAAAGCGCTGCTGGCATCCCAAAAGATGATGCGCTGTTTGAAGCCTTGGGCAAAACTAAAAAGAAAAAAAGACGAAGGATTATTGTTACTGTTCTTGTCATCGTTTTTGTATTAGTACTTGCAGTAGCTATAGGCGTCAGCATATTAAAAAGGAGAGTAAGGGAGCAGTTTGCTTCGCTGTCTGGCGAGGTGCTGTCTTATGAAGTCAGTACCGGAACAATCAGTACGGTTGTTTCTGGCTCTGGAACACTGACAGATGTGGATTTGGAGTCTGTCACGGTTCCAAACGGCGTAGAGATTACACAAGTTATGGTACAAAATAATGATTCTGTTGAAGAAGGAGATATTTTGGCAACGGTAGATATGGCTTCCGTAATGAGCGTTATGGCGCAGCTTCAGGGTGAAATCGAGGAATTGGATGAACAGATTAGCGAAGCGGAAGATGATGAAGCAGACAGCACGGTTTATGCAGGTGTTTCCGGGCGCGTTAAAATGATTTATGCCGAAACCGGCGATGATGTTGTTGATGTCATGTATGAAAAAGGCGCGTTAGCCCTGCTCTCTCTGGATGGATATATGGCGGCGGATGTGGAAACAGATGCTTTGTCAGCCGGCGAGAGCGTGACTGTCCGGCTTTCAGATGGTGAAGAAATTTCAGGAACAGTAGAATCTGTTTCAGACGGCAAGGCTACTGTTCTTGTAACAGATAATGGCCCGGGCTATGAAGAAGCCGTCACTGTCATTGACCAGGACGGTTCAGAACTTGCAGGCGGAGAGCTTTATATTCACAGCGCCCTGCGCATTACAGGCTATGCCGGAACAATAGCAGGTATTTCTGTAGATACAAATACTGAGGTTTCGGACACGACAATATTATTTACCCTAGAGGATACCGGGTATAGCGCGAATTATAAATCACTTCTTAACAGCCGCAGCCAAAAGGAGGAAACATTGCTGGAGCTTTTGCGGATGAAGCAGGACGGCGCTCTTGTCTCTCCCGTGTCAGGAAGCGTATACAGTGTGGATTACTCAGAGGACGGGGAGGAAGAAGGCGCAGAGAATGTGACTGCGGTTGCGACACTTTCTAAGGATGAGAAGATGTCTGTAAGCATTAGCGTGGATGAATCCGATATACTTTCTCTGGAAACGGGCCAGGAGGTTGATGTCTTAGTCAGCTCTGTCAGCGAAGATACATTTGCCGGAACTTTGACAGAAATCAATCAGACAGTTTCTGATTCCGGTTCTTATTCTGCTGTTGTTGAATTAGAGAAGGCGGAAGGGATGCTTTCGGGAATGACCGCCAGTGTCAGCGTAAAAATTGAAGGAGTGGATAATGCTCTCCTAGTTCCTGTAGAAGCGGTTCATCAGACAAGCGGCGGCGCTTATGTATATACCGGCTATGATGAGGCGTCCGGGGAATACAGCGGCAGGGTTGATGTTGTGACCGGACTTGAAAATAGTACTTATGTAGAAATTAAATCGGGCTTAAGCGCTGGCGACATTGTATATTATACAGAGGAAACGTCCGTATTTGGCGGCTTTGGCGGCGGAGATATTCCCGGCTTTGACGGCGGAGACATGCCGGACTTTGGCGAAGCTATGCCGGATATGGGCGGCGGTATGCCTGATTTTGGCGAAGCTATGCCGGATATGGGCGGCAGTATGCCTGATTTTGAAGGCAGCGGTATGCCCGGCGGGAATTAAGGAGGCTGCTATGATTGATATTAAAGACCTTAGTAAAGTATATATGGTAGGGGATGAGCGGGTGCGTGCGCTGGATCATGCGAACCTTCATATTTATCCCCAGGAGTTTGTCAGTATTATTGGTCCTTCCGGGAGTGGGAAATCCACGCTGATGAACATTATTGGGTGTCTGGACGTTGCGGACGCGGGAAGTTATTGCCTGGACGGGCTTCCTATTGAGGCATATACGGAAAAACAGCTGGCTGCGATCCGTAACCAGAAAATTGGTTTTGTATTTCAGAATTTTAACCTGATTCCAAAGCTGACAGCGGAGGAAAATGTAGAGCTGCCGCTGATTTATCAGAAGGTAAAACATTCCGAGCGCGCTGAAAGAGTACAGGCGGCACTAGAGAGAGTTGGACTGGCAAAAAGATCCAGGCATCTGCCAACAGAGCTGTCCGGCGGCCAGCAGCAGCGTGTCGCGATTGCACGGGCGATTGTAACAAATCCCAAATTGATTCTGGCCGATGAACCGACAGGGGCTTTGGACTCAAAAACAAGCCGTGAGATTATTGACATTTTCCATGAGCTTCATGCCCAGGGGAATACGATTGTGCTTATTACCCATGATAATGATGTGGCAAAACAGGCATCCAGATCGATTCATATTCTGGATGGAAAGACAACGGAGGTGAAGCTATGATCGTATCTATCAAAATGGCGCTGCGTTCGATTAGTACGAATAAAATGCGCGCTGTATTGACGATGCTGGGGATTATTATCGGAGTAATGGCACTGGTTGTTCTGGTCAGCCTTGTGAATGGCGCGACCAGTTCCGTTACTGATGCGGTGTCTGATTTAGGAAACAGTATGCTTACAGTCAGTATATCCGACGATAAAGGCTCACCGGTAACATTAGATACTATTGACGAATGGATGGATAGTGAGGAAGATTTGGGCCTGGCCGCGCCCTATGCCAGTATTACGGGAACAGCAAGAGCCGATGGAGAAAGCGGAAGTGTTACGGTTTACGGCACGACGCCGGCTTATTATGATATTTTAGGGTTACAGCTTGCCATGGGCCGCTGGCTGAAAACTTCTGATGTAGAAAATCATACGTATGTCTGCGTGCTTAGTGAAAATACAGCAACAGAGCTTATTGGCTACACAGACTGCGTTGGACAGCAGATTTCTCTTGACGGTGTTGCCTACACGATTGCCGGCGTTCTGGCAGATGACAGTGAAAATCTAACAAGTCTGCTCACATCCGGGAGTATGGCGGTTTATCTTCCGTACACCTCTCTTATCCGTTTATCCGATAGCCTTACCGGAGATATAACAACTTTTTATGTAAGTACGCCGGAAGACGGCACAATGGATAGGCTGGAAACGGCTATGACACAGATTTTGATGGAACGTTTTGAGGAAGATGAGGATGCTTTTTCAGTATCTTCACAAAGCGTTCTGGAGGATACGATGAGCTCTATTACTTCTGTTCTGACGATTTTGCTTGGTGGAATTGCGACGATTTCACTCATTGTGGGCGGTATTGGCATTATGAATATTATGCTTGTGACAGTCACAGAACGTACCCGGGAAATAGGTATCCGCAAAGCCATCGGTGCTGACCGGAGAACAATACTCACTCAGTTTTTAATGGAGGCCGTTGTTTTGTGTATGCTTGGCTGCTGCCTGGGTATTTTTCTGTCGTGGGTTATTTTGCAGATTGTCACAACCGTCGTTTCAAGCCTGAATATGACGTTTTACCTGGACGGCGGCGTTGTGATAATTGCGGTGGCGTTCTGCTTTATGATCGGTGTGGTCTTTGGGCTGTATCCGGCAAATAAAGCGGCGAAAATGAAACCGATTGATGCTCTGCATTATGGAGGATGACGCTATGGTTAAATTGAAAACAAAAAAAGCAAAACGTATAGCCGCGTTCCTATGTGCCGCTGCCGTTGTTATAGTGTTTTCGGCTTTGCCATTGCTGGCAGAGAAGAAGCCGGAGAATGGCGGTCAGGCCAGTATTCTTACAGGTACCGTAGCCACAGGGAATGTCAACAGCGAGATTGTGGGCGGAGGAACTCTTGCCCTGGAGGATGCGGCGGCTATTTCAGTACCAGCTTCTGTTAAAATGATAAAATATCTTGCTGCAAATGGCGATACAGTAAAGGAAGGGGACGCTATTGCGGAGGTTGACCGTGTAACCGTTATGACAGCAATTGCAGAAGTCCAGGATACGCTGGATTATCTGTCTGAGGAGATTGAAGCGGAGGGAGAAAAAGAAACGGCCTCTGAGGTAACTGCCCTGGCCGGAGGCACTGTAAAAGTACTTTATGCCCATCAAGGCTCTGATGTGCAGGATATTATGCTGGAATATGGAGCGTTAGCCGTTCTGAGCCTGGATAATCTGATGGCAGTAGATTTTGAAAGCGAATCCGCGCCCGGATCCGGTACTGCCGTTTCCGTTGTTCTTTCCGGCGGCGATACGGCGGCTGGCACAGTTGTTGCCAGTCTGTCAGGTGAAGTTACAGTAACTATAGAAGATCATGGGTATGAGGTTGGCGAAACTGTCCATATTTTGTCTGAGGACGGTACGGAGCTTGGAAACGGGCAATTATATATATACAGCCCATGGAATGCAACGGCTTATGGTGGTACGATTAATTCTGTTAATGTGAAAGAAGGAGATAGCGTCAGTGCCGGGGAAATCCTAATGGAGCTTACAGATACCGGCTATACGGCGGCATACCGGCAGCTCGTTGGCCAGAGGCAGGCCTATGAAGAGCTGATGCTCGAACTGTTTGAAATGTATCAGACGGAAACGGTTAGCGCTCCCTGCGACGGCGTTGTTTCCGGCGTGGATGAAAGCAGTCTTGAATTGTCGGCTTCAGACAGCCGGAATTATACAGCCGCTCTTCTTGCAAATGCGCCGAATGGGGATAATTCGACACTCTATAACAATTATGTAGGTATAATGACGGCTGTACAGGGAAATACCTGGTCGATTAGCGTTAATCCACAAAATATTGAAATTACAGATTATACACAGCTTTCCAGTGTTTCCTTAGATACCTCAGCGATGATACAAGCGGTTCAGGTTACGGCTGGCGCCGTACCTGTTTATGAATTGCAAAACGGAACCTGGGTACAAATTGATGGGGCAGGTATAAGCGCAGGGGATATTTTGCTCCTGTCTGGCAGCAGCAGTGATAACATTGTCTGGCTGATTCGAATCCAAAAATCTGCCCAAATCCCAGAGACACCGGAGGAAACGGGGGAGCCGGGCGAAACGGAAGTTCCTGGGGAAACGGGAGAGCCGGGCGAAACGCAAGTTCCAGATGAGCCAGAAGCTCCTGGGGAGCCGGAAATACCGGGAACGCCGGATAACCAGGAAAATCCTGAGATACCTGATATATCCTCGAATCAAACGCTGCCTTCTTTCTCGGGATCGAATACTTATCCTTCGGGAGGAGCTGCGGGAAGCGGCTCCGGAAGTTATCCAGATAACAGTATAGCGGCGGACACAGAGCCAGAATATGAGCTTTACGGGCTGGACGTCATAGAAGTGGCCGCTGTTACGCCTCAGGAAACATTATCCTTAGAGATTACAGTGAATGAATTGGATATATCTTCTCTGGAGATAGGTATGTCTGCGGATATTCAAATTGACGCGCTGCATGGTGAGAAATTTTCGGCAACGATTGCGGATATAAGTAATACGGGAATAAATAACGGGGGCTACAGCAGTTTTACCGTAAAACTTACGTTGGAACGTACGGAAAATATGCTGGAAGGGATGAACGCCACGGCAACTATGGTGACAGCTACGGCAAGTGATGTTTTGACGCTTCCGGCGGAGGCATTGTCAGAAAATGGCACTGAAACTGTCGTATATACCGGATATGATGAGAAAAAAGGAATACTGCTCAATCCGGTTACGGTAACTGTAGGTGCATCTGACGGCCAGACCGTAGAAATTAAAGAGGGATTAAGCGACGGAGATACTTATTATTATGCGTATTATGATACTGCGGAAATATTGTCGGAGCCTGATTTTGGCCAGGGCGGGTTATTTAGGTGACTGAAAAATGCTGTTTGCAGTAACTAACTTCTAGTGTTAAAAGTGCCAGCCTGAACTATGGCTGTACAACATTGGTGCGGCCATGTTATAATATTGCCATAAACAGGCCTTACGACAGGATGAATGTATAGATTTGTTACGCCATATGTATATTGTGGCTGTAAACGGGTATGCTATAATTACTGCGTAGGCGGCTGCTATTCCTGGATGGGGAGAAAGGCTGTGAAACCAATGGATAAAGAAAAATATACGTATGAGGATTTGCTTGACATTATTGCCAGGCTGCGGGCAAAGGACGGATGCCCATGGGACCGGGCGCAGACCCACGAAAGCTTAAAGGGCTGTATGCTTGAGGAAGCTTATGAGGTTGTCGATGCAATTAATGAAAAAGATGATGATAACTTAAAGGAGGAGCTGGGGGATGTGCTGCTTCAGGTTGTCATGCATTCCCAGATTGCCAAAGAGACTGGCCGTTTTGATATGAGTGAGGTCGTGGATGAGGTTGCCAGAAAAA
Source organism: Clostridiales bacterium (assembly GCA_018369015.1). Lineage (GTDB taxonomy): Bacteria > Bacillota > Clostridia > Lachnospirales > Lachnospiraceae > Catenibacillus. The sequence goes on along the minus strand of JAGZDD010000006.1, from coordinate 4,257 downwards.
TGGTTCGCCGGCATCCCCATATTTTTGGAAATGCTAAGGCTCAGGATTCTGAAGCTGTTTTAAGCCGTTGGGAAGATATTAAAAAGCAGGAAAAAAATGAAGCTTCTTTGTATGAAGGCGTATGCCGTATTCCTAAGGCAATGCCTGCGAATATGAGGGCAGGGAAGATTATGAAAAAGGTGGCTCTGGCCGGCTTTAATTATGGCGATAAATCCGAGGTAGAGGCAAAGGTTAAAAAAGACTTTGAAGGGCTTAAAAATGCAGCTTTAGAAGGCTCTCAGGAGGAAATAGAAGGACGTTTTGGCGTACTGATGTTTGACCTGGTGAATTTATCCCGTTTTTTAGGCGTAAATGCTGAAAATAGCTTGACAAATGTTATAGAAAAGTTTATAAATAGACTTGGAAGTGTTGAAAACCTTGCAAATACTGAGGATTTGGGCATTTCCGGATTGCCCCCGCAGCTATTTGAGGCTTTGTGGGACCTGTAAAAAGAAAGATCACGCAGTGGATGCGGATACGAATAATTTTAGGAGGATTTATACTATGAACAAAGCAGAATTAATTGCAGCTATGGCTGAAAAAGCAGAATTATCTAAAAAAGATTCCGAAAAGGCATTAAAGGCATTCATCGACGTTGTTACAGACGAGTTAGTTAAAGGCGAAAAAATCCAGTTAGTTGGTTTTGGTACTTTTGAAGTTTCCGAAAGACCTGCAAGAGAAGGAAGAAATCCTCAGACAGGCGCTACAATGGAAATTAAGGCTTCCAAGGCTCCTAAATTCAAGGCTGGCAAGGCTTTAAAAGACATTATCAACGCATAAGATTTATATAGAATTTTATAACTGTTCTGAGACTGTTTTTTTCAGTACTTTGGCAGTTTCAAGTGATTTACGGGTGCCGACGGATCAGAAGTCTGCACCCGTTTTGCGCGATAAGCCCGCAAGCGGCCGCCGTGCTTGCGCGAGCGGCCATTTGCAGGGCAACGGACAGCGGCGCTGCGTGCCAGTGGCACGCGTCCAGCAACGACTGGAGTGAAACGTAGACCGCTTGTCCAGCAACGACCGGAACGGAGTGTAGACCACGCGCTCTGCGCCGACCGGAGCGAAGACCAGCTTTGCTGTGAGCTGGCTGTTGTATCGCATCGGATAGGGGAAGAAAATCTTCCCCTATCCGATGTATTAGGAGAGTGTTTATGAGATTAGATAAATTTTTAAAGGTTTCGCGTCTGATTAAAAGAAGAACTGTAGCCAATGACGCCTGTGATGCGGGCCGGGTTATGGTTAATGGAAAGGTTGCTAAGGCTTCGGTCAATGTAAAGCCAGGAGATATTATTGAAATTGGCTTTGGTACAAGAAGTGTAAAGGCTGAAGTTGTGTCCATTGCTGAAACAACAAAGAAGGATGAAGCAAAGGAATTATTTCGTTACTTATAAGACTTAACCTGACTGGCGGCAAAGGTTAGTTTTACGGAACAGTGAATAGCAACAACTATTTAGTCAGCTGAACGGTGACAGGCTTTACTGCGATTTATAGGAATTTGGTTTTGACTGGAATTTTTCCTGAAGCTTTGTAATATACTAAAAGTAAAACAGTAGCTGCAAAGCGTTTTAGAGTATGGAAGGAAGGGGTTTTATGGAAGAACGCCAGGCCGCGCAAAACCATACACTTATTTTAAAAAATAGAAAATCACTTCAGCTTACAGGGGTTATGGATGTTATTTCATTCGACAGTATTGAAATTATTTTAGAAACAGCGTCAGGAATGTTGATGATAAAGGGCAGTGATTTGCATATGAGCCATCTTACTGTTGAAAAAGGTGAGGTTAATGTTGATGGAAATGTGGACAGCCTGACATATTCAGATTCCCACAAAGCTTCAAAACAGGCCGGAAAAATCTTAGGAAGGCTCTTTAAATAAATGTTTTTGGGCGGTTCCTATATCAGTGATTCCGTACATACACAGTTTATGTTATTTCTCGCGGCAATGATGTGGGGCGCTGCCGTAGCACTGGCGTATGACGGACTGAGAGTAGCGCGGCATTTGTGGCCGCCGCCGAAGTGGCTGTATTTTACGGAAGATTGTTTGTTTTGGATTGTAGAAGCACTGATGATCTACCGTCTGATGTTTAAATATGATAACGGGGCTATACGAAGTTATACAATGTTTGGTATGATTTTAGGTATGGCCCTTTATTTATGGTTTTTTGGACGCTGGCTTTCAAGAATAACAGGAAAAATTCTTAGCGTACTGCTTTGCTCAATTAAAAAATGCCTGAAATCTTTATTACATTTATTCGGAATACTGTTAAGGCCATTTCGGTGGCTTTTTTGTAAAATATGGAAGATTATGGTTAAAAAATTGTAACTATTCAGCCATGCCATCTCGGATTCACGCCGCTAACGCAGCTCCCCGCCGCTATCGCGGCTGAATCCTCGATTCGGGCTAAACGCCCTATCGCCCTATGTCTGAGAAGGAAAAAAACTCTCTGAAAGCCAGCTTGCGGTCTTTGCTGTGCTCCGGTCGGCGCAGAGCAGACGCCCACCAGACATGTTGCGCCGTTTTTTCCCTCCTCCGCCGCATGGCTGAAAGTTACAAAAAATTAGGTTTTTTAAAAAAATATGTGAACTCTCGTCCAAAATTGTTGAAAAAAAAGCCAAAAAAGGGTAGAATGGGGGTAATTGAAAATAATTCTGGATAAATTAGGTGGTATTATGGCTAAGGCTTTCGATAAAAAAAGACCAAAAAGGAGCAGGCGAAGCAGAAGAAACGGTGTGTTTATGATTAGCGCCGTTGTTCTTGTACTCTGTTTTATCCTTACTTATAATAGCTTTGGGATGAAAGCATCGCTCCGGGAAAAAAATGAACAGATTGAAGAGCTCCAGGCTCAGGTAAAGGAACAGGAACAAATACAGGAAAATCTTGTCAAAGAGAGTGAATATATTAAATCTGACGACTATATTGAAGAAATTGCCCGGGATAAATTAGGGCTTGTCCATGACAATGAAATTGTATTTAAAAAGCAGGATGAGGCTGTACAGTAGAAATAAATAGCGGATTCAAGCGAACTGGGAGGCATTTGAGGTTTTAGAGGAAATTGAACCGCTGAAAAATATAATATATTACGTAAAGCCGGATAGGGGAAGATTTTCTTCCTCTATCCGGTTTTTTTGGTACGCCTTGCGGCGAACGTTCTAAAGGTTGAAAATTCCTGAACTGCCCGACCCTTTGCCGGCAATGGCCAAAGCAGTAGTGTGGACTGCACAGTGCGGAGTAATCCTGATGTTATGCTTATTTTTCTATATAGGGCGCCGTTTTTCCTGTTCTTCCAGAAGACGCCGTCCTAACAGGATTAATGTTTCTTTATTATAAGCATTCAGGCGTTGATATACATTTTGCAGTTCTTTTTCTATGGGATCCGTTTTGAGGTAATTGCCTTCCTTTTCATTGATAATACTCTTTTTGGCATCCGTCTTTCCAGACAATATATAATCAATGGAAACATTATAGTAGTGGGCCAGTTGAATTAAAATATCCTGGGAAACGGATAAATTATCGGACGTTTCATAACGGCTCACCGTTTGCTGGCTGACATTCAGATAATGGGCGACGGCTTTTTGGCTGACACCCTTTTCCAGCCTTAGTTTTTTTAACTGCTGCATTATGTAGCCTCCTGGAAATGCTCATCCTTTTGTTTAAACAATGTGTCACATAAAATCTGTATAATCTATTTTAGGCTATTGCGTACAGTTTTATTACTTGCATAAAAAGTAAATTACTTGTATTTAGAGTGAATTGGCTGGAAATACGTTGAAGAAAGGATTTTTTCAGATAATGTGAAAAAATAATATACCAGTTTAGCATGGCTGACTAGTTGATACTGTTCACAGCCTGGCTAATCACTCGCTGATTAGCCAGGCCTGACAGTGATTCAGGAGTGAGCAGCAAAACTGTAAATGAGCCTGCGAAGTTACTATTCTCAGCGAAGCCGTGAATAATAACGACTAGTTATAAAATAATGTTAAAAAATTAAAAAAACTGTTGACATTTAAAAATAGTTCGGTTATAATGATTTTCGTTGGTGTGGCGGAATAGCTCAGTTGGCTAGAGCACACGGTTCATACCCGTGGTGTCGTTGGTTCAAATCCAATTTCCGCTACTTGCAAGGGAGTGTCGCAAAATCATCAAACTAGATGATGGAGCGGCACTTCCTTTCGTTATAATCAAAAATCCGGTGTCTTCTCTGTGTCCAGAGTAAAACAC
>JAGZDD010000195.1 GCA_018369015.1 Clostridiales bacterium | reverse complement strand
CGCTCCGCTTTGGATGCGCACTCGCGCAGAGCGGAAATTTGTCGCTAAAGCGACCGCGCTCGGCGCGAGAATTCCGCTCGCGGAACTCTTTGTTCTTAGGAACCAGGGGTCAGCCCTTCAATATTTGGCAGAGCCACCATCGAATAGTTTGTGTGGTAAATAACAAAACCTGGTTTTGCGCCGCTCACTTTTTTTATATGCTTTTTCTGAATATAGTCAATTTCAACCTTGTCGGCGTTACGGCCAGAGGAATAGTAGGCGGCCAGCCGGGCGGCTTCCTCGAAGGTTTGGTCCGGCAGTTCTTCACTATTACTCTTGACAATAACGTGGGAGCCGGGTATGCCTTTGGCATGAAACCACCAGTCATTACCTGCAGCTAGCTTAAATGTCAATTCTTCATTTTGAAAATTATTTTTTCCTACATAAATATCATAGCCGTCGGAGGATATATAGTGGAAGGGCCTGCTTTTTTGCTGGCGCTTTGCGCCTTTGGCGAAAGTGTGGCGGCGGATATAACCATATTCCACAAGTTCCTCCTTGATTTGTGCAAGATCTTCCTCATAGAGGGCGATATTTAAGGCTGTAGCAATGGATTCCAAATGGTCGATTTCATCCTTTGTTTCAATAAGAAGCTTTTCCAGGGCCTCCCCTGTCCGTTTTAATTTATTATACCGTTCAAAATAACGGATCGAATTTTCTCTGGCGCTCAGATCAGGGTCCAGGGGAATCGTTATTTCTTCATTAGTATAATAATTTAAGCAGGTCAGGCTTTTGGCCATAGGCTCTAACTCATAGCCATAGGTGTTAATAAGCTCTCCATAGACTTTGTATTTATCCTTTTTTTGCGTGTCAGCCATTTGCTTAAGCTGGAGCTGGTATTTTTTACGGCTGCGGTCCAGTGCAGTTGAAACGATCCGGCGCAGATCAGAAGATTTTTGGCGTATACGTGTCAACGTGTTTTTCATAGCATAATAGCTTTCAAGTAGCTTGGACATGCTGGAAAATTCCTGGACTTTTAATGTTTCATAGCAGGTGAGGGGAACACAGGAAAACTCTATTGGCTCATCGTTTCGGTAAACGATATTGGGCGTGAAGCGGCAATTTTTTATGTCCTCCATAAACGCCTTAAAGCCTTCAAAAAGCTGTTCCTTTTGGGCAGGCTTTAAGGTATCGGTGCTGCGGTCGCTGTCAATACCGCTGCGAAAGCATATTTCCTCTGCTGCGATAGGGCTTAAACCTGTGAGGGAGGTGTACAGTGCCTTGCCTGTCTTTTCCGGCCGGGTGAGGACAAAGCTAAAAAATTCCTCCTTTGATACAGTCAGAGGATTTTTCTTCTCTACCGTTTTGGGAATGAAATACATTCGTCCGGGAAGAACCTCCCTGACAGAGCTGATATTTTGGGAAATATGCTTAATACTGTCAATAATCGTGCCGTCGGGCTGAGTGAAAATAATATTGCTGTGCTTACCCATAAGCTCTACGATCAAATATTTGATACATGTATCTCCCATATCGTCAAGGTGTTCAATTTCAAATCGGAGAATACGCTCCATGTCCGGCTGGACAATGTTAAGTATTTTTCCGCCGGACAGATGTTTGCGCAGCAGCATACAAAAATTCGGGGCAGTCAGCGGGTTTGTCCGGCTTTCATCGGTCAGATAAATCAGCGGCAGAGAAGCGCTGGCTGAAATTAAAAGCCGGTAGTTTTCTCTGTTATTTTTGATAGTAAGTATAAGCTCATCGCCTTCCGGCTGATAAATTTTATTGATACGGCCGCCGGATAGCGCCTCGCGAAATTCATGGGCAAGGCTTGAAATAACCAGTCCGTCAAATGCCATAATGATCAAATCCTTTCTTAACGTGTTCAAAGTTCAGATAGCCAAGCTGCGGCCAGCACATATATTCTAGCAGAAAAAAAGTTAAATGTCCATTGACGGTATCTTTAAATTCATTTATAATATCTTAGATATGATATAAATTCAAAGAATGTAGGTGACTTGATGATAAAGAGTATGACCGGCTTTGGCAGATGTGAGTTTGCGGATGAACGCCATAAGATTGTTGTGGAAATGAAGGCTGTAAATCACAGATATTGTGATATTAATATTAAAATGCCTAAAAAGCTCAGCTTTTTTGAATCCGCGATCCGCGGTGTAATGAAAAAATATATTCAGCGTGGTAAAGTGGATGTATTTATCACCTATGAAGATTATACGGAACACAATGTCTGCCTGAAATATAATAAGGAGCTGGCGAAGGAGTATCTGGATAAGCTTCATATGATGAGTGCAGAGTTTGGTATTTCGGATGATATTACTGTAACGTCATTATCGCGCTATCCCGAGGTATTTACCTTAGAGGAGCAAAGCCTTGATGAAGAGGAGCTTTGGAAGCTGCTTGAGGGTGTTGTGGAAAATGCCTGTGAACACTTTGTACAAACAAGGATTGACGAAGGAAGCCAATTAAAGGAGGATCTTTTGTCAAAGCTTGACGGGATGCGTAAGACGGTGGCATTTATTGAAGAACGTTCTCCGCAGATTGTCGCCCAGTACCAGCAAAAGCTGAGGGAAAAGGTAAAAGAGCTTCTTGGTGACAATACGGTGGATGAATCCAGGATATTGACAGAGGTTACGATTTTTGCCGATAAGATTTGTGTGGATGAAGAACTTGTACGTTTAAAGAGCCATATTGAAACGATGGAAACGACCCTTTTAGCGGGAGGCAGTGTTGGCCGGAAACTGGATTTTATTGCTCAGGAAATGAACCGGGAAGCCAATACGACATTGTCAAAATCCAATGATTTAATATTGTCCAATTGTGCGATTGATTTAAAAACAGAAATCGAAAAGGTCCGTGAGCAGGTACAAAATATTGAATAGGAGGGAGCTTCCTTAATGGTTGGTTTTGTGAATATCGGTTTTGGCAATATAGTTAATGCTACGAGGATTGTTGCGATTATCAGCCCGGATTCGGCACCGATTAAGCGGCTTGTTCAAAATGCAAAGGACGGGGGCAAGGCGATTGACGCTACGCAGGGACGCCGGACGAGAGCTGTGCTTGTGATGGATGACGGACATATTTTATTATCAGCGCTTTTGCCGGAAACCATATCCAGCCGATGGGAATCCCATAATAATCTTCCGGACCCGGAAAACTAAGGAGTAGTCATCATGCAAAAACAGGGAATATTAACGATTGTATCCGGCTTTTCCGGTGTTGGAAAGGGAACGATCATGGAGCGTCTTTTGAAGGAATATCCAAAGGATTACTGCCTGTCTATATCAGCGACGACCCGGACAAAAAGAACTGGAGAAGTTGATGGTGTGAATTACTTTTTTATCACAAAAGAAGAATTTGAGGCAATGATCCGTGACGACAGATTATTAGAATATGCTCAGTACGTTGATAATTATTATGGAACCCCTAAGGCGTTTGTTGTAGATAAATTAAATCAGGGAATCAATGTCATTCTTGAAATTGAAATGCAGGGCGCCCTGAAAATAAAGAAGCAATATCCTGAGGCCTTGCTTATTTTTGTTGCGCCGGCTAAGGCATCCGATCTTTCAGACCGCCTGCATGGCCGCAAAACAGAAACAGAAGAGCAGATTCAAAGCCGGCTTGCCCGCGCGGCTCAGGAAACTGTTTATATGAAAGATTATGATTATATTGTTATTAATGATGTTGTTGAACGCGCAACCCGGGAAATCCATGAGATTATTACGAACGAAAGGGACCGGGTGCTGCGCCGGGGCGACTTTATTGACGCATTAACAGAGCAGCTTAAAAATATGGCGCCGTGAGAAGCACGGCAAATAGAGGAAATCCCACAGGGGGATAACCTGATGCCGTGAGAAGCACGGCAAACAGAGGAAAACCCGCAAGGGGATAACCTGATGCCGTGAGAAGCATGGCAAACAGAGGAAAGGAGAATGATTTATGTTACATCCATCGTATACAGACTTAATGGCCGTTGTCAATAGTGAGGTTGAGGAGGGCGAGCAGCCGGTCGTTCAGAGCCGTTATTCGATTGTCATTGCCGCTGCAAAACGCGCCCGCCAGATTATTGCCGGATCGCAGCCGCTTGTTGACGGTAAGGGGAAAAAACCCCTTTCTATGGCTGTCGAGGAGCTTTATAAAGGAAAGGTGAAGGTACTGGGCGTTGATGACAGGGACGAGGATGATGAAAAAATTCTTGAGCTTTCTAATGAGGTGTTTGATGTATCTTTAGAAGATGACGAGGAAGACATTTTTGACGATGAAAAGGATACTGAAGATGACGAGGACGAGGAAGGCTCCGATTTCGAGGAGGAATAATTTCAGTAGCTCGGCTGTCTGAACGGTTATGGAAATCGCGGCAGTGTCTTTAAGAACGCATTGCAAAACAACGATAAAAGCCCTGCTCTCCCATATTTTGTGGTGGAGCAGGGCTTTTGCCCGATAAGCCCTGTAAGCGTCTGCTGTGCTTGCACGAGCTGCTATTTGCAGGGCAACGGACAGTGGTGCTTCGTGCCGGTGTTGCTAAGCGCCAGTGGCGCTTGTTAAGCAACTGCCGGAACAGAGTGTAGACAACGCGCCAGGTGCCGACCGGAGCTAAGACCACCTTTGCTGCTGGCTGTCTGTTGTATCGGGGCGGATAGAGGAAGAAACTCTTCCTCTATCCGATTCAGATTTTTGTTGACCACTGGCTGCAATCCCAGATGTCAGTGACAATATCCTGATAAAATTCAGGCTCATGGCAGATTAAAAGAAGGGAGCCCTTATATTCCTTTAAAGCGCGTTTAAGTTCATCTTTAGCGTCCACATCCAGATGGTTTGTCGGCTCGTCTAAAAGGAGAACATTAGTTTCTGTATTTATGATTTTGCACAGGCGGACCTTGGCCTGCTCGCCTCCGCTTAACACACGGACAAGGCTTTCAATATGCTTTGTCGTCAGGCCGCATTTTGCCAGGGCAGAGCGCACCTCATACTGAGTCCATGAAGGAAATTCATTCCATATTTCTTCAATACAGGTTGTCCGGGAATCACCTTTAACCTCCTGTTCAAAATATCCCTTATACAAGTAGTCTCCAAGGATGACTTTTCCGGAAAATGCCGGAATCAGTCCGAGAATACTTTTAAGCAGCGTTGTTTTTCCGATACCATTGGCGCCGATGAGGGCAATTTTTTCACCCCGCTCCATGCGCACGTTAATAGGGTGGGAGAGCGGGCTGTCATAACCAATCACCAGGTCGGTTGTCTCAAAAATAAGCTTTCCTGAGGCCCTGGCCTGTTTAAAATTAAACTCTGGCTTTGGTTTTTCCTTTGCCAGCTCAATAATATCCATCTTGTCCAGCTTTTTTTGGCGGGACATGGCCATATTCCTTGTAGCGACTCTGGCTTTGTTCCGGGCGACAAAGTCTTTAAGCTCGTTGATTTCCTGCTGCTGCTTGTTATAGGCGGCTTCAAGCTGCGCCTTTTTTACCGCATAAACCTCCTGGAAATGGTCATAGTCACCGACATAGCGGCTAAGTTCCTGATTTTCCATATGGTAGATCAGGTTGACGACACTGTTTAAAAAGGGAATGTCGTGGGAAATGAGAATAAACGCATTTTCATAGTCATTTAAGTAACGCTTTAGCCATTCAATATGCTGCTCGTCCAGGTAATTGGTAGGCTCGTCTAAGAGAAGAATGTCGGGCTTCTCAAGAAGAAGCTTTGCGAGCAGTATTTTCGTGCGCTGGCCGCCGCTTAAATCCGTCACATCTTTATCAAGGCCAATGGCGTCAATTCCAAAGGCGCGGGCAATTTCATCGACCTTCGCATCAATCATATAAAAATCATGCTGGGTTAAAAGATCCTGGATAGTACCCAATTCTTCCAGCATGGCGTTCATTTCATCTTCGCTGGCTTCGCCCATGCGCTCGCAGATCTGGTTCATTTTTTCTTCCAGCGTAAAAAGATAGCTGTATGCGGATTTCAGGACATCCCGGATGGTCATTCCTTTTTTTAGAACCGTGTGCTGGTCTAAATAGCCGACACGGACATTTTTGGCCCACTCCACAGTTCCCTCGTCAGGCATAAGATGGCCGGTGATAATATTCATAAATGTGGATTTACCCTCGCCATTGGCGCCGATAAGTCCGATATGCTCCCCTTTTAAAAGGCGGAAGGATACATGGGAAAAAATAGCGCGGTCTCCGAAGCCGTGGCTTAAATCTTTAACATTTAAAATCATAATCGTACTCCTTTATATGTCATCCTGGTAACGGCTTATTGCCTATTATAGTTACTGTTCACAGGTATCTTGTAAACAGTAACTTTCGCGGACTCATTTGGAGTTTTTGCTTTGCACAAAAAGCGTCCGCGAACCCTTGAATCACGTTCTTACACCTCAAACAGCAAAGTATTTGAGGCTGGCCTGAACAGTAACCTATTATACCGGAAAATTGAAAGAACTGCAATGGTGAGTTGCACAGCCCATTGTCATATGTTAAAATATAGGTAACAGTTCAGCCGACTGAACTGTTACCTGCAAAAATCCATTAAAAATCGGCTGCGAAATCTGGCTTAAAGAATAAGAAGGAGGAAAATGCAGTGATTGATAAGCTTGTTGAAAAAATTAAAAAAACCCAGGCGCCTATTGAGGTAGGTTTAGATCCTATGCTTTCTTATGTGCCGGAACATGTTAAAGAAAAGGCATATAAAGAGTATGGTGAAACACTTGAGGGAGCTGCGGAAGCAATCTGGCAGTTTAATAAGGCGATTGTAGATGCGACTTATGATTTGATCCCAGCGGTAAAGCCGCAGATTGCTATGTATGAGCAGTTCGGTATCCCGGGAATTATGGCTTTTAAAAAGACTTTGGATTATTGCCACGAAAGGG
>JAGZDD010000194.1 GCA_018369015.1 Clostridiales bacterium | reverse complement strand
CACCCCGCACTCATACCACCTTGCCGTCCGATGTCTGTGAGTCATTGCGTGCAAGCACGCCCTGTCTCACAGCCGCCGTCCGGGGCTTTCATAGTAAATAATTAAAAAATATTCGGATTTTGGGCTTTATCTTCGGAGTAAAATCAAGTATAATATGATTTAGAAATCCTGCGGCTAATAGCCAGGCTGGGCAGCAGGTGCCTGAGGGCGGCAATACCGCTGGATAAGTAACTACTTGGAGGAGATAAGCTATGGTAAGTTCATCAGGAGATGTATTCTCCGAAGTCCTCGTTAAGAGGAAAGTCACTACGGGAAATATTATTGTCCGTGTTATTTGCGGGATCATCACATTTTTAATTGCAGTGCTTTTTGTTCTGGGATTTTTTGCAGCATTGCCCGGGCTGTTTATTTTTGCAGTCATTATTATTGTTATTGAGTATTTTATCATCCGTTTCCAAAAGGTTGAATATGAGTATATATTTACTTCCGGCGATTTGGATTTTGACCAGTTAAGCGGTGATTTCAGAAGAAAGAGAAAGCTGAGTGTGACTTTTGAATCCCTGGAAGTGCTTGCTCCGGAAGGCTCTCATTGGTTAGACGGCTTCCAGCACGGCGATTATAAGGTTTATGATTTTTCGTCCCGCGATAAATCTAAAAAGCGTTATGTCTATGTTGGCTCAGGGGATAAGGGCCGTATAAAGGTTATTTTTGAACCGTCGGAAAAGATGATTCAGAATATGTATAATTACTCGCCGAGCAAGGTGAAAAAGGAAGGCTGACCGCTATCTGTGCCAAACATTATGTAATATTAATATTACTGATAGAACGACATTGAATTTTAAGCAGCATTAATAAAACTGTTTAGAATTAATAATAATCTCGCATGTTGACTTTTAAAGAATGATTTGTTAAACTTGTAAACACTAAATTGCTACATTATTCGACAACTTATTATTTCTGTAATAAGTTGTCGAATTGTATATGGGGCAATAGGCTTCCTGGACAGCAATGCCGCCGGGCGGCTGATGAACACCTTGCTGCTTGCGGCGGGGGCTTTGATTTAACAAGAGAAAGAGAGGAAAAAATCGTGGGTAAGATGATCGGTGAAGGCATTACATTTGATGACGTACTTTTAGTTCCTGCATATTCTGAAGTTATTCCAAATCAGGTCGATATCACGACACATTTAACACAAAAGATTAAATTAAATGTACCATTAATGAGTGCGGGCATGGATACGGTAACAGAGCACCGCATGGCTATTGCCATGGCCAGACAGGGCGGTATTGGTATTATTCATAAAAATATGTCCATTCAGGCTCAGGCGGATGAGGTGGATAAGGTAAAACGGTCGGAATACGGTGTTATTACAGACCCATTTTATTTATCTCCGGAGCATACTCTGGCTGACGCCAATGAGCTGATGGCAAAGTTCAGAATTTCCGGCGTGCCTATTACGGAAGGGAAAAAGCTGGTTGGGATTCTTACAAACCGCGATTTGAAATTTGAAGAGGATTTTACAAAAAAAATCCGTGAGAGTATGACTTCCAAAAACCTGGTGACTGCCAAAGAGGGCGTCACATTAGAAGAAGCAAAGCATATTCTTGGCAAGGCCCGGGTTGAAAAGCTTCCGATTGTTGATGATGACTTTAATTTAAAAGGCCTTATTACGATTAAGGATATTGAAAAGACGATCAAGTACCCATTGTCTGCCAAAGACTCCCAGGGCCGCCTGCTCTGCGGCGCCGGCGTCGGCGTTACTGCGGATATTCTTGACCGTGTAGACGCTCTCGTGAAGGCTAAGGTGGATGTTATTGTTATTGATACAGCCCACGGACATTCAGCCAATGTATTAAAGGTTGTCCGTATGGTGAAGGATACTTACCCGGATCTGCAGATTATTGCCGGAAATGTTGCGACAGCAGAAGGCACAAAAGCGCTGATTGAGGCCGGCGTTGATGCAGTAAAGGTCGGTATTGGGCCAGGCTCTATATGTACGACCCGCGTTGTTGCAGGTATTGGCGTTCCGCAGATTACAGCCGTGATGGACGCTTACTCTGTCGCTAAGGAATATAATATTCCAATTATTGCTGACGGCGGGATTAAGTATTCTGGCGATGTGACAAAAGCGATTGCCGCCGGCGCCAATGTGTGTATGATGGGAAGTATGTTTGCCGGGTGCGATGAAAGCCCGGGAAGCTTTGAGTTATACCAGGGAAGAAAGTATAAAGTATACCGTGGTATGGGTTCGATTGCCGCTATGGAAAATGGCAGCAAGGACCGTTATTTCCAGGCAGATGCCAAAAAGCTTGTGCCGGAAGGCGTGGAAGGCCGCGTCGCTTATAAAGGCTATGTTGAGGACACCGTATTCCAGCTCCTTGGCGGTTTAAGAGCGGGTATGGGCTATTGCGGAACAAGAACAATCGAGGAGCTTAAAGAGAACGGGCGCTTTGTTAAGATTTCTGCGGCTTCCCTGAAAGAAAGCCATCCACATGATATACAGATTACAAAGGAAGCTCCAAATTACAGTGTTGACCATTAATGGCCAAATAAAACGCTGCGGTAAATGTGTCAGGGGTGTGGGGGTATGAACAGACGAAGGATGAATACAGCGAAGTGGCTGTATCTGGCTTTAGTGATTATTTTGACTGTGACGGTCATCATTTTAGCAATTCTTCTTGTGATGGAAAAAAATAAAAGGACAGGAGGGGCGCTGTCGCTTTCCGTGGAGGATGTGGATAAATACCGGCCGGATATTGATGTGGAGCTTTTGACGCCGAATAGCTATTCAAGGCCCCAGACGCCCACGGATAAAATCACAGGTATTGTCATTCATTATGTGGCGAATCCCGGTTCCAGCGCGATTCAAAACAGGAATTATTTTGAAGGATTAAAGGACAGCCATGAAACCTATGCCAGCAGTAATTTTGTCGTAGGCTTAGAAGGGGAAATTGTCCAGTGCGTTCCAACCTCCGAGGTAGCTTACGCTTCTAATGAGCGGAATAATGATACTGTATCGATTGAAGTGTGCCATCCGGATGAAACCGGTAAGTTTAATGATAAAACCTACGACTCTCTTGTGTGGCTCACAGGATGGCTGTGCGAATATTTGCAGGTGCCTCCCGAAAATGTGATCCGCCACTATGATGTTACAGGTAAGCCTTGCCCTCTTTATTTTGTGGAACATGAAGACGCCTGGGAACAGTTTAAAGGTGATGTGGCACAGTGGATTCGCGATCATCAATAAAGGTAAAAATACAGCCGTGGCTGCTTTTGCGCAGTGCGGCTGTATTTTTTTGATTGAATTATAAAACTAGAGAAGATAAAAAGGATGGGGAGGAAAATTTATGGGGAAGGTTTATGGATATATTCGTGTCAGTACGAAAGAGCAGAATGAGGACCGTCAGCTTATTGCTATGAGAAATTTAAAAATACAAGAGCAAAATATTTTTATGGATAAGCAATCGGGAAAGGACTTTAACCGCCCGAAATACCGTCAGCTTGTGCGATTATTAAAAAAAGATGATCTCCTTTATATTAAAAGCATTGACCGTTTAGGACGTAATTATATTGAGATCCTGGAGCAATGGCGGATATTAACAAAAGAAAAAAAGATTGATATTGTTGTTTTGGATATGCCTTTGTTAGACACCCGGAGAGGAAAAGATTTAATGGGAGCTTTTCTTAGTGATATTGTTTTGCAAGTGTTATCTTTTGTCGCAGAAAATGAGCGGACAGCCATACGCCAGCGTCAGGCTGAAGGGATTGCCGCAGCAAAGGCTAAAGGCGTTCGCTTTGGAAGGCCGCCGGGAACACTGCCGGAGATGTTTCCGAAATTTTATCATCAATGGAAAGCAGGAAAAATTACAGGGAGCGCCGCGGCGAAGGCTTGCGGAATGCCGCTGTCGACTTTCAGATACAGAGCGGATATCTATGAAAAACGTAAAGAATGTCAACATTAACAGGTATTCATACAAAAACGTGTAGGTTTTTGTAAGCAGCCTGTTTTTTTGTTATTTACTTTAATATACCACGATAAGGCAAAAAATGCCATATTTTTTAACTTTTTTCATAGACTACAAATCGAAAAATACTTGTCAAAAACCTACACCTTTTTGCAGCCATACTTGTAGAAGTTAAAAAATTATAAAGAACAGGAGTAATGCTATGAAAAAGATAATCGGAGTTATACTTTGTGTTTGTGTGGCAGTGGGAATATATTTGGCGATGAACGACGGGGAAGATCGTACAAGCGGTGGAACATCGAATAACTGGCAGATCGAAAATGAAAATTACTATGCAGAGCCTCAATATAATTATGATGTACCCGCAAATGCTGTTCCAAGGTATGATTATTCATTTTCTAATGATCCATCATTAACTGTAGAACCAGTGTATGGGCAGCAGCCGGAATTATGCGGTGTGTGCTATGGCCTGGGAAGCTGCAATATATGTGATGGCACCGGCAGGTACTCAAATTATGGAACAACAAGTGACTGTAACGCATGTAAAGGCAGCGGGGATTGCTGGAAGTGCGGGGGCACTGGGTATAAATAAGCTTAGAAAATAGGAGGTACAGTAATGCCAGGAGGATTTGGAACATTTTATATCGCAACGGCAGTCATTAATGCATTTAGTTCATTGTATAACGGGAAATTGGCCCGCGACCAGCAGCGTGAAATTGCCCAGCAAAATCAGGAATTTTCAAAAAAGATGGAAGAAAACCGTCAAAATTTCCAGTTAAGCGTCAATCAGTCCAATGCCAGTTTACAGCGTGAACTAAATGCAAAAAATCACCAATTTCGGTTAGAAGAACAGCAGAAGAATTTTGAAATAATGTGCCGGTCAACAGAATGGCAGCGCTTTATTGCGGAATGGCCCTTAAAAGTATTGCCGTCGGTACTGCGGGAGGAACAAATTTTAAACGATCAGACAGTGGCACTCAGGGTCTTTTTTGCGAAAAGCAGTGATAAATATTTTACATCTTTAATTTATCCGGAGGTGGAGCAGGGTCTTGTGGAATTTATCGACCGCTACCACAATATTTTTCAATCAAGAAATATTTTATTTTATCATAATGCCTATAAAGAAAACTGCTATGGCGGGGCCGTCAATACGAATATCCGTTATGCTCTGAAAGCGCTGCCGGTCGTTATTATTGATACAAATGTGCTGGCTGAAGAAATTTGTATTTCTTTGACCGTCTGGGGATTTGGAAATGCGTTAGAGCAGCATGCGACGGTCTTTAAATTGCCTTATAAGTGGGAGAGTGAAGGAGGAAAGATTAAAAAGAGCTGTGTGAAGGGCCTGACAAACCAGATTTTAGCAGCACTGAAATATATTATCGGTTATGCATATGATACATATAATTTGCTGACCTATAATAAAGCTCCGCTGCTTTGGGATGTTGCCCGATACGAGTTTGAACAGGGGATTGAAAGCAGCCCGTTAAACTATGAGGAAATACAAAAGAACCTTGCCCTTCAATACGAAGAAATTTATACGGCGGTTCTTGGAAATCGCTGGAACGGTCCGGGTATTGAGAATAATGCAGCAGAGCGGAATTTTAATGAAACCGTTCTTTATGAATTAAGGCTTGAGTATGCCAACGCGACAAAACCATTTCTTCCACAGGAGGAATACCTCCGGTATCTGGATGAATCCATTCGCGCATGGGCTGCGCTTCGTTCAGATAAAGAACCCGAAGCATTTTTACAGCTTCTGGCCAATACCCCGGAGGAATTTTCAAAATACTTTAACGCGGAGGATGTACAGTATTTTATAAAATTGTGCCGCTGCTATGAGGGGATACAGGGAAAAAGCCTGCTAAAAAGCCTTTGTCTTGCATTAAAGGAGCCTGTGGAAGCCTTTGTTCCTGGTAAAACAAACAGCCCTGTTTCCAAAAAGCGCCTGACCGGGCAAGTCTTAGAGCTGCCGGCTGCTTCCAAAAAAGAGGACAAAAAGACATGGATTGAATTTTAAAGGCTTAGGAGGCTGCTATGAATATTTTAATGCTTGGAAATAAGGATTCAGGGAAGACAACCTATATGTCCAGTGCCTTTGGGCTTATGGAAAAAGGGGTATCTGGATTTTTTATCAAAACGGATACTTCATCGAGGGAATGGTTTCATAAATTGTTCCAGGCAATTTCGCGGGGAGAGTATCCAAGCGCAACAGATAAAAGGAATAGCTATGAATTTAGCTTATATTACAACCAGAAGAAAATTTTGGATTTTAACTGGATTGATTATAATGGCGGGGTGATTACCGAAAAAAGTATTGATCATCTGGGAGAGGATATTGAAAAATCAGAAGGCATGATGATTTTTTTGGAAGCAGAGGCCTTATGGAAAAATCAGATGTTTGTCCACCGGTTCCGACGGATTGTCAGCCTGATTACGCAAAAGCTGGAAAAAGGAGAACAGCCTCTTTTTTCTCTGATTATTGTTTTAACAAAATATGACCGTATTCCTGGAAATATTTCAATGGAAGCAGTGACACAAACGATTCAGCCTTTTTTGCAGACGACCCAGGACAACAAAAAGCTGTATACCCGCATTGTTCCCGTATCTTGCACGAATAAAGGCTTTTATAACGTGGAACTGCCATTGCTGGATATTTTGGACAGCGGCATGCAGCTTGAATATTTAACAGCATGTGCACAAGCTTCGGAATACAATGAAAAATACAAAGAATATACGGCGAAGATTGGTATTATGGATTGGGCCTTAAGCAAACTGTTGGGCACGAAAACCAATGGGGAACTGGCCAGCGAATACTATAAAAAGGCTTATGAAAAAATAGAGCTTTTCCAGTCTATTGAAGTTCCTACAAAAAATCTTAGGAATTTTGTGGCAAACTATAAAATTGAGCTGCCGGGAAGGGCGGAGGAGCATTTTAAAATTCAGAGAAATAACCGCAGCGGCCGGCAGTTTATAGAGCTTTAATAAGGAGGTTTTTTATGCCAGGTAATAAGGTTACTGTGATTGGCTTTACCGGATCGGGTAAAACAACGTATTTAACGGGAATGTATATTTGTATG
>JAGZDD010000193.1 GCA_018369015.1 Clostridiales bacterium | reverse complement strand
CATCGGCTTCAAAGTCATGTCCGTCATGCTTAATCACCGCCACTTTAAGCCCAGCCGCACAAATTTCAGGAATAAGCCGCTCAATCAGCGTCGTCTTTCCAGAATTTTTCACACCGCAGACAGCAATGACACAAGGCTTTTTCAAAGCCCTTCCCTCCTTTCTCTCATGCGTGACAAAGCCGCGCCCAGCGCGGCATAAAAGTTTTACAGTCAAATACCCCGCCCCAAGGAGCGAGGTATTTTGCTCGTTGCTCGCGGGAATAAAAGCCCTGAAAGCGGCTGCGTGCCAGGAAACGCTTGTATACAATGACATGCAGCCGCCGTCCGGGGCTTTCAGAGCAAAACCACATCAACTCTGCTGTGACTTTCTAATCCCTGGCTGCCGCCAGGAATATCCAGCAGACAATTGCAGTTCCTCATAGACGCCAAAACCCCTGAGGAATGGGACCCCTCTGGCAGGACAACGTATCCGTTATCATACCTGGCTCTCATAAACCGGCGCACAGGACTGGCCTTTTTAAATTCTCCCAAAAATACAGCGCTGGCCTTCCCCGGCAAAAGTGAAGCGTCGCGGCACAGCTTTGCTAACACCGGGCGGACAAGAAGCTCGAAAGTTGCCAGCGCTCCAAAAGGATTCCCAGTTAAGCTAATCAACGGCATATCCCCTACAACAGAAGCTATGGTAGGCATCCCCGGTTTCATCAAAATTCCCCAAAACAGCCGTTTTGCCGGAAGAAGCTTTATAATATCGTGGATAATATCTTTTTTGCCTACACTGACCCCTCCGGTCGTAAGTATAAGATCCATCGTTTTTGCGGCATTGGCTATGGCGGCGGCTCCGCCCTGCCCGTCGTCTGACAGCTGGCGGATTCGTTCAGGGGCAAAACCAAGCTCCTTAAGCCTGGCCACAAGACCAAAAAGATTGCTGTTATAAATCTTTCCAGGGGGCAGAGGTTCTCCCGGAAAAATAAGTTCATCTCCGGTAGTAAATAAAGCGATTTTAGGCTTACGGTACACAGACACAGACGGGATTCCCATGCTGGCTAAAAGGGCAATCTCCACATAGCCAAGTTTTGTGCCTTTTGTAAGCAGTTTTTGCCCTGCGGCAAAATCCTCTCCGGCATGGCAATAATTCGTACCGGCACTATAAGGTACATAAATACGGACTTCTTTTTCGCCATAATCTGTGTCCTCCTGACGCACACATACATCACAGCCTCCCGGAACCGGCGCCCCGGTCATAATGCGGACAGCCTGCCCGCTTTCCACCGTTTGGGAATAATATCCCCCGGCATCCACCTGTGCAATCACTGTCAGACATACTGGCTGTTCCCGTGAAGCTTCCCGGGTATCACAGGCCTTAAGGGCATAGCCATCGACCGGAGAACGGTCAAAGGGCGGATTATCTGTCCGGGCATACATATCCATGGCTAAAATTCTCCCGAGAGCATCTAAAAGCCTCACATCTTCCGCCTCATCTAACGGAGCGACCCCGCACAAAATCTTCTCTCTGGCCGCCTCAAGCGTAAGGCCATCCTTTTTCATTTCCATCAGCTCATACCCCTTTGCCAAAGCTGCACTCAGGATAGTGACATTCGCAGCAGCCAAGGCACAGGCCTCCATTGCCAAGACGCACAATGTCTGTCTTTGTCACTTCAATTCCTGCGGCAATCCGTGGCATAACAAGGTCGAACACCGTTGCCTTTGAGTACATCACGCAGCCCGGCAGCCCCATAAGCACAGTGCCGTCCTCCATGTAAGCCAGCAAAAACATAGCTCCCGGCAGCACCGGCGCCCCGTAAGTAACGATCCGTGCTCCCGTCGCCTTAATTGCTCCTGGCGTCAGGTCGTCTGGATCAACACTCATGCCTCCGGTACAGACAATCACATCGGCGCCTTCGTTTTTAAGTTCAAAAATTGCCGCTGTGATTTTCTCTGGCTTATCGTCCACCGTTTTATGGCCGCATACAAAAATCCCATATTCTTTCATTTTATCAATAATGACTGGTGTGAAGGTATCTTTAATACGGCCGTAAAACACCTCGCTTCCCGTTGTAACAATTCCGCATTTTAAAGGGAGATAAGGGTGAAGGCAGGCTAAGGGGGTATCTCCTGCGATTTTCTTCGCCTCCTCCATGCGCGCCTTATCGATAACAAGAGGAATAACACGGGTTCCTATAAGCTTATCGCCTTTATGTACAGGAAAATTATTGTGCCGGGTGGCGATCATTATCTCGTCCAGGCTGTTGATGGCATCAAGCCGCTCAACGTCCACAGTAAACAGTCCGTCGCAGTCTGCAATCAGCTCAATCTTCCCTTCGCGGACTGCTGTGCGGTTCATATGGTCATTTTTACAAATTTGATATAAAATTTCTGCAGCTTCATTTTCGTGATATTTCGTATCGTCATTTTCCCATACATATAAATGGGTTTTCCCCAGTGACAGCAGTACCGGAATATCCTCCTTTGTCACAATATGACCTTTATGGAAAGGCGTGTCCTTGACAACATCCTTAATAATCCGGGTAATATCATGGCAAAGCACATGCCCTACGGCGTCCTTTGTTTCTATTTGCTTCAAAAAAATCCCTCCTAGTATACTAGCTGCGGGCGCAGCGTTATTGTTCACGGATTCCCTGTAACCAGTAACACCGCGGCCTCCTGTTTCGCCGCATATCAGCGGCGGGCGCAGTCACCTGTTTCACCAAGCAGTATTTCAAGCCCGTGCTTAAGCTGCGGCAAAATAAACTCCAGACATTCCCGGACCGCTTTAGGGCTGCCAGGAAGGTTTACGATCAATGTCTGCTTCCGGATTCCCGCAGCGCTGCGGCTAAGCATCGCCCTAGGGGTAAATTGCATACTGTAGGCCCGCATGGCCTCAGGGATTCCCGGAACCTCCCGCTCAATCACCGCTTTCGTCGCCTCAGGCATACAATCTCTCACTGAAAAGCCCGTTCCCCCGGTCGTAAGAATCAGACAGGCACTTCCTTCGTCCGCAATTTGTGCCATTGCTTCTGAAAGCATTTTTTTATCATCTGGCAGCAGAAGCCGCCCTGCAACCTCATACCCCTGCTCTGTCACCATTTCCTTGATGACAGGACCGCTTAAATCCTCCCGCTCTCCCCTATAGCCGGAGTCGCTGGATGTAATAATTGCAACCTTCATATGATCAACCTCCAATCTGAAACATAGACAAATGCTCGTCCTTCTCTGCCATGGCGCCTGCGCCAAAGTGATGGCTGACAGGCTTATTAAAAATCGCCGTTTTTATAGCCGTTTCAATCTCAGTATCCTCTTTATTTTCCCGCAAAAGCACCTTAAGGCCAACGCCCGTATCATATTGCAGGCATGTCTTTAAATATCCGTCGGCAGTAAGCCGTACGCGGTTACATCCACTGCAAAACTTATGGCTGACAGCGCTGATAAATCCTACCTTCCCGGCAAAGCCCCTAATGCTGTAATAGCGGCACGGCCCGTTGCCAAGAGGCCGGGCGCTCTCTGACAGCGGGCCATAAGCCTCGGAAAGCACCTGTTTTATTTTTGCCTCCGGGCAAAGCCCGTATAAGCTTCCAAGGCCAATGGGCATCATTTCAATGAAACGCACATGTACCGGATATTTTTTTGCCAGCCCGGCCATGGAAACAATATTTTCTTTGTCTGAAAAGTAAGGCACACAATTAATCTTCACAGGAATGGCAGGAACAGCGCCAATCGCTGCAAAAATCCCGTCCATGGCATCCGGTAAGCTCCCAATCCGGGTAATTTCCCGGTATCTTTTTTCGTCCAGAGTATCAAGGCTTATATTGACGGCGTCAAGCCCGGCGGCCAAAAGCCCCGGAAGCTGTTTTTTTAGTAAAACGCCGTTGGTTGTCAGCGTCACTTCATGGATTCCTGGAACCGCCTTTATTCCCGCCACTAAATCCGAAAGATTTTTACGGACCAGCGGCTCGCCCCCGGTCAGCTTTACTTTCTTTATGCCAAGCCCGGCAACAATACGGCACAGCCGGATAATTTCTTCATAAGACAGTATATCCTTGTGGGCCAGGGATGTCACGCCCTCCTTTGGCATACAGTACAGACAGCGCAAATTGCACCGGTCAGTGACCGAAACGCGCAGATAGTCAATCGTTCTTTGGCACCCATCCTTCATTTTTTCTCATCCCTTTTATATACACCGCTTTTTCCTCCGGTTTTTTCTTCAAGGCGGATGTCTGAAATCGTCATAGACCTGTCAATCGCCTTGCACATATCATAAACTGTCAGCAGCGCAGCGCTGACCCCGGTCAGGGCTTCCATTTCCACCCCGGTTTTCCCGTCAACCTTCACTGTACATATTGCGTCGACCGAACATTTTTCCTCATCGATTTCAAAATCTACGCTGCATTTATTAATTAACAGGGTGTGGCACATTGGAATCAGAGCCGATGTATTTTTTACAGCCATAATTCCAGCGACCCTGGCAACGCCAAGCACATCGCCTTTTTTCGAGGTTCCCCTAATGATTGCCGCCATAACCTCTTTATTCACCCGGATTGTTCCCCGGGCAACGGCTGTGCGCCGGGTAACTTCTTTTTCTGAAACATCAACCATCACCGCATTACCGGCTGCGTCAAAATGAGATAATTTACCGTACATATTTCACCTCTGAAACAAAGTATATGCCGCGCCAAGCGCGGCTCCATCACAAATGAAAGGTAGTATTATTTTAACAGCCAGAACCGATAACGTCAAGTTCACATCATTCGGCATTGTCGTTCACATTGTCGGTAATATCGTTTAAGATGCCTGGCTCGTTACCTGATAAACAAAACTCCCCGATAGGTATAACCATATAAATATCCCCGCAAATCACATAATTATCGCCAACGATTTCGGTGCGCAGATCATACTGTGTAATTTGAGCGCCCTGGGCTTTTAATCTGGCTAATTTATTTTCTATAGCCATTCCCCCTAAAATCTGAATTTCCTCCTCAGAATAATTGATACGCTCCGGCTCGTAGGCTTTTCCCGTTGTCCTGTGAAGAGAAAAGGGCAAATAAAAATTAGGGGTCAGACGGTATTTTGTCACCTGAGTCGTTTCTTCATAGCTTTGTGTTTCAAAGGAGGCATCCCCGAAAGTAAACATCGTACCAAAAAGCTCCAGGCCTATACAATACTTTTGATCTCCTGTATAGTTTTTTACCAACTTCCAGGCCGGGTAATAATCCTCGCAGTGTTCCACCACAGCGCCGTACACATCGCCATCGCCGCGGACGCTGTGAGTCGTCTTAACGGCAGCGTCGTCATTGTAAATATCCACAATCCCCTCAATAAGGATGTCGCCAGCCCTGACTGTATCCCCTTCTTTGACCCGTGCGGTTCCAGTCCGCGTAACAATGGATGTGACGACCGCATCCTGGGCCGCCACAATATTCCCGTATAGCGCTTCATCCGCCTTCGGCTCTAACACCTTCCCTTCCTTAAGCTCAATTTTTAGTACCGTTCCCTCAATCCGGGCGCTCACCCAGGATATATTGCCATAGGCAAGGCGCAGCTCCTCTTCAATGGCCGCCGTGTCCACCCGGCTTTTTCTCTGTCCGGTATGCACACCCAGCTCCTTCATAAAATGGATAAGATTTTCGTCTGTATTCGTATAGTTGCCCTCAATTTCTATGTTCCAAATAAAACCAGACAATATAAAAAGAAGGGCTGCAGCCAGCAAGATTCCTGCAAAAAACACACTGTGCCTCCGGTTTTTATGTAAAATAAATGGAAGGCCGCGGCGCGCCTTTATATGCGGAACGATATGGCATTTTTTAACAACAGGCCTAAGCTTTCTATAATCCCCGGCACCGACCACAAACTCTACAACTCCCGGCGACTCCCTGATATTGGCAAGAAAAATATTCCTGCCGCGGCACAGGTTCATAAAACGTTCCGGGGCCGCATCTTTAATCACGCACACTAAAGTACCCCTGATAAAATCCCTGAATCTGCTCATAAGCCCGATACTCCCTCATATCAAAGTAACTATTCGGCCATGCGTCTGAGGAGAGCAAACTTTAGCGCAAGCTGGCTTGCACAGAGGTTTTGTCATCCTTTAGCATAGGGCGCTTAGCCCGAATCGAGGATTTAGCCGCATATACGGCGGTTAGCAGCGTTAGCCGTGTAAATCCGAGATGCATGGCTGAATAGTTACATATTAACAACCGATAAATGTCATTTTTTCAATATTTCCCCGAACCTTTAGATCATCTTTAGAGAAATATTCCAGGCAAATATCTTTTCCCTCTAAAACAAGCTGCATTTTTTTTAACTGGATTTTTACCCGGCCCCCTGTATATTCAATAATACTTTCATAGTGTTCAATATAAAGGCTTTGATTCCCGCACAAATACATGGTCGGTGCCTGATCGTAAAAAATGTTCATATAATGAATAGAATCCTTAAGTAATGACCTTAAGGATTCTTCAGAATGGCCTTTTTTCGGTTCAAAATGCTCTTTTTTTGTCTGCTTTACCCTGGCTCTGTGTTTTTTCATCGACTCTTCCCCCTGCGGCCGGATGACTGCTCATTATTTGTACAGTATATGAGGTGGATTTAAAGTTTATGATTTTATGTACTATTCAGCCATGCGTCTTAAGGAAGGCAAACTTTGGCGCAAGCTGGCTAGCAGAAAGGTTTTGTCATCCTTTAGCCTGAATCGAGGATTTAGCCTTGTTGGCGGCGGTTAGCTGAGTTAGCTGCGCAAATCCGAGATGGCATGGCTGAACAGTTGCGATTTTAAACGAAAAAAAACCATAGTACCCATCACCTTCCTAACGGAAACCGCCAAATGCCTGCAAACAGTCACTTGGCTTGTTGCCCGCGAAAATAAATGGATACTATGGTTTTTTATTTAAGACATTTTTTTAATTATTTGAACTTGCGCTTTCTCGCAGCTTCGGACTTTTTCTTGCGACGAACGCTTGGCTTTTCGTAATGTTCTCTCTTACGAATTTCCTGCTGAATACCTGCTTTTGCACAGTTTCTTTTGAATCTGCGTAAAGCACTGTCCAGAGTTTCGTTTTCTTTAACGATAACGTTTGACATAGCTCACACCTTACCTCCCTCCAGTTGCGTATTGTGCTTATACAACT
>JAGZDD010000192.1 GCA_018369015.1 Clostridiales bacterium | reverse complement strand
GGGCAAGCTCGCTTGTCCGGATGCGCGGACATTTGCCGACAAGACGGTATGAGTGCGAGTTGCGCCGTAGGCGAAACGTAAAGCACGGCGCTGCGTGCCGGTGGCACGCAGCAACGACCGAAGTGGAGCGTAGACCGCTTATTAAGCACCGACCGGAGTGGCTGCGGAGACTCTGCAGGCACGGAGCAATCATCCTTCATACATGGTGCTTCCGCACACGGCGGGGAGCCTCTCCTTTTAATGCAGTCTGAAATTCTTGTCTTCTTTCGATTTTATATTAATTTCAATGGAACAATCAGACATATGGGAATAATTAACCTCCAGGGCATAATTAATTTTTGTATGAATATTAAGATTATCCTCTTTATGAGAAATGCCCAAAGTATTGATCCCTACAAGCAAGCTGCCAAAGGGCGTCTGATAATATGTCATATTCTTTGTATCCGGTTCAAACACCATATGGACACTGTTTTCCCCCTTTTTTATAACATCTACCCGGTTATCCGCAATTTTTATCGTATTCTTTGTATGGGCGCCGCTATCGCTGGCTGTTTCATCAAATAATATATAGTGTTTTCCATTTTTGTAATAATAATTACCTACGGTAATAACCTCCAGCGGAGCCTGGTTTTCCACATCCATCTGCAGGCCGCTGATCGAAACAATGACATCCTTTGTCATAGGTGCTTAATCCTTCCTCTCGTTAATATTCATCAATCGGTACAAGGCGCGTTTCCACAAGCTCTACCGGCAAAATAGAATTTGCAAAAGCGCTGAATTTATCTGTGCCGTCACTGACAAAAAAGTGGTATTCCGGGTCTCCGCAATCGCGGTATATCCCCATTTGCTTAAGCATACGGCGCAGGCTGATAGCCGTTTCATAGGCTGGGTTGACAAGGTTGACGCCCTCTCCCATAATCCTGCGGATCGTACTGCGGATAAGAGGATAATGGGTACAGCCAAGAATCAGAGTGTCTACATGCGATTCCTTCAAAATCTTTAAATATCTTGACGCAATTTCATCAGTCACAGAATCATTAAGCAGCCCCTCCTCTACCAAAGGAACAAAAAGAGGACACGCTTTTCCAATAACTTTGAATTTCGGATTATATTCGTGAAGCACTGCTGTATAAATTCCGCTGTTAATCGTACCTTCTGTTCCAATGACACCGATATTGCCAGTCACCGTTGTCGTTGAAGCC
This sequence comes from Clostridiales bacterium, assembly GCA_018369015.1. Taxonomy (GTDB): domain Bacteria; phylum Bacillota; class Clostridia; order Lachnospirales; family Lachnospiraceae; genus Catenibacillus. The sequence goes on along the minus strand of JAGZDD010000192.1, from coordinate 5,934 downwards.
GTATAGGCCCCGGGGCGCACAACACCGATAATCGGAACATCGACCTCTGATGCAACGGCATCCAGGGCATACGCACTGGCCGTATTGCAGGCAATAACAATAGCCTTCACATTTTTAGTCTTCAAAAAATGAATAATCTGCCTTGTATACTCAATAATCGTCTTCTGAGATTTACTGCCGTAGGGTACCCGGGCAGTATCGCCAAAATAAACAACATTTTCCGAGGGAAGCTGCCGAATAATTTCCCTGACGACCGTAAGGCCCCCGACACCGGAATCAAATACGCCAATGGGAGCATCTTTCATCACAATAACTTCCTCCTTATGCGCCGTAGCGTTCAAATGCCTGGGCAATCAGGCGATCAATAAGGCTCGATTTTTCGACACCTTTGTCCTCCCATAATACTGGATACATACTAATTCCAGTAAATCCCGGAAGGGTATTAATCTCATTAAAGACAATGTCATTCGTATCTTTTTCCAGAAAAAAGTCAACTCTGGAAAGCCCGTAGCCGTCCACAGCTTTAAAAATGCGCACCGCATCCTCCCTCACTTCCTCATAAACGCCATCCGGCAGATCCGGGTGAATGTCCGTCCGTGAGTCGGCATTAAAATATTTTGCCTCATAAGAGTAAAGCGCAGAATCCGCAGATAATATTTCGCCTACTCCGGATGCTTTTGGGTCATAACCGCCAAGAACAGCACATTCAATTTCTCTTCCGGTAATTGTTTCCTCCACAAGGATTTTGGAATCATGCTTCACAGCCTCTAAAAGACCAGCGGCAAGCTCTGTTCTATTACCCGCCTTTGATACCCCCTTTGAGGAGCCAGCCTTAGACGGCTTTACAAACACCGGATAGGAAAGCTTTTCCTCCACACGGCGGACACAGTCCTCCATGTTTTTTAGTTCCAGGTGAGTAATAAGGACATATTTGGCCTGACGGATACCAAGGGTATCTACAATCAGTTTTGTATATACTTTATCCATAGACACCGCAGAGGCAAGAACACCACAGCCAACATAAGGGATTCTTGACAGTTCAAACAGGCCCTGAACCGTTCCGTCCTCCCCGTACATTCCATGAAGCACAGGAAAAATCACATCAATATGTATCCGGCACATCTGTGTGCCATCCATACGTAAAAGGCCATGATCGGAAGTATCCGGGCTCAAAACCGCCTGGATCTTTGATTCCCGCCATGTATCTTCCGTTACCTTCGCTATATCATCAACAAGGAGCCAGCGGCCTTCCCTGGTAATACCGACAATATAAACATTATATTTTTCTTTATCCATTGCAGAAACAACATTGACAACAGACATACAAGATACCTCATGCTCCGATGACTGTCCGCCAAATAGCACTGCAACTGCCAGCTTTTTATTCATTATCATACAAACTCCTTTTTATTATATCAGCACTCTATATTCTATGCTTCAAGCACATTGTTGGCCTATGACTTTCTTTATTTTAGCTTAAATGAACCTATTATTCAACCTTTAGATAATAAATCCTCTGTTCATTATTGAAAACAGAGGATTTTGCTGATATTATTTTATTCTTTTTTCTTCCATGGCAGACAACAGCTCGCAGGGCAATGTGCTGCCATTTCCCGTCAGTACTTTTTGTTCTGCTGCAAAAATCCGCCTAAAAATTCACCAAGCTTAAACCGGATCTGCACTTCTTCGCCTTCATAAAGAGATTCATAGGTTTCACTGTTTAACTCATTTTCTAAAAGCTCCCTGGATTCTCCAGGTACACCAGCGGTCACTGCATCGGTAAAGCAAAGATTTGGAAATAAAACGCACCACCAGTTTCTTCCCCTGCCGCTGCCAATGTCAATAGTCAGCGCTTCATAATATCCCCGTGGGAATGTCATATCTCCATAGGTTTTTACAGGAAAATACTGTTCGCCCACCGCTGCCTGCACCTCATAGTCATAGCCCTTACTCCGGACGTATTCCTGCGCCACGTTTTCAATCTTGGGCAAAAGGCTTCGTACCATTTCCTCGCTCTCCATCCGGCTGCCACAGTCCGACAGCGGCTCTGAAAGATAGTCGATCACCCGGTCTCTGACCTCCAGTTTCAAGGCCTGATCCTCCATAGAATTACTGTTAGCGACAACGTGGAACCTTAAAATTTTACCGGAAATCTCTCTCTGATAATTTTTATTTGGAACAAACAGCAGCACAAAGCCGCAAAATATCATACAGCCAAAAATCCAGCTTTTTTTCACGGACATGCCTCCCTCATCAAATCATCCTTTACTGTCCTCTAAAGCATTGCCATTTTCAGGGAATTTAATCATAATATAATCTTGGCTATACCCAAAATTTCAACAGCCGCAGCGAAATCATTCTCTGTATACACTGAGTTACACGAAAACATGCTGTATCATATTCTTGCAATTATTCCTGAAGTCATGTAGAATACTTGTAACAGCTTAAGATTGCCGAACTGTTGAAAATACTTTTACATCCAGAATCCTATTAATTGAAAGGAAATTTAGCAATGCAGAAGGTAAAGCGGCTGCTGGCCCTGGCCGGAGCCATATTACTTGTAATTATGTATTTAAGTACACTAATATTCTCACTAATGAGCGGAGAGCTTGCCCAGGGCCTCTTTAAAGCATCCATATTTTGCACCGTAGCAGTTCCGGTCATGCTTTACGCCTATATGCTCATCTACCGGGTGCTTAAAGGACGCGGTGTTTTAAAGCAGGCCTCCCACCCCAAGCCGGAAAACAGTGAAAAAAAGAAACGCTGAGCAATTTTTTTATGAATATCACAAGATATATGTATTGTGATCATGCCCGGTGTATTTTCCGGCCCCCCGATCATAACAGCCGGCATTCCGTGACTCTGTATATACAGGCAACCAGACGCAGTACATGAATTTATTAAAAATATTCATTCATAAAAACTGCACGGAAACATTATTGCCGCACTATGAGTCTCTCCGCAGCGCGGCTCTGGGTACACCAGCAAATGCTGGGTAATACCGCAAACCCAGTAAAATATCTTGTTCTGTTTTTGGATGGTTACATAACATTTATATAACCAAAGTGACCGCCGTTTCTGCGGCAAAGTCCTTTTTTCTGCCCTATGATCCTTGGGTAAAAAAGGCGGCAGTTTCATTGCCTATGGAGCAGCCTTGGCGGTATCTTAGCAAACATAAGTCATTACGTCTTTTTTAGTGTAATTTTTATGCATTCTTAATGGAGAGGACAAAATTTTATCACATTTTATCACTATAATAAAATTGTAGTAATCAATGATTACTACAACAAACCAGTTTGATTTTTTCATAACATTTGCCTGGCAGACCGCACTGCCAGGCCTCCCTCGTTTATGGGGGTTTTTACAAAAATTAAGGGGGCCAAAAAAACGAATCCTCGTTTTTTTGGCCCCCTTAATTTACTATGAAAGCTCGGCAAGTGGACGCACAGGCGGGCAAGCTCGCTTGGCCGGATGCGCGGACATTTGCCGACAAGACGGTATGAACGCGGGTTATGCCGCAGGCAGAACGTAAAGCGCGAATACCGTCGGCAGATGGCGGAGTGCCACAGGCACGGAACCATCTGGCTTTCATCCGTAGTGGTGCCGCGCGCAGCGCGGCATGGAAGTTTACTATGAAAGCTCCCGACGGCGGTATGCCCGTTTACTCATTCTCACTTAATATTTTTACAAAAGCGTCTAAAGCCTCCTGCTCGTCCTTGCCTTCACACTGGATCTCTACATCATAGCCATTTTTTATCCCAAGACTTAAAATACTTAAAAGGCTTTTTCCATTAACAATCTTCCCATTACGGATCAGGCGTATCGCACAGGAATGTTTCATTCCTTCATCCGCCAGCTTCCCTGCCGGGCGCAAATGAATCCCTAATTCACTGTTTACTTTCACTGTTTTACTTACCATTGCCATCGCCCCCGTATCTTCTGTTTACCAGCCGTTTACTATGAAAGCCCCGGACGGCGGCTGTAAGGCAGGGCGTGCTTGCACGCAATGACTCACAGACATCGGACGGGCAAGGTGGTATGAGTGCGGGGTGCTAAGCGCCAGTGTTGCTGCGTGCCGGTGGCACGCGTCCAGCAACGACCGGAACGGAGTGTAGACCACGCGTCCAGCAACGACCGAAGCGGAACGTAGACCGCTTGTCAAGCACCGACCAGAGCGGCAGCGTAGACCGCCGTAGGCGGAACGTAAAGCACGAATACCACCGGCAGATGGCGGAGTGCCGCAGGCACGGAGCCATCTGGCTTTCATCCGTGGTGGTGCCGCGCACAGCGCGGCTTGAATGTTTTTTTACCTAATATTTTGTAAAATAACGGCTAATCATTGTTTCACTATAATTCATCATTGTATAAGCGCAGCCTCGCTCTTTGCCGCTGCCAATGAGAATAACCTCGTCAAAAATTTCCCCCCGCTTGCCGTCACGGCCAGTAGTAAGTAAAATCTTATAGCAGGGGCTTTCCGCTAAAGCATCAACCACATCGTGGGCCTCAAACCAGAATCCGTCACTGGAGGTCACAACAATAGCCAGGCTGTCCTTTTTCAAGTTTTTTGCACATTCCAGCTGATGGGTTGAACCAGCATATGCTTTAACAAATTTATCTTTAAGCGCAAAGGAAAACTGAAGCTCCTGGATCACCGAAGCACATCGGTGGATTCCAAATAAGGCCACATCCTCTGTATTATGAATCCGGTCTAGCAGAGCGTCAAGTTGGGCCACATCCATGGTTTCCATTAATGACTGAAGCTCTTTAATAATCACATCACCATAGCGCTGAAAGGACTTTCTAAATTCCTCATCCCCTTTACTGATCGTACTCACAATATCATTAATCCTGCGCTCTCCGTCCCGAAGCGAGCGCTGGCACTCCATCTTAAAGTGAGTAAAGCTTTCAAAGCCTAAAAACCGGCAAAAACGGCTGATCGTCGCCTGAGATACATAACAGGCATCTGCCAGTTCTTCCAGATTCATATGCAAAATCTTTGAAAAGTTATTACTAATATAATAAGCGATATTAGAATAGGTCGTACCGCTGCTTGTTGAATTTACGTAAGTAAGAAATTTATACAGCATTTTTATCTCCTGACTTTATCTACAGCATATCGAAGGGGGCTGCTTGCCGCCCACCGGCCAAACGATCAGCTCCGGCAACGGAACTATCACTTGCAAACAACAGCCGTCCATTGATTATCTCTATAAAATAGAATATCGCATTTTGCAAAAAGTTGCAACAGTCACCACCATATTTTTCCCTCAAAAACACGGGCCGCCTCTCCTGAAAGCAAAAGGCCCTCCTTTGTTTCCTCCACATGAAGCCGTCCGCCAGGCATAAAAATACATTGCTTCTTTGGCTCTTCTCCATGTTTTATACTCTGGTCCGCAAACGCCCGGTAAATCGCACATGCTCCGCTTCCGCAGGCCAATGTTTCACCGCTTCCCCGTTCCCACACTCTTGCTCTGACAATTTCAGTTCCATGATCCTCCGCACATATATCTGCCACACACAGTTCTGTGTTGACACTTCCCGGAAAACCGCTGTAATTTTCCAGAAAACTGCCAATTTTTTTCAGTTCTAGCATTTGAAGAATATTTTCAGGAAGGCTGTCCTTATCGTAGCTTTTTATCATCACTACACAATGAAAATTTCCTGTATCTACAAGCCTGGCCCACTCAATAAAAATCCCGCCGGGCAGCATTTTTCCAATTTCGTGTCTGGGTACAAGCATATCTCTGCCAAAGGCCCGCCCCATCGTAACACTCACCCAGCATTTTCTTTTATTTAAAGGCTGTGGCCGGGCGCAGCATATCCCGGATAAGGTTTCAATACGTATCTCTTTACTTTTTCTTCCGGATTTTTCCCACATATACATGGCTACACACCGTAGCCCATTGCCGCATGTCCTCCCCCTAGAGCCGTCCG
>JAGZDD010000191.1 GCA_018369015.1 Clostridiales bacterium | reverse complement strand
CTACGCTGCCGCTCCGGTCGGTGCTTAACAAGCGCCGCTGGCGCTTAGCACCCCGCAATCCTGCCCCAAGGTATTCGGACTTTCCGCTGCTTGCAGCAGGTCTACGCTTCGCTCCGGTCGTTGCTAGACGCGTGCCACTGGCACGCAGCAACCGTCCTCATACCTTGGGGTTATCAAATGTGCATACACAGGGTCAAATAAATTTGCCCCTGCGTCTGCCCACTTGATAACTTTCATAGTAATTTAAGATTAGTATTCCCATAAAAAAAATTTTTAAGCATAAATTCCCATGTCGTTAAGCTCAGCCATGATTTTACGGTACTCATCTTCTTCCCCGCACCGCAAATAGAGCTTCGACATAAGAATCTTTCCTAAAACAAAGGCATCCGGCAGCTCCTGTTTTGCCGCTAAATTGATGTAAAGCTCCAAAAAAGTCTTTTCTTCCTGCTTTACTTGTTCTTCCAGAAGCAGGCCGCTCATTTTATCCAGGGCGTCCTCTAGCTTTCCCTTAAAAACATCGGAATAAATCGCCTTGTAGCTGATCATAAAATCAATACTGCCGATCTGGAACAGGAAACAATTTTCATAAGCCAGGCTTTGAAGCATTTGGCCTAAAATTTCATTTTTTTCGCAATGCGGGGCTTTTATATCAAACATATCAAGCAGCCGATCCGCCAGCATATTGCGCTCATCCTCCAAAAATGCAGCATGCAGCCGGGCGTCGCCAAGCACAGCGTCATCCGCCGCTGATATAGCCGGAGTGCAATGAGGACACAAATATTGCAGTGACTTTTTAAATAGCTCCTGAGTATGCAAGTCTGACGCCTCAGGCTCAGATCCCGCAACTTCAGGCTCTAACGCCAAAGCCCCGGTTCCTAGTCTCTGATTCCCTAGTTCTAATATTTCCTGCAAAAGCATTTTCCGGCTGAAACGGCATTGCTCGTCATTGATTTTATAGCAGGCCATAGTTACCGGATTCCCGGCAATCTCCCAATACGCACTCATCTTTTCATCGCTTTCCAGGTCTGAGTGTTTGATAACATTGACGGTATCCAAAAGGGCGTTGGCAAACACTTTATAAATAAAATTTTCATTGAACAAGGTAAGCCCGCCAACTTCCAGCAAAAATTTTTTGGCGTCCTCATAAAGGTAAAGATCGGATTGAAAGCGGAGCTTGTTATAGTGGTATGACAGGGAATCCGATCGCACCCTGTAATTATATAAAAGCATAGAAGTAATCCCGAACCGCTTTGCCTTACGTATCGCTCCAAAGGAAAACAGCGTATCCGCCCCATAGGACAGGCATGGAAAATTCGCTATATCGATTTCTCTGACAATCGCACTTTTTATGAGTTTTCCCCAGTTTGTCCGGAAAAAAACATGATAGTATGGAAAAAACTCCCCATAGCTTTCCCTTGGAACAATAAAATCCGCGTTCACCCGGCGGAGCGATTTTTTTCCCGAATCCATTTGATGAAATACTGCGCTGGCACAGGCGATGTCTAAATCATTTATTTCGGCAAAGCTGCAAAGCTGCTTAAGGTAGTCCGGATCAACCCAATCATCGGAATCTACAACACTTATGTAATCTCCGCAAATATGTTCTTTGATTTCCTCCCAGCGGCCATACGGGTTATTTGTATCAAAATGAAATAACCGTATTCTTTTATCTTTCAGGGCATACTGTTTTAAAATCTCATAGCTGCCGTCTGTCGAGCCATTATCCGCTAAAAGGTATTCAAAATCCGTATAAGTCTGATTTAAAACGCTTTCCAGGCATTTCACCAGATAATTTCTGGGCGTATTATAAACCTGCGTATAAACAGTGATCATTGCTGCTTCCTTTCCACACTCTCCATGTTTTACATCTTTTTGACTTCTGCATATAACCGTGCGCCGGAGCGGACGCAGGCTAATTCGTCCTTACTTAGCTGCTGGGCAGGCGCATAACGTACGGAATCATCGCACATCCCATAACAATACGAACATGCGGAAAGGCTTTTACGGTTATAGATCTCAGCGATTTTTTCCCTTTGCTGCTCCACTGTGAGGGTATCATCAAATAAATTGATAAACTCACTGTAATCGCCGGTAATTCCCAATTCCTGGCACCTGCGGCTCGGGCCGCACGGATACATCGAGCCGTCCACCAAATCAAAGGCAAACTTTAATTTCTGTGGGTACGCGCACCGGGCAAATAAAGCCTCGGCCTCTTCCCGATCATATTTTTGTTCGGTCAAATCTCCAAAATCGACCCAGCCGCCGCAGTGAACCTCCTGACCGCTGTACTTGCGCCATATATAAGCTATATTATACTGCTCTAAGGCTTTGACAATGGCAGGAACATGGACGGAAAGCTGCGGGCCGTAATCATCAATTAAAATATGAAACTTTTCGCCAAAGCCCGCAGCGGCTTCAAGTAAATCCGTTCCAGGCAAAATGCTCCCATTCGTTATACAGCCGAAAATGTCCAGCTTATCCTCATATTTTTTAATTTCATTAATAAACAGCCCCAGCTCCTTGTACAAAAAAGGTTCTCCACCTGTAATCATCAGCTTATGGACATGGGTCACAATATTAAAATACCTGCGCATCGCCTCCCTGAGCCGTTCAATATTTTCATAAACCGGATGCGGATAATAAGGTGAAAAATTACTGCATAATTTACATTTTAAATCGCAGGCCATAGTTACCGCAATTCCTGTCTGCTGCATTACCAACTGTTTCATCGTCTGTTCCCTCCTTCGGAAAATTAAAATGTCCAGGGAACGTCACTGTCACTGTAAAATCTCTGCACTTTAATCCCCTGTTTTTCATATACTTTAAGACTGCGCGCAATTTCATCATCATAACGATAGGTCGTTATCAATACCATTTCCGGACGCAATGCTTCAATTTCTTCGGGGCTGTGTACAATCCGCCCGTACTCATCCGGCCCCCACAACGCCTGGGAACTATTAAAAAGAAGCCACTCAATATCTGGCCGTTCCAAATATTTTTCACAATATGAAATAATTTCATTAGCGACAACACTGCTTGGGTACAAACCGATTTTTTTATATGGCTGGCCGCATATCAGCGCCTCGATTTTTTTACGGCGCGCCTGCACGCTGTAGCCCCTTTGCTTTATCCGGCGATAAATGTCTGCAACCTCTTTAATAATCCCAAGCTTCTGCGTACAGGAGCGCTCGCACTTTCCACATTGGACGCAGGGGTTTTCCCCACTGTCTGGGAGCCAGTCATAGTCAAAATACAGTTTTCTGAATATTTGAAGATCATAAAGCAAAGCTTTTGTCTGCTGACGGTTATACGATGGAACCGGCGGGAATAAAAGGGCATTGCCCGCCTGCATTAAAGCATAGGTAGGTATTCCCTTCGGACACCCCTCGCAATAACGGCACCCTGTGCAAAAGCCTTCAAGATTTCCGGCCTGCTCTAAAACGCGGGGCAGGCGCACGGCCGCCTGTGTATCCTCACTCGTAAATATCCCCAGGGAATCTTTAAGCTCAGCTTCAGCGCTTACGCCCCCAAGAACAATATCCACCGCCGGATGGGCTTTAGCAAATCTTAAAGCGGCGTGGACAATATTTCCCTCGTCTTTTTCTAAACAGGCAAAAGAAAAATAGCTGCCCGCCTGAGGGATAATGCCGCCGCCAAGGGGATTCATCACAATAACGCTCACATTTTTTTGATACGCGGCGTCCAATACGGGCTGCATCTGCACAGCATTTAGCAGGGAATAAGAAACCGTCACAGCCTCAAAAGCACCGCTTTCAATGATTTTAATCATTTCTTCCGGAGCCGCATGTAAGGAAGCGCAAATATGGTCAATCAGCCCTTCGGACCGAAGCTTAAGGGCGCCGTCATAAATTCCGCCCTTTTCCATAATTTTCTCAAATTCATCATAGCTTTGGATACTCCAGCACGTAAAATACTGCGCCTTTTTAAGGCCCATGCTTTCCAGATAAAACATCACGCGCTTTTTGGTGTCGGCAGCCGTATAATCTTTTCCATACTGCACCTTCACAGTCACGCCAAATGGGCGTTTCGTTTCCTGAAACGCCCGTTTTAGTACACTCATCGCCACTCCGGCACTGTATGAGTATCCAATATCAATATAATCAACGCCCGCCTCAAGAGCGCGAAGTACAAGTTTCACTGAGGCTTCAATTCCCTTGGCATCTCCCGGCCCGGAGATCGGAAACCGGCTCGTTCCAAGTCCAAAGGGAAAATGCCGTTTTAAAATTCCCATAACTCACTTCCTCTATTTTTATCATCAAACCGACGCATATAAAACAGTTTCCCAAAAAAAGCAGTCATAATGCCGCAGCCAAAAACGGTACTCAGGAACAAGGTCATGTAAATAATCCATAATTTGCAGCACATCGCCGCTCCTGTGGTACACACAGACAGCCAGAAAAGGGCGGTCGCGGCTGATTATTTCTTTAGCGCCCGACAGCGCTGCCATTTCCGAGCCTTCAATGTCCAGTTTTATAAAACCGACCGCTTCTTTTACTAAAGCATCTAACGTCACCACCTTAACCGACGTCAGCGGCCCCTGCAATTCGCTGTTCGCCTGGGGCGCCCCGCCTGTTTCCAAAGAAGCTTTGAAAAGATGGCCCCGGCCCCAGCCTTGTGCGGTATAGGGCATAACCGCTTCCTGGCTGCCTAGAGCAGACGAAATAATATGTATCTTTTTTCGCAGCGCTTTGGGGAAGGCTTCCTCGGCCTTCCTGCACAGTGCCTCGTCCGGCTCAATCATATAAATCCCGGAATAAAGCCCCTGGCTCCATCGGTCAAACCGAAGACTTGTTTCCCCCATAAATCCCCCGGCGTCGATAAACGCTTTATTGCGCGGATAATACGCCGGAAAATCAAAATACTGCTTTTCCCTTAAAATCTTTAAAGAGCGCCCATAGCTGCAAAAATAAGGAAGAATGTGGTTTTGAGGAAATTGATTTTCTACCAAATGCCGCCATATTTCATCTGCATAATCCATGCTTGTAATCATTACATAACAGTCTTCCTTATTTTTTATCAGGTATTTTGGTGAAACGACTGGTTTCCCCAAAATACTTCCTGACTTTTCCGCATTTTTGTCGCAAAAGCCCGTAAAGCGCCCCTTCTCCTTTAAAATTTGGCGGCCGATCATTTCACCGCATCTCCCCCCCCATAAAGGAAAATCTTTTTCCCGCCATTAAGAAGCTGTGAAAACCGCTCCTTCCAGCCGCACTGAGCCAAGGCTTCCTTTTGACTGATAATCCCCGTGTCGGCATAAAGCGACATCATTCCCTCTAAAGACGGGGCAATGTCATACCGCATACGATTCCATAAAATCTTTTGGGAAAGCTCGTCATTCAAAAGCGTATACAGCTCTGACGCCCTTGAAAACGCGCTGTAATAATCAATCATTGCGAACACCTAAGAGCTGTTTTGCAGCCGCATATCTTGGCAGGACCGCCTGATATTTGAATTTACAGTACCGGCAGGAGCGTCTTGCATATTCATAAAATTGTTCAATAATTTCCCGTTTTTCCCCGCGGCCCGTATCGTCATGGAGGTCAACAAAATCGCCTTTTTTCGGTGGAAACAGCCCCATTTCCTGCATAAAACAGGAATTAGAACACCGATACAGCTTTCCGTCAAAGCAGTGCATATTTTTGCACCGGCTCTGAGAACAATTTTTCGCATTAACTTCCAGAACATCCCCCGGCTCTTTCAGGTCATGGGGATTATTATTATCAATCCAGCCGTCAAAATACTGATTTTCACCATAATAAATTTTCAGCCGGTAATCAATGCCATTATTTTCAAAAAATTCCACAAACCGATCCCTGCTGCGCGACAGCTTACCATAATCACTTATAAACAGGCTGACCTTACCGCCCCAGGACAGAATTGCCTTTTGCCCGTCATCGCCCGGGAATACGGTTCCGTTGCTTTCAATAATCAGCCGGTCAAAGCGATCCTCGTATTTATGTACATAATTGATAAGCTTTGGAAAATCCTTATAAACAAAAACCTCTCCGCCGACAAACTGCAGCCACTCAACATGGTCGATCAGCTCAAAGCAGGCGTCAATATCCCGGCATACCGATTCAAAAGGGATATCTCTGCGCGCCACCGGGCCATTCAAAAAATCACAGCACAGCTCACAGTTTAAGCTGCAATTTGTTGTAGGAACAATTGCCAGACGGCGGGCAACTAATAATTCAGACATTTTATATTCTCTCCTCTGCTTTAATATCAGCCCCGTTTTCACCGGGCTTATCAATATATTTTTCCATCCATTCCTTTTCAAAAGGCTGGCACAGATCGCACCTTAACAATTGGTCCTCGTGCTCTTTCAAATAGTTTACCATAAGCTGCTTTTGCTTTTCGCAGCCCTGAATATGGAGACGCTCGATTTTTTCCACCATAGAAATCATAAAAGACAACTCAAAATACAAAAAAACATCCTTGCTTTCAGGAAAGCTTTCACTCAGCCAAATTGTGCGCTCTCTGTAAGCGTCCAGATATTCGTCAAGGATCTGTGCATTTAACAGGCTGTGGTTTGTCGTCCAGGCGGAATGATTACCAGTATGACGGTAAAACGTATATTTCGCAAGGCCATGATAAGCGACCCTGTCCGCCTTTGCCAAAAGCTTATACATAAGAACAATATCGTCATATTTACTATTTTCCGGGAAACGCCATTTTTCTGCCATTACTTTTGTAAACATTTTCGTTGGAAAGGCCATATTATACTTTTTCCGGCGCAAAAGCTCGATGACTGCTTCTTCTCCGGTCATCACCTTTTTCTCATCAAACGCTTTATCTGCCGCCCCGCAAATCGCTACATCCGCGTTATTTTCTTCTAAAAGCTTTACAAGAAATTCAAGAAAATCCGGTTCTGCCCAGTCATCGTCGTCAATAAAGGTCAGATACTTCCCTCTGGCCATGTCTAACGCCATATTGCGCCCTGCGCCAATATTGCTGTCATTGCGGCAAAATACCCGGATACGCTCATCCTTTTTGGCGTATTCCCCGGCAATCTTTCCGCTTTGATCGGCCGAACCATTGTCGATAATAATCAATTCAAAATCCGTAAAGCTCTGCGCCAAAATACTGTCAATCGCCAGGCCTACCATTGTTTCCCTGTTGTGGGTCAGC